>DAINDC010000343.1:5370-6078 GCA_036732085.1 Fibrobacterota bacterium | reverse complement strand
TAGTTTGGTCGCGAGCCGCAATTCCAGTCTGGGTGAACAATGGCAAGTATGGTTATTACCCGGCGTCCTCAATGGGGCCAGTTCCAGTCGCATCGCGTTAGGGTTGGACGGCCATCCCTTGGTTAACGGTGAAGTAAGCCTGACGGGCGATACCACCACATGGGTTCGTGGTCCCAAAATCACCCTCGTGGCCGGCGATCATAATCTGGATTTGTACATGCTCGATGACGGCGTCACGTGGCCGGACTGGCCCTCAAGAAATCCGATGATGTTCCGACTTTCACCGCTCTTGAATTGCCGCGCTGGGGCCAGGATGGATTTTCCGTCCGCACTACCTTATCCGGCCTGCCTTCCGGAACCGATATCACGGTGAAGTCCCGCGCCGTGGATCGCTTCGGCAATGCCTCGAATTGGAACGAGCAGCATTACAAGACTTTGCCCAATGACTTGCCGCCCGCGCTTTTGACCGTGAAGCCGCTCGATACTTTATGGCAGGGATATATCCTCACGGCCACGCCCGCGTTTGACGTCACCCTCTCCCAAGACTACCCCGATTCCCTGGGTCTTGACGTGAAGTTGGAACGCGCCGCCGGTGGCCTCCCGGTTGCTCTCCCCGTACCGGACATCACCGTCCAGTCGCGCAATCACTGGCGCCTGCAAGTATCGGCGGCCAATAGTTTGCCCGGCTACCCCAACGGCGATTGGATC
>DAINDC010000343.1:1784-5360 GCA_036732085.1 Fibrobacterota bacterium | reverse complement strand
AGCGAACTCAACAGTTACCGCCTCTGGGTGCGACCGGTCAAAATCGCCGGAGACACCGGTGACGCCACACGCTTGCTTTTCGGCATCCGCAACGATTCGGCCACGGTTCCGATGCAGCCGTCCGTGCTGATGCGCACCTTCGACTATTCGGACCATTTGCGCTTGTCCTGGTTGCAGGGGCTGGAAATCGATTCCACCACCTTGGTGGGCGATTTGGTCGTGAACTTGAGCGCGTCCAATGTCGAATTGCCTGGGCAGCGCATCCTTTTGCGCGGGGCCACCGTTCACGTATTGCCGCTGATTGATTCGACCACGGGCCGGGTATTGTCCGATTCCTTGGGAAACCGCTACTTCCAGAAAATCACCTCCGTCACCGGCGGGACCCTGGATATGGCGCTTTGTCCCGAAGCGGGTGAGTGCCAGGCCGTAAAGACCATGACCGTGCCTTTGGGTAAATACATGGCCGAACTGCGCCTGGATTCCCTGCATTTCCTGCCGACCGGAACCGGGCTCAAGCTCGGCATCGAAGGGATGCGCATCCGCGATGACCGGGGCGCTTGGGCCCGCGCCAGCGGCGACCCCGCGCTGTCCACGGCGGTTCCTTTAACAACCAATGGATTTACCGATTCCGTGTATGTGCACGAAGATGAATTCCATATCGGCCGTTTGGTCGCCGCCATCCATGGCTCTCCCGGTTTCAGCCTGACCGCGTGCCGGGCGAAATTCTTCACGGCCTTGACCGATTCAGGTCCCGTCCATTCCGTGCGGATGGAAGGCGCCTGCGGCACTTGCGGACCTTTTCTGGAATATACCGTCCATGATCAAGCCACCGGCGACACGGCCTTTACGCGGCGCGATGCCCTGGCCTTGCCCGTGGAATTGAGCGCGCAAGGATTCGCCCCGTATACCATGACTTTCGACGGCGGATCGCGGAACAGCTTCGTTGCCACCCATCCCGATACTGTTGGCTATGGCGGTTTGGGATTGATGTTGAACCAATACGCGTTCGATACCGCGGGCGTCGACGTTCAAAATTTCGACGTCGTCCTGCCGCATACCGTCTTTCCGGATTCGAAGAATCCTGGAGGCGCCGTCATCCATGGCCTACGCGGACTGCACGTCGCGGTAGCGGATACGGCCAAGGGCGATTTGGTTTTTTCGGGATTGGGTAGTCCGGTTGCGACTCCGCAAGCCATGACCTTGCATCTGGCGAATGGGCAGGAGATGCGCGTCAGCGGCGGTTGGAGTTTACGTCCCGGCGTTGCAACGGCTACGGGATTGGCCACTTTGCTCGCGGTACGCGGGGACAGCCTCATTCTTTCCCAAGATGATTCGGCCGGGGCCTTCGTAGGAAATTCCGCCTTGCGTTTAAGTCTCGATACCCTGACTTTAACCCAAGGAAAGGTCACCACACTTGCCGCCTCGGGAGAAATCAACCGCACTCTCAAGGATTCAAGCGTTGCTGCCCAAATCCGATTGAAGGCAAAGGTGACCACCTCTTGGTTGGGCGAAGGATTGCGATTGGAACTGGCTAACAATGGCCGGGACTCCCTTCTGTGTTTGGAAGGCGTATGGTTTAGTACCGCCCCGGGCCTCCCGGCTACGCCATGCTTGAACGGCGTTTTCCAATTGGATGATCGATTGCATTTGACGGCATTGGAAGGAGAGTACTCCTTCGCTCAGAAAAATGTCGCTCAGAATAATGTTGAATTCACTCCCAGCCAAACCGGTGGGCTCGGTGTCGTGAACGTATCCGGATTTTCCTTGCGGTTGCAAGGCGACGAAGCTCGCGTGGTCATGAAAGACCCGACATTCGATTGGGTGCAGCTCACGGAAAGCAATGGGAGCGCGGGTCAAAAAGGAAACTTGTTGACTATGGAGGACGTGACGTCCAATGCCGGCGGTGAATTGAAAACGCTTACGGCTGGCGCGCAAATTCCCAAGGAGTTCCAAACCTTGTCAGGCTTCGGCGCCATGGGAAAATTCGACAGCAGCATTTTTGATTTGCAGGCGGAACGGCTCTCCTTGGGACTAAAAGAGGTGGAAAATTCCACGGAAAAAGAATGGGTGTTCAAGGCCAAGGGCGGCTTGGTGCTGGGAGCAGTGTTTGAAAATCTGGGATTGCAGGGCGCCCGCATCCAAGTGGAGGATTTGACGCTGTCCAAAAGGACGGCCGGATCCGGGTTTGTCGTGAACACCATCAATGCGAGCTTGAATAATGATGCGCATCGATTTGTCATGGTTCCTAAATTTCCTTGGGTGGAGTTTTTGACCGCCGGCGGGGGATTGAAGTACGAGTACCAGACGGCATCCGATAGCGCGTCCGGCAAAACGGCCAGGAACCAAATCAGCCTGGAAAATTGGACCGTAGGCTTTACGAATCAATTCCCCATCGAAGACCTGCGCGGGTTACGGCTCCTGATTAAAACCCTGAAAATTAATGCCGAGTATGGAAATATCGACGATCTCAAGGCCCAGGCGGAATACATTCCGCCCAACGGCGAATTGCATTTCCCCGGTTTCACCTTGACCGGCGTGAAGCTCGGTTTGGGGAGCGACGCCATAGGCGGATATGCCAATTTGCACTTTGAAAAGATCCGTTTCGGCTCCGATCTCTATCAGCCGGACACCACGGCCGATTCCTGCACCCAGGATGGGAAAATCTATTTCAACGGCAACTTTGGTTTCAATGTTTGCCTGGATGTGAGTACGCGTATCCCGGTATTTCCCGTGACGGATACCGTTTCTCAACAGGATATTTATTTGACCGCCGGGGAGGGTGGAGACGCGCCCGCACTCCTGAAGATCGCATTCAATAGCTCGGGAACCGTTAAGCTCAGTATTAAGAATATCCTACTTAAAAGCGTAAGCAAAATGCCCGGTATCGACACGACACTGAATATGAGCGTGATTGCCGATGTGGGTTATGATATTCCTAATCATCATTTCACGGTAGGACGTTTTTCGGGAACCCAAACCGTAAACAAGTCCCTGGTGGACGGGCCACCCTTCGATGTCAAGTTGGATTCGTTTTCCGTGGGCTTTGTCGACACCACCGGAACGGTGGAAGGTAAGTCCGGCAAACTCTTTACTTTTGCGCTGCATCCCTCAGCCCAATTTACCAAGGGATCCGATTGCGCCATTAAACTGAACGGATATGCCGGGTTGGTAATTGAGGTGGGCCGTGATCCGCTAGCGACAGGCATGAAACCAATTTGGAATGCCAAGGGCAGTGTGGCTTGCGAGGTCGAAGGGCTGAAACTTGATATCGAAGGATTCTCCATTTCCTCGACCAAGGTGGGATTTGAAAAGGCCGCCATTTCCTTAGACGGCGCCGTGAATAATGCCAGCAACTATTTTTGAAAAAACACACCGGAACCGAATCTGGATCCGGAGCTAGGTAAGCAAAAACGGACCGTGGCGAATCCAAATTTTTCCAACATATCCGTGGGCGCCTATTTTTCGAATTGGTCTGTCGAGGATACGGGATCCGGATGGCACCTTAACGCGGGAACCGTCGTTCCCACTTTTGCGGGAAGAATCCATTTCAAAGTTTTAGGTCAAGACGTGGATGCA
>DAINDC010000343.1:0-1702 GCA_036732085.1 Fibrobacterota bacterium | reverse complement strand
CCCCGCGCAAGCTTGCCCCGAAAAGTCATCTTACCGATCCCGGACATTAAATTGGGCGGAGTCGGCCTGCATGACGCCGAAATCGAATTCGGCTTAAAGGACGACTCAACGGATACCTGGTACCTGCGCGGCCAGGCGGGCCTGGCCTTGCAAGGATTGTTCAGCGATGCCCTGGCGGAATTGGAGCTGGAAGAACCAAGTACTCAAAATCAAAGCGGCTTGAGAAAGGCGCGCGTCGTCATTCATCTGGCGCAGGGCGCGCGCATCCCCTTGGGCACCACGGGCTTTTATATCACCGGATTCGAGGGCGCCATCTACGACGGCTCCGCGGTTCCGGCAGGCGCCATTGCCTGCGATATCACCAATATGCCCAACGGCCTCAAAATGGAAGCAGCCATGTTCCTGGAATTCCAAGATCCGGAAGTCGGCAATGGGGACTTGGGTTTCTGGATTCATTTGCAATCCCTCAACTTGGGGCTTAACGGCCATTTGAAAATGCTGAAAGCCGTAGCCGATGCCGAGGCCTGCGTCGCATTGTATCGCGGCGGTTCCGCCATGCATGGGAAATTCAAGGTGGAGGCGGATGCAGGCATGGCCATGCGCGGGCTCTTTGTGGTGGATATCTGGAGCGATGAAACCGGCGGCAATTTGACGAGCACGGCCTCGGCCGAACTGGGCCTCAAGCGCGGTTCACTTTTCAAATCCCGTTGGTTGAAAATTCCGCGCAGCACCAAATACTTACCCGGCATCAGCACCAAGATGGGCAAGTTCGAAAACGAATCCAACGGGTTTACCGGCGGCGTCCACCTGTTGGGTAAAACATGGGGCGTGGGCGTCATCGGCGGCGATTTCAAAATCGGCAATGTGGGCAAATACCGCTTGAAGCAAGCGCCGCTAATCACACCACCACTAGCCAAAGCTGCGGCCGCTCCCAAGGCCGGCCTGTTGAAAACCTCCGCCACTACCTTGGTTCTGACTATGGCTTCCGCCGCCCCGGCTGCCGCCGACACGGTTCCGGGACTCGACTACCTGCCTCTGGGCATCAAGCTAAGCGGGGATGAAGTGATTGGGATTGCGGCGGCGGTCGATTCCGGCGGGGGACTGCCGGATCCGGACCTGGCCGATTCCTCCTTCAACACGCATAATACCTGGCCGGAAAACGCCTTGCGCGTGCTGGCGCTCAATCAGGGCGGACACGCAGGATATACCCGCGATGACAATGACTCGCATTATGTCGACATCGTAAGCGGCAAGTCACCGGCACAAGCCGAAGCATCGGAAAATTCCCTGAGTCGCATGTGGCAAAACCCCGCCGACGTCACGGTCAAGGACTCGCTTGGTTTGGCCGTACCGCATATGCCGGGCGGACGCACTCGGGAAAAATACGAGTACCAGGTCTTCGCGGGTTTGCGGCCCCCGGAATTGAAAGTGTTCGGAAGCGTGGGCTCGGACGGCCAGGGCGATTTCATCACCTTGAGCGGCACCATCAATAATTTCCAGCGGGATACCCGCATCCTGGAACGGAGACTTCCCGATTCGACCGGCGCCGTCAAGCTGGACACGCTTTTCAAACTGCGGCATGAATTCGAAATCGGCATGGGCCTTTACGCCGGCGAGGGTAACCGCGGTGATACCACGGAAGCGGCTCAATACGGGATCAATTCCGTCATCCTTTCGCCTTCCCTGGCGGATAGCGCATCGA
>DAINDC010000342.1:5458-6090 GCA_036732085.1 Fibrobacterota bacterium | reverse complement strand
CGAATATGGCGTGGTCGAGCATTATGAAACCGACCGGGCCAAGGCCACCAACCACACCTTGCTGGAATTCTTCAGCCCCGATCCAGGACTGCAGAAGCACCCGCTTATCTGGCTCGATATCGATCGCTGGACGGTATTGGAAGGCCACGGCAAGAACCTGCCCGATGCGGATTTCGAGGCCGGTCTCAATGCCTATCTGCAAGGCTTTCCGGAATCGGAACGGGACATCCGACGCGACCGGGCCCGGCGCGCGCGCTTGTCGGAAATCGTGAAGCTCGCGGAGGAAGGTTATACCATCGCTTACCAGGAGATGTTCCCGGGTCAACTCGCGAAGGAGGATTTCCCTTCGGTTCAGATCAGCGGCAAGACCTATATCGTGGACGACCAATACGGTATCCGCCCGGGCGACTTCCGCAACCAGGTGACCTTGGTTTTCGTGGCGGACAAGCAGGCGGTGGAGGAGACGGCCCTGCTTTGCAACTGGATCTTCGGCGACGGCTACGAGATCGTGCATACCTCGCTGAAGGAAAGCCATTGCCACGAGGCGATCGCGGCCTTGGTGGAGAATCCGGAGCTGGAGAAGATTTACCAGGAGCGCCTCGTAAAGATGCGCCGCGAAGGCGCCTTGCTCG
>DAINDC010000342.1:0-5448 GCA_036732085.1 Fibrobacterota bacterium | reverse complement strand
TGTCGCCCAAGCCTTATACTTCCCGCGGCTCCCGCACCTCCGAAGAAAACGCGGGCGGATCCCAAAGCGATACCGGCGGAAGGGACGCTACCGTTCCATGACCCGGATCCATCCCCAGCTGCAAGCTTTCAACGAGCTGGTGGCCATGAAGTACCAGCTTTACAACGGCCTGTTCCTGGGCCTGCCCTTCGAGGACCTCGCGGATACGGGCGTGCAGCTTCCGCTCTTCGCCAATGCCTGCCGGGAAAAACTCCAGGCCGGAAAATCGCCGGCGGAAATCGTGGAGCAGTTCTTCCGGGAGATGCCGGTCAAGCATGGCTTCGAGGCCAAGGTCCGCATCCTGTTCAAGTTCCTGCAACTCGTCGAACGCCAGGTGGTCCTCTTCGATGCGCTCGAGGACGCGGCCTTCCCCGCCGTCAACGACATGGACGGGCCCGGCAGCCTGGCCCACCTGCTGGCCCGGGTGCAGGAACACCGCAAGACGGACATCCTGGCCGAGAAATTATCGGACTACAAGGTCCGCATCGTGCTCACGGCCCATCCCACCCAGTTCTATCCGGATTCCATCCTCGGCATCCTCACGGATCTGAACGAAGCCATCGCGGCGGACAAGCTGCCGGTCATCCATGAGCTGCTCCTGCAGATGGGCAAGACCCGCTTCCAGAACCGCCAGCGGCCCACGCCCCTGGAGGAGGCGCAGAGCCTCATCTGGTACCTGGAGCATATTTTCTACCCCGCCTTGCCGGTCATCCAGGATCGGCTGGTGGCCGCCCTTCCGCGCGAACTGCAGGACCCGTTCCTGCACGGCCCCAAGGTCGAGATGGGCTTCTGGCCAGGCGGCGATCGGGACGGTAACCCCTATGTTACCTCGGAAACCACCCTGCGCGTGGCCCAGACCCTCAAGTCCAGCGTAGTGGGCCTTTACCTGGGGGACGTGGAGCGACTCTTGGGACGGCTCACCTTCGACGGCGTCATCCAACCCCTCCAAGCCATCCGCGACCGGCTGCAGGCGACGCTCTCCCCCAACTCCGACCGCGCTCCGCGCCTGCCCTTCGCCTCCCTGACCGCCCTGGCCATCGGACCCGCCGAATCCGCAAGTGCGGCCGGAGCGGCCCCGGGCGAGAAGGCCGGCGCAAGCGCGCCCAAGGCGCAGAAAGCGCCCAAGGGCTACGCTTCGGCGGAGGAATTGATCCGGGAGCTGCGTCCGCTGCGCAAGGCTTTGGCGGAGGATCATCAAGGCCTGTTCATGGATCGCCTGGACGCCTTCATCTACAAGGTCCGGACCTTCGGCTTCCATTTCGCTTCGCTCGATCTGCGCCAGGACAGCCGCATCCATGCGCAGGTCCTGGAGGAGATCTTCGCGCGCCTGGCGCAAACTTCCCGCCCGAAGGGTAACCGGGAAGATACCCAGGAACTAAGGCTTCGCATGGCCCGTTATCCCGGCCTGGACCCGGAAGCCAAGATCGCGTTCCTGGAGGAATGCCTGCGCGCTGTCGATCTCAAGGCGGATCTCGAGCCCGGCGAGGTCGAACCCCTCACGTTCGATACCTTGGCCTCCCTGGCCGCCATGCGCGCGGTCCAGAAGGCGAACGGCCGGCGGGGGCTGGATCGCTATGTCATCAGCAATGCCAACTCGGCGCTGAACGTCCTGGAAGTCATGGTCCTGGGCCGGCTCGCGGGTTGGAAGGCCGGGCAGCTCGACTTCGACGTGATCCCGCTCTTCGAGACCATCGACGATCTGGATCATGCCGAGGCCATCATGCGCCGACTCTACGCCCTGCCCGCCTATGCGGACCATATCGGGAGGCGGGGCCAAAGCCAGACCATCATGCTGGGCTTCTCGGACGGGACCAAGGACGGCGGCTATATCACCGCCAACTGGTCCATCCACAGGGCCAAGCGGGATCTCACGCGCGTCTCGCGGGAGGCGGGCGTGCGCGCGATCTTCTTCGACGGCCGCGGAGGCCCGCCGGCACGCGGCGGCGGCAATACGCATAAGTTCTACCGGTCGCTCGGCGCGGATATCGAGCATGACGAGATCCAACTGACCGTGCAGGGCCAGACCATCAGCTCCAACTTCGGCACGCCGGAAGCTGCGCGTTTCAACGTCGAACAATTGTTCACCGCCGGCCTGGAGGACAAGCTCTTCCCGCCGGACGCGCCCGATCTCGCCCCCGAGGATATTCGCCTCCTCGATCGCCTCTCCGCGCAAAGCCGCGAGGCTTACCTGCATTTCCGCCAGGACCCGCTCTTCCTCCCCTACCTTGAGGAGATGACGCCCCTCAGCTATTACAACATGCTGAACATCGCCAGCCGGCCCACGCGCAGGCGCTCGGCGAGCCTGCGGTTCGAGGACCTGCGGGCCATCCCTTTCGTCGGCGCATGGAGCCAGATGAAGCAGAACATCCCCGGCTTCTACGGCGTGGGATCCTCGCTCGCCAATATCCTCGCCAAGGGCGGGAAGCGGCGCCTGGAGGAGCTCTACCGCAGCTCCCTGTTCTTCCGCACCGTGCTCGAGAACGCCATGATGAGCCTCACCAAATCCTATTTCCCGCTCACGCGCTACCTCGAGAAGGATCGCAAGTACGGCCGGTTCTGGAAGCGCATCTACAAGGAGGCCACGGAATCCAAGCGCCTGCTCAAGGAGGTCACCGGCCAGCACAAGCTGCTGGAATCGAACCTGGCCGGGCGCGAGTCCATCCATCTCCGCGAAAAGATCATCCTGCCCCTCCTGGTGATCCAGCAGTACGCCATGGCCATGGTCAAGGCGGCGCAGAAGAACCCTGACGGTTACCCCAAGGGAGCCCTGGAAACCTATGCGAAGATGGTGGTCAAATCCATGGCCGCCAATATCAACGCCGCCCGGAATTCAGCTTAACGACCAAGGGCGGACCGGCTCGCAACTCAGCCTAGGGGCCTACAGCCTGGCGTAAAAAAAAGCAGGCTGAACAGCCTGCTTTTTTTCGCATGGGTTTTCCGATGCGGTCGCTAATGCGACGCCGCCCCAATGAGGGTCAGCACAAGCATCCCTCCCAGGTAATACATCCAGAAGGTGCCCCAGCCGCTGCTACTGGATTCGGTCTTCTCCTTGGGGCGATAGACCACGCCCACATCGAAGCTGAGATTGTTGTCGGTCCCGGAGTTGAAAATCACCTGGTACTGCGCCCGCGTCACCAGATGGATGTCGTAGGTGCGGAAGAACATCATGCCGCCCTGGATATCCACCGACGGTCCGGAGTTCCGCTTGCTGGTGTTCACGGTATCGTCCTGATCGTTGATATAGTGGATGCCCACGCCGCCGCCCACGAAGGGCGTGATATCGGTTTTCCGGAACATGTACTGGATATTGATGTCCCCGCCGAAGTCGATGGGCGGCGCGAAAATCCCGTCGAAGCTCAGCATGACGTTTTCCCGGAACTCCCAGGAGTTGAGCCAGGCCAGCCGGATGAGCTGGCTATAATCCTGATGCTGGGCATAAGTGCTGTTGCTGCCGAACCCGCTGTTCTCATTGAGCCGGAGCCGGGAATAGCTGCCGCCGGTGGGGTAGAGGTATCCGATCGAGAGCCCGGTGGTGAAGAGGCTCTTGCGCCGGGTCGGCTCCGTGTTCTCCTCCTTATCGGTGATATTGTCGAGCGAGGCGACCTCCTCCGTGGTCTTGCCGGCCAGCAAGGCATCGGAGACGCGACGGGTCACCGGTTCCAGGTCCTCGAGATTCTGGGCCGTCCCCCGTTGGTTGAAAGCGGTGCCGCTCTTGGCGTCGACCATGGTGGAGCTGAAGATCCATTTGCTTCCCAGCCGCTTCACGGTCGAGAAGAGAACCTCGTCCGCGCCGTCGGTTTGTGCCAGCCGCAAAGCGCAATCCTTGTCCGCGCAACGATGGGCCGAATCCTGGGGCGCCTTGACCTGGCCCTTATAGCCATTCTGGATCGCCTCGCGATAAAGATCGTTCACCGTGGAAATATCCGCGTGTTTTTCGAAATCGCCTTGCACGGGCAGTACAAGCAAGGTTTTGGCCGATGCCAGCCCCAGGGTGAAAACCATCATGAAAAGCACCCGTATAGACATGGAATCTCCTTACTGCAATCAGGGCCAAACCGGGACCAGACCCATAATCTTCAGCATTTTGGACGCGGACCGGTCGAAAAATGTAACAATGGCAAACCCCCGCATCCTGCCCTAAGTGCCAACATTTCCTAATTTTCCCAACTATGCCGGAATACAAGCATCACCCCGCCTTCCCCCTCGGATCTGAAACGACGAGCTACCGCCTCCTGACCCGGGAAAATGTATCCCTTAAACGTTTCAACGATCGGGATGTGCTACTGGTCGCGCCCCAGGCCCTGACCGAACTCGCGCGGGCGGCGTTCACGGATGTGAATTTTCTCTTGCGGTCGGCCCACCTTTCCAAGCTGCGCGCCATCCTGGACGATCCGGAAGCCTCCGATAACGATCGCTTCGTCGCCGAGACCTTGCTCAAGAATGCGGTCATCGCGGCCAAGGGCGAACTCCCGTCCTGCCAGGATACCGGCACCGCCATCGTGATCGGCGAAAAGGGCGAGGCGGTCTGGACCGGCTCCGACGACGAGGCCGCGCTGGAGGAAGGCGTCTTCCGCACCTATCAGGACAAGAACCTGCGCTATTCGCAGATGGCTCCCGTTTCCATGTTCGAGGAGAAGAACACCGGCAGCAACCTGCCCGCGCAAATCGACATCCATGCCGCGTCCGGATCCGAATATCACTTTCTCTTCCTGGCCAAGGGCGGCGGCTCCGCCAACAAGACCTATCTCTTCCAGGAAACCAAATCGCTCCTCAACGAAAAGTCGCTGGAGAAATTCCTGCGCGAGAAACTCTTTTCGCTGGGTACGGCGGCCTGCCCGCCCTACCATCTGGCCGTGGTCATCGGCGGCACCTCCGGGGAAGCCACCCTCAAGGCGGTCAAGCTGGCCTCGGCCGGTTATTACGATGCCCTGCCGACCCAGAGCCCCGGGAACGGACAGGCCTTCCGCGATACCGAATGGGAAGCGCGCATCCTCCGCATGGCCCAGGAAAGCCGCATCGGCGCGCAGTTCGGCGGCAAGTATTTCGTGCATGACGTGCGCGTCCTGCGCCTGCCCCGGCATGCGGCCTCCTGCCCGGTGGGCATCGGCGTGAGCTGCAGCGCGGACCGGAACATCAAGGCCAAGATCACCAAGGACGGCGTCTTCCTCGAACAACTCGAGACGAACCCCGGACGTTACCTCCCCGCCGCATCCGCAGCAGACGCCGCGGAGAAGATCAAGCCCGTCGCCATCGATCTCAATCGGCCCATGGCGGAAATCCGCGCCGAGCTTTCCAAGCATCCCATCAAGACGCGCCTCAGCCTGTCCGGCCCGCTGATAGTGGCCCGCGACGTGGCGCATGCGAAAATCCAGGCCCTGCTCGATGCGGGCGGGACCATGCCCGAGTACC
>DAINDC010000341.1:4619-6093 GCA_036732085.1 Fibrobacterota bacterium | reverse complement strand
TCCTTGGACCTCGCGGAAGGCCGCGGAGCCTGGATCCAGGTGGCGCGGGGCGACGTGAGCCTGGGCCATGGATTCAGCGCGGCCAAAGGTGGAATGGAATGCGCCGGGGAGTGGTCGCCGCTTGCCACCGGCGATGGCGCGGCGCTGCAGGGGGAACGGAAAATCGTGATCCGGGCGGAGACGGACGCCCAGGGTAAGGACGCACAGAGTGCGGGCGCGGAAGTCCTGGTTTTCGACCTTGCCTAACCTGGGGATAGGGAATAAAAAAAGAGAAGGAGAACTATCGCCTTCTCTTCAACAAACGATGGTTGGGTTTTTCGATTAAGGGCTTGGTGACTGCGGTGCACAAGCTGCACTTTGTGAATCGAGCTTGATATCCGGCAGAGGCATGATGGAGGTTTTTTCTTCCGTGGAAACAACATAGCCGGGAACATTCTCGATACCGCCTATCTTCTCGGACTCAGGCGCAACCACGATTTCTTCAACTAGCCAAACAACTCGGCTTAGCGCCCGTACCGTTGAGACTTCATCGGAAGTTAGGGTCGCTTTGACTTTCGCCTCATTTGGAGAAACGGTTTCGACGTCTCCCAGGTTTGCTCCCAAAGCGCCCTTCATCTCGGCCAAACCTTTTTCAACCCCCTCCAGCCCAACAGCCTCAGCCTCTTGGAGCGTAAGCTTACGTCCATCGGAATAAGGATACTCGGTCTTGAAGGCCACTATGTAAGAAGCCGCTCCGCTTTTTGTGGAAACCGTAAGCTGCGTTTGTTGGGCATTGCCGGCCGGCTCATTTGAGTTTTCCTTTTGGGGTTGCAACGGCGTCGCCACGGACTCGTCAGCTTTGTTGCAAGCGAATAAAGCGATCGCAATGGCAAAAATCCCCGGAGTTTTGATATTTTTCATAATTCGGTTCCTTGAATTCGCTGACTATAAACTAACCCGACTTACACCGTGCACGCCTCCTCTTTTTCGAAGCAAACTTGATTTTTGCGCTCATTTTGTAAGCACGGGAAAAATTCTCGCGTGCTTACATTCATTTCAGGGATTCGTATTAAAAGTCCAATCAAAAAAAGAGAGAACATTGATCATCGAGGTGTATTATGCTGGCAGTCGTGAAAACGCCCATGTTAAATTGCGCATCCAAGTAGATATTCCGGGGGCGGTTCTTTCCGTCCTCAAGATTCAGTATGGCAAGAAGCTCGTCCTTCGGGAGGACGCGAATGAGGAACCAGTGAATGTGTTCGACACCGAATGGTACAAGGTCCGCAAAAGCGTCATGACTCCGGCCCAGGTTACCGGATCTATTGCGGGAAGAAAGGGGAAACGATTGTCCTCTTCCTCCTGGCGCTTCGGGACGTGGTCAGCGCTTACGGCGGCATAGCCAAGGTCTTGCAAAAAGCGGGGCTGAACCGGGAAGCCCTCTATCACACGTTGTCCAAACACGGGAATCCCACCTTGACCAGCCTGGAATCTCTCA
>DAINDC010000341.1:0-4605 GCA_036732085.1 Fibrobacterota bacterium | reverse complement strand
GCCATGGCCCGGAATAACATTGCTTCGCCTGCCGCTGAATCTATCTTTTCGGCATCAACGTATTCAGGCCAGGCCTCGTCTTTGAAAGCGAAAAGGCCCCGGACCCCAACCAAGGATCAGCCATGACCGATCTCGTACGCGCAGCCTCCAAGAGACAAATCGAACATGCGGTGGAGCCGCTTTTTCCCAATCGATGGTCCCCCCGATCCATGAGCGGCGCGCATATCCCCAAGGAATCCTTGCTCACCCTATTCGAGGCCGCCCGCTGGGCCCCGTCCTCCAACAACAACCAGCCCTGGCGGTTCCTTTATGCCCTGCGCGGGTCCGATGCCTGGCCCCGTTTCTTCGATCTGCTCGTACCCAACAACCAGACTTGGTGCCTGCAGGCGGGCGCATTGGCGGTCATGGCTTCCAAGAACACTTTCGAGAACGGCAAGCCGTCCCTAACGCATTCCTTCGATTGCGGCGCGGCCTGGATGAGCCTGGCCTTGCAAGGCAGCCTGCTGGGCCTGGTGGTGCATGGCATGCAGGGCTTCGACTATGGCAAGGCGATCGAAACCGTGGGGTTACCTGACGGTTACTCCATCGAGGCGATGTGCGCCATCGGGTATCCCGCTCCGGCGGAAAACCTGCCCGAACCCCTGAAGTCGCGCGAGGTTCCCAGCTCACGGAAACGGGTGGAGGAGTTCGCCTTCGAAGGGAAATTCCCTCCGACCTGAAAAAAAACTGCCTCAACTTCCTCAATTTTCTCTTTAGCTTTTTCCGACCTTTATCAACAGCACTATCTCCGGAGTTTTCCGGGAATCTTTCATATTTAGATTGGTGCCCCTGGGTTTATCCACAAGTGGATAGATGTTTTCAACACCTTGTTGATAACGTTTCCTCCAATTTCTCCGCATCGCCGCGCATTTTTTCCTGGAAATCCACCAATCTGGAAATGGTAAAATAGGGCCAGGAAAACCCCATGGAAGATGTCATCCAAAGCTATCTGAAATCCCGCCGGAGCGGAAAGTCCGCCAACCCAGACAATGGCAAGGCGGGAGCCGAACCCGCCTCCTGGACCCATCCGGGATTACTGACGGGATCGGATGTCGAACCCCCGATCAAATCGTCCCTGCCCTATCCTCTTTCCGGCCTGTTCTCCCTCGTGGAGGGACATAAGGACTATCCGCAAAGCTGCCGCCAGCTTGCCGAATTCCTGAAGTCGAACTGCGGTCAGCATCCACTGGAAGAGGTGGTGCTGCAAACGTTCAAGGCGCGCTTCCCGCGGGTATGGATGGAACGCTTTCTCCTCATCCTTCTCGAAGTGGAGCCCTCGGATTGGCAGACCGCCGCCTATGTCCTGCAGTTCCGGCATTTGAAACGCCTGTTGCTCCGCGTGGAACGTCAGAAGCCCCTGAACCCGGCGGAAACCCTCCTGGCCAGGGAAATCATCCAGGCCCTGGGTCTTTCGAGCTTCACGGACTTCGAACCGTTCTGCAAGCAAGCGCTGGCGATTTTCAAAAGCATGCGAGCGGGCAGCATTCCGGTTTCCGGCGACCTGGGCCTCCTCATCTACCTCATCCGCCGCGAAGCCGTCTCCATAAGCGAGCGCAAGCATTGGCTCGAAGGCGATCTCGGTCCCGGCGATCCGGATTCGGTGGCGCGGTTGACCCCGCATCTCAAGCTCCTGGAAGAGCGCATCCAGAAAGCGCAGGAACTGGCGGAGCGATTGGGCAGCTATGGCCCCATCCTGGAAGCGCCGATGGGCCTCGAGGAGGCCATGGGACCTTTCTTCTTCGCGCACTTCAAGGAGTGCCTGGCCAAGGTTCCGGAGCTCGCGACCTTCAAGGAGGCCTTGGAACTCCAGCAGAAAAAACTCGTCCCGACGCGCGACCTCATCGCCCTCTCCACCTTATGTCGTTGGCATATGGAAGCCCGCGGCCTCAGCCTTGGACCGCTGGAATGGGTGCGCGCCGCCTTGGAAGCCTATGACCACGGTCATTTCCGCCTCGACGTGGCGGGAGGACACCCCGCCGTGGAAATCCTGCTCTCGGAAGCCAAGGTGGAACGGGACGGCACTTTAGTCCTCGGCAACTTCGGTGAGAATCCTTATTCCTCCTGGATCGCCCGCGACGGGCTCACGCGTCCGTTCCGCAGCTCCAATCCCGATCGCAATCCGCCGGATCTGCGCAGCCTCGTCCTCGCCAATGTCCATCGGGACAATGTCATCCTGAAACTGCTCGATGACCCCAAGGTGCAAGCCTGCCCGGGCCTCGTCGAGGCCGTGGTGGAAAACAGCCGCTCGCCCCTGGTCCATGGCAAGATCGCCGGCCGCCGCGAATTGCATTCCGGCGCCGTCAACGGCCGGGTTCCCCTGGCCCTGTTGCGAAGCCAGGTCGAGATTCCCCTGGTCATGCTGCGTTCCCTCATCCAGCCTCTGCTCGTTTCCTTCACCGACATGAAATCGCTCTTCCGCACCCGCCAAAATCTGCGTCGCGAGGTGGTCGAGGAGTTGCAGGCCTTCCTCAGCCAGGCTTACGCACTTTAATTGGTCGGCGCTCATCGCGCCCGCTATCGATCCGCGCCCATTGCCTCCGATACTTGAGAGCGAACCGGCGGCACTGAGAATCAAACCGCGGCTCTCAGATCCAAACCTGCGGCTTCGGCTGTAAATACCGTGATGAAATCCATTACATTTGTGTTATTTTCTTTACGGCTGACGTCCGATGGGTTCGGGCGGTTTCCGGAGGAAGTTGATGGATACCTCCCATTCCAAAGGCAAGCGTCCCCGGACCTCGGTCAAACCCGGATCCACCGCCGCATCGCCTGCCCCGTCCTCGGAAAAAGGCGCCTACGTGGAAAAGAGCGCCTACTTGATTTCCATCGCGGTCAAAGAAGACGCGCCGCCCTTCGGCTCGGTTCGGGACGGTGAGTTCGCGCCCAACGAACGCGGCCGCGCCCTGAGCGCCTGCTGGCGCGAATTGGGCCGGGCCCGCGCCGGCTTGCGTCCCGATGCGGTCCTGATTGGTCCCCGCCAGGTGCATGGCATCCTCTTTCTCGCTTCGGATGGCCAGGACAGGCCCTCGCTTTCCGAGGCCGTGCGCCTTTTCAAGGTGCTCGCCTCGCTTAGGCTTTCGCAAGTCGACAAAGCCTCGGGGCCAAGCGCCAAGCGTCCGGGGAGGATCGCCAAGGTCCAGCCCAAGGTCCAACTTCAGGGCGCCCTGGAAATCCCCGGCCGGATCTCCAGTAACTCGCCTGCTACCGAAACCTCTGCGTCACCTAGGAAATCCCCCGCCGCGCTCTGGAAGAAAGGCTATACCGAACGTTCGCTCGCGGGCGCGGCCGATCTCGCGGAAGCCAGGAAGGCCTTGAAGGCCTTGCCCAACCGATCTTAAAAAGGTTCCCGAAGGGATCTTGAAGGATTCTTAAAGGGGCAGGTCAAAGGCCCGGCAGGTCCGGGACCTGATCGAGTCAAAGACCCGGGAGGCGGATGAACATCCCGAGAGACAGGATGATGACCACGCTCAGGGCCAGCACGAAGACATAGTTCCAGCGGAGGTCGCCCGGCTTGCGCTCCAAAGCCGCCGACGGCTTGGATTCGCCAGGCTGCTGGATCCACATGGCGCGGACGATTTGGAAATAGAAGTAGAAGGAGATGAGCCCGCTCACCACGGAGAGGAAGATCACGGACAGGGTCCTGCCCGGCAAATCCGCCTCCGGCCTCAAGGCTTCCAGGACCACGCCGAACTTGGCCGCGAAGCCCGCGGTCAGGGGGATGCCGGCATAGCTCATCAGGATGACCGTCAGCGCGAGGGCCAGCCATTTGCGCGACCGACCCAGCCCGTTGAGATCCGAGAGCTCGTCCACATCGGCTTTGCGATTGCCCATGGCCATCAGGGCCGCCAGGGAACCCAAGGTCATGACGCCATAGGAACCCAGGTAGAAGACCACGATGGAGGCGGAGTTCACCAGGATGCCGAGCAGGATGAATCCGCCGTTCACGACCGCGGAATAGGCGATGAGGCGCTTGAGATTGGTCTGGACGATGGCCTGGAGGTTGCCCATGACCGCGCAGGCGGCCGCACCGACCAGTAGGATGGGCTTCCACACTTCCGACAAGGGTTCGAAAGGCCCCCAGAGAAGCATGCCCAGCATGCCGAACACGGCCACCTTGACCGGCGAGGAGATGATGGCCAGGGAGGCCAGGTTGGTGCCCTGGTAGACGTCCGGAAGCCAGCTATGCAAGGGCGCGATGGCCACCTTGAAGAAGATGGCGCCCATGAGGAAGGCGAGTCCGATTTTGGCCAAGGTCAGATCCGCGGTCGCGCCCGCGTCGATGGCGCGCGCCAGCTTGTCGTGGATGGCCAGCAGGTGGATTTCGCCCGTGGCGCCGTAGACGAAGGACAAGCCCAGCAGGAACAACACGCTCGAGAAAACGCCGAGCAGCAGGTATTTCATCCCGGCCTCGTTCGAGCGGGGATCCTTATGGCTGAAGCCGGCCAGTATGTAGGAGGGGATGGATACGAGTTCATAGGAGATGAACAAAGTGGCGAGGTCGCCGGCCAGGCAGAGGTTGACCATGCCCATGCCCAAGGCGATGACCACCATGCGCCAATCCAGGGC
>DAINDC010000340.1:0-6116 GCA_036732085.1 Fibrobacterota bacterium | reverse complement strand
GTCCCAATTCCGCGGGCCGGATCGTCTTCCTGGCCCTCCATTCCAAGTCGATCGACACCATTCCGGCCGATATCGGAAAGCTCATCAATCTGCAAACCCTCGATCTGATCGGATGCAACCTGCGGACCTTGCCCCATGAAGTCGAGGAATTGACCGACCTGACAAGCCTGGATTTGAGCCGCAACCGATTGGTCTCGCTTCCCGATGGATTGCGGAGCATCAAGCTCGCTTATGTCGGCCTCAGCAACAACGACCTTACCTCCCTACCCCTTAACATAGATGTTACCCAACTCCGGTCCCTCGATCTCGACAGCAACCGGATCGCCTCCCTGCCGCCGGATTTCAAGTACCTGACCAAGCTGGAAGAGCTTCGGATAAACCATAACCTATTGGACAGCCTGCCCGCGGATCTCTCCTCTCTTGACAGCTTGAGACGATTGAGCTTGTCGGACAACAGGCTGAAAGCCTTGCCCCCGTCCATCATGCAAATGCGCTTCGATTTCCTGGACGTCGGAGGCAACGGACTTTGTTATCCCCAGGCTGCCATGGCGGATTCCGCCGATGCGAAAGTCATCTCCTGGCTTGATGCGACCGATAGGGGTTGGCGGCAGACGCAAATCTGCGAAAAAACATCCCCGTAACCACTCCGCCGAATGGAGGTGACCTGAGAGTTACTCTCCCAGGTAGGCTTCCTTCACCCTGGGATCCAAGGCCAGCTCCGCCGATGGCCCCTGCATGATGATGCGCCCCGTCTCCAGTACATAGGCCTTCTGCGACCGCTTCAACGCGAGATTGGCGTTCTGCTCCACCAAGAGGATGGTGGTCCCCGCCTTATTGATCTGATCGATGGCCTCGAAAATCGTCTGCACCATCAGGGGGGCGAGTCCCAGCGACGGTTCATCGAGCAGCAGCAGGCGTGGATGCGCCATCAGGGCCCGGCCGATGGCCAGCATCTGCTGTTCGCCGCCGCTCAAGGTCCCGGCCAATTGGGCCAGGCGTTCCTGGAGGCGCGGGAAGACCTGGTAGACATGGTCGAGATCCGCCTTGAGCCGGTTGCGATCCTTCTGGAGGTAACCGCCGAGTTCCAGGTTCTCGAGCACGGTGAGGTTGGCGAAGACGGCGCGTCCTTCCGGAACCAAAGCGATGCCCATGGCGGCGATGCGGTGGGTGCGGATCCGGTTGATGGGCTTGCCTTCGAAGAGCACTTCGCCCGCATGCGGATGGGCCAGGCCCATGATGCTGCGCAAGGTGGTGCTCTTGCCCGCGCCGTTGGCGCCAATGAGGGTGGCCACCTGGCCCTGGGCCACGGTCAGGCTCACGTCGGTCAGGGCCTTGATGGCCCCGTAGTTGGTGGAAATGCCTTTGAGTTCGAGCATGGTTGCGCTGCTATTCTTTTCCCAGGTAGGCTTCGATGACCTTGGGATCCCGACGTATCTCTGCGGGTACCCCCATGGCGATGGATTCCCCGTGGTCGATGACCTGGATGCGCTCGCAGACGCCCATGACCACCTTCATATTGTGCTCGACGAGCAGGATGGAGAGTTTAAACTCGTCGCGCAGGCGGTGGATGAGGCGCATCAGGTCCGCGGATTCCTGCGGGTTCATGCCCGCGGCGGGCTCGTCCAGGAGCAGGAGGCGCGGGCGCGTGGCCAGGGCGCGCGCCATCTCCAGGCGTCGCTGCGACCCGTAAGGGAGGTTGGCGGCCTCCTCATCGGCGAACTTGTCCATCTGGAAAAGCTCCAAGAGATGCATGGCCTCCTTGCGGTTCGCTTCCTCTTCCGCATGGAAATGCGCGCCTCGGAAGACGGAACCCAATACGCCCACGGTGGAGCGCATATGGGTCGAGACCAGGACATTGTCGAGCACGGACATCTCCGGGAAGAGGCGGATGTTCTGGAAGGTGCGCGCGATGCCGGCCGCGGCGATGGCATGCGGGCGCGATCCTTGGATCGGTTTGCCGTCGAAGGCGATGGAACCGGAGGTGGGCGCATAGACGCCGGTGATGAGGTTGAATACCGTGGTCTTGCCCGCGCCGTTGGGGCCGATGAGGCCGAACAGTTCGCCGGGCCGGACCTCCAGGTTCAGTTCCTTGACCGCCACCAGGCCGCCGAACCGGATCGTGCAATCCTTCAATTCCAGCAAGGCCTTCTTCAAGTTGTCCCGTTCCGGCGCGGTTTCCTCCCGAAGAGGGAACGGCTGCCCAGGATCCCCTGCGGCCTGAAAATCATGATTAGGATCAAGGCCAGGGAATAGACCACCATGCGGTATCCCTCGAAGCCGCGGAAGGCCTCCGGCAGCAAGGTCAGAAGCACGGCCCCGAGCACCGATCCTTCGATGCTGCCCAGCCCGCCGATGGAGACCATGATGATGATCTCGAAGGACTTCACGAAGGTGAAGGTATTGGTATGCAGGTACATGGTGTAATGCCCGAAGAGGCAGCCCGCCATCCCCGCGAACATGGAGCTGATGACGAAGGCCAGGACCTTATGCCGGGTCACGTTCACGCCCATGGCCTGGGCCGCGATCTCGTTCTCGCGGATCGCGAGGAAGGCGCGCCCATAGCTGGACCGTACCAGGTTGGTTACCGTAACCACCACGATCACCACCAGCAGGTAGACCCAGAAGAAATTGCTGAGCTTGGGGATGCCCGTGAACCCGCGGGCCCCGCCCACCGCGTCGATATTGAGGATGAGCACGCGGATGATTTCGCCGAAGCCCAAGGTGACGATGGCGAGGTAGTCGCCGCGCAGCCTGAGCGAAGGGATGCCCACCAGCAGTCCGGCCAGGGCTGTGGCCAAGGCTGCGGCCAGCAAGGCGATGACGAGCAAGGTGCCGTCCTGCATGAGCGGCGGCAGGAAGGGGAGGCAGGAGCGGATGGCGGGCCCGGCATAATAGGTGAGGGAGGCGGAGACATAGGCCCCCACGGCGAAGAACCCGGCATGCCCCATGGAGAACTGCCCGGCGATGCCGTTGGTCAGGTTGAGGCTGACCGCCAGGATGACATTGATGCCGGCCAGGATGAGGATCTGGTAGTAGTACGGGCCTTGCTGGAAAGGACCGGCCAGAAGGAATTCATCGGCCGCCCACTGCAACCCCGCGAGGATGCCGAGGCCCGCGACCAACCACAGCCAGCGCTTCAAACCTTCTCCACCTGTCCCTTGCCCAGGATGCCGGAGGGCTTGAACAAAAGGATGGCGATCAGGATGAGGAAGGCGATCGCATCCCGATATGTTGAGGAACCATATCCGGCCACCATCACCTCGGCCAGGCCCAGGATGAGCCCGCCCAGGACGGCCCCGAAGATATTGCCGATGCCGCCCAGCACCGCGGCCACGAAGGCCTTGAGGCCCGTCATGACGCCCATCAGCGGATCGATGCCGGGGATGTTGATGGAAACGAGGATGCCGCCCGCCGCCGCAAGGGCGGAACCCAAGGCGAAGGTCAAGGAGATGATGCGGTCGGTGTCGATGCCCATCAGCTTGGCCGCGTCCAGGTTGTAGGATACGGCGCGCATGGCTTTCCCGGTGCGGGTGCGGTAGACGAAGAGGTTGAGCAGGATCATGAGCAGGACCGCGGTGACGAGCACGATCAATTGCTGATTGGTGAGGCTGAGACCGCCCATTTGGATATGCGTTTCCGGGATTAGCTGCGGGAAGAATTTCGGATCCGCGCCGAAGAGCAGTTGGCCGCCGTTCTCGATGAGCAAAGACACGCCGATGGCGATGATGAGCATGGTCAGCCGCGAAGCCTTGCGCACGGGACGGTAGGCGAAGCGCTCCATGATCATGCCGACCAGGGCGCAACCGGCCATGGACAGGATCATGACCGCGGCCGCGTCGAGCAGGTGGCCGGGCAGCTTGCCCTGGAGCATGCGCGAGAGGTAATAACCGAAATAGGCCCCCAGCATATAGACGTCGCCATGCGCGAAATTGATGAGGCGCATCACCCCGTAGACCATGGTATAGCCCAGCGCCACCAGGGCGTAGATGCTGCCCAGGGAAATCCCGTTGATAAGCTGCTGGAGGAAACTCTGCATGCCGGAGTCTTTAGAGGAGGGCGGGTCCCGACCGGATCAGGGCGAGACTGTTTCCTTGAAGACGTTGCGGCCATTGCCCTTTTCGTCGACCTTGACTTCGAGCACCACCGCCGGTTTGACCGCATTCCGGTTCTCGTCCAAGGTGGTGTTACCCGTAACTCCCATGAAACCCTTGGTCTGGGCCAGGGCCATGCGGACGCTGTCGGGGCGTACGCTATTGGCGCGCTTCATGGCATCGGCCAGGACCAGCATGGCGTCGTAACCGAGCGCGGCCATGGCGTCCGGGATGCTGTCGGAGGATCCGGCATAGCGGGCCTTGTAATCCTTGACGAATTTCTGGAGGATGGGGCTCGGATCGTCCACGGAATAATGGTTGGAGTAATAGCAGCCATTGAGCGCGTCCCCGCCGATTTCCCAGAGCTTGGACGAATCCCAGCCGTCGCCGCCCAAGAGGGTCACGGTGATGCCCAGCTTGCGGGCCTGGCGGGCGATGAGACCCACTTCCGTATAGTAGCCGGGGATGAAGATGCCTTCCGGATTCTTGGCTTTGATGGAAGTCAGTTGGGCCGTGAAATCCTTGTCGCCCTGGCTGTAGCTCTCGTCCGCGACGATGGCGCCGCCCATCTTGGTGAAATTCTCGATGAAGAACTTGGCGAGGCCCACGGAGTAGTCGCTCTTGATATCGCGCAGGATGGCGACATTCTTGAGCTTGAGGCTATTGGCCGCGAACTTGGCCATGACCTGGCCCTGGAAAGGATCGATGAAGCAGACGCGGAAGATATAATCTCCTACCATGGTCACTTTGGGATTGGTGGAGCCGGGCGAGATCATGGGGATGCGGTTGGACTGGGCCACGGGCGCGGCCGCCAGGCTGTTCGACGAGGCGATTTCACCCAGCACGGCCACCACGCGATCCTTGCTGATGAGCTTGGTCACCACGGTCTGGGCCTCTTCGGGCTTGCCCTGGTCGTCCTCAACGATGACCTTGAATTTCTTGCCGAGCACGCCGCCGCTCAGGTTGAGCGCGTCCACGGCCATGTCGATGCCCTTGCGCGAGCTCTGTCCGAAGGTGGCGGTGGCTCCGGTCATCGAACCGAATTCCCCGATCAGGATTTCATTGGCCGCTTCCTTCTTATTGCAGGCCGACAGGCCCAGGAGGGAAACCGAAGCCAAGGCGAGGAACATTCCCGCCCGAAAATTTTTTTGCTTGTAGATGGCCATGCTATACCTTTACTTTAGGGGCTGTGCAACCCGTTGAAGGCCGTCAAACCCATGGGACGATATGCGGCAACCGGTTCCCTGCGTGTAACCGGTCGCATTTTTTTCCGGCCGTTTCCCTGCGATTCAGGGCGGTCCGTATGCGGTGAAAAGATAAGATTATTACCTTGAAATCGATCCCAGCCATGCACAAGAGGAGTTCCAGATGAAACCCGCCAATTCCAACCTCGTCGCGTCTGCCAAATGGGTGACACTTTTTGCCGTCCTCATCGCCATAGCCGGCAGCTTGGGAGGCTGCGGGTACAATGACCTGCAATCCCTCGATGAGGATGTGAAGGCGTCCTGGTCGGAAGTGGTCAATCAATATCAGCGCCGGGCGGATCTGGTTCCCAACCTGGTCAATACCGTCAAGGGTTATGCGGCCCATGAGGAAAAGGTCCTGATCGAAGTGACCCAGGCCCGGGCCCGTGTGGGCTCCATCCAGGCCACGCCGGAGCTGGTGAATGATCAGGAGGCGATGAACAAATTCATCCAGGCCCAGAGGAGCATGACCGGAGCCCTGAGCCGCCTGATGGTGGTGGCTGAGAACTATCCGAACATCAAGGCCGATGCCTCCTTCCGGGATCTGCAGGCGCAATTGGAAGGCACCGAGAACCGGATCACGGTGGCCCGCAACCGCTATATCGCCGCTGTGCGCGAATACAATGTCAAGGTGAGGTCCTTCCCTTCCAACTTCACGGCCAAATGGGTCGGCATGAAACCCAAGGCCAATTTCACCGTCGAGGACGAGCATGCCATTTCCACGGCCCCCACGGTTGATTTCAACGCCCCGGCTCCCAGCGCCGTCCCCGCCGCACCGGCC
>DAINDC010000339.1:0-6179 GCA_036732085.1 Fibrobacterota bacterium | reverse complement strand
CATACTCGCCGAAGCGGATGGGAACGGCGCTGCTGAAGGGCGATGTGGCGAAGGAGACGAAAGGACGGGAGGTCTGCCGGACGGCTTTGCGGATGAAGGCCAAGGCGCCCAAGGGACCGAACCGAAGGAGGGCCAACGGCAAAAGGAGCGCCGGACGGGAAGCCATGACTTCCATGAACCAGATGAAGTCATAGGCATTCTTGAACGGCGTAGCCATATGGTGGATCAGGAGGAAATCCTGGGTGGCCGCGGACTCCAGGCCCGGAATGATTTTCTTGCCCGTTACTCCCAGGACCTTGATGGCCAAGCCGCGGACATCGTTCTTGCCATCGGATTGCCGCGCTCCGGAACCGTTGGAAAAGCGCACATAGGCCTTGTAGGTGGCCGGCTGGCTGAACAGACCGACCCGGGCGAATGGGGGCAGCTCGGGCAGGATGGTAAACTCCGCGGTTACCCCGCCATGTCCCTTCGCATGCAAGGCACGGCTGGTCTTCCCTCCTCCGGCGCGGCGCCTCTGCACGGCCAGGAGGCGTTCCGCAAGCCCTTCCAATCGGGCCGGTTCCCCCTCGGGAATAATCTCTTTCCAATCTCTGGATGGTCCCACCGGAGGCTCCTTTTCAAAAACCTTAAAAGTACTATACGTGACGGAACCATCGGTTCCGATATTCCCGAGCGCAGGAAGCATGGATGTTTCCCTGATCGGGCCCATCGCCCTGGAGGCCGCCTTGCGGGCCGCCCGCAGAGCGCCTGGTGGGCCGGCTCCAGGATTTTTCCTAGGTTAATCTGGTTCGAAGGTTTTACGATTCCGAGACTCCGATTGACCGGTGACCTGGCTGGAAGTAGATTTCGAATGTTCCGACAGGGCACAGCGCCATCCCCCTGCCCCTATTCTGGGGTTCCGCGGGCCAGCGTTGGATTCCCTCCCATGGTTCGCACTAGCCCGGTTTTTCGATCTGGGCCTCACATGCAATATTTGCAAAGGGATCCCATGCCAAAGTCCCTACACGTCTACGTTTGCAGCACCTATCGCGACCTCGTCAGCGAGAGGAATGCCGTGGTGGACGGATTGGAAGATTTAAGTTCCCAGTTTCCGGCCCTGTCTTTCTTCTGCCCCAGGTCCATCCAAACCTTGGATGCCTGCAAGGAGGAGATCCATCGCAGCGATCTCCTCATCCTCATCGTCGGCCATCTCCAGGGAGTGATTGCTCCCGGCATGGACATCTCCCATGGGGAAGCGGAATACAACGAAGGGATCGAGCAGGGCAAACCCGTGCTGGTCTATTTCCGGGACGAAAAGGTCGGCCTCTACCCGGTGCATTTCGAAAGGGATCAGGCCCGCGCGACCCGTCTCAAGACCTTCAAGGAAAAGCTGGAGAGCCAGCATGATCCGAAGGTCTTCGGGGATCTCTATTCCCTGGTCAACCTCCTCACCGAGGATGTCTCGAAACTGGCCCGTGAGATCGGCCTCGAAACCAATACCGGTCCGCGCAATACCCGCTACAAGGGCAAGACCTGGGTAACCCGCAAGATGCCCATCGTCACGGGCGTGAACCTCATCCCCGAGCCTTCCGGCGACCATCAGACCCGGACCATTCCGATATTCCAGAAGGCGCTGGCCACGCCCTTCCGACGCCGCAAGTCCGGAACCGGCCGGATGGGAAAGACCGTGATCCTGGCCATGATGCTGATCGTGGTCGCGGGAGTTTCGCTTTCCAAGTTCCATAAGTTGCCGATGTCCCCCAGCAATCATCTTGGTTTCGGCCTTCCCGGCCGTGGCAATCTTCCCGAAGGGAATGCCGCCCCCGTCAACTCGTCCGCCGATGCCGGCCTCCAGGACGGTGAACCCGCCGCGCACGGCGAACACGCTGCGAACGGCGTGTTCGCCGCCGTGCCAGCCGCGCCCGGACCGGCCGTAGCCATGGTCGCCCCGGCGCCCAAATCCAAACCCAAGTCCAGCGCCACCGTGGTGCTCATGGACGATGGCGATTCCACCAAGGCGTTCCTACGGAAGGCCACGGACGGCTCGCCGGCCGATCAATTCCAGGTGGGAGAGATGTACGAGCAGGGCAAGGACATCCCCCGCAGCGATTCGCTGGCCTTGCGCTGGTATAAGAAGGCCGCGGAGAAAGGCTTGACGGAGGCGCAATACAAGGTAGCCCTGATGTACCGTAACGGCAAAGGTACCCCAAGGAGCTCCTTCCAGGCGGCGCGTTGGTTCCAGGCCGCCGCCGAGCAGGGAAATCCCAAGGCCCAGGTCAAGTTGGGCCAGATGTACCAGGCGGGCAAGGGAGTGCAACGCAACGAGACCACGGCCTTCAAATGGTTCCTCAAGGCCGCGGATCAAAAGGATCCGGAAGCCGAAAAGATCCTGGCCGCCCTCCGGGAGAATTAATACCGAACCGGCCTGGAGGCCAAGTCCGGTGTAAGGTTTCCCTTACACTAATCGGGCTCCTCATCCACTAATCGCATCCCTCCGAACTGCGCACGGGGCCATGCCGAAGTTTATCTTCACTGCATGCGTACACCCGATGCCTGCCCGACCTCCCCCTCCCTGATCCTGTTAGCCTCCCTTGCCTACCTGGCTTGGTTTACCGGTTGCGGCGGCACAATACGCATGCCCCTGCCGGAGGACTTGAAATCCCATGGGGAGAGCATGGCGGTCCGCAAGCGGACCAACTTCATCAATGATCGTACCGTGGGATTGGACTTCGGGCCCTACCGGGTCGAGGGGATCCACAAGCGCGATGCCGACCCGGAATGGAACGGTCGCACCGGCCATGCCTGGCTGCAGACGGAATCGGAATATGGCTTTCGGATCCGATCCGAGGATGGGACCGCCTGGAATTGCGGCTGCCGCAACCATGCCGAACGGGAGGATCGCTTCCTTCCGGGTGGCCGCATCCTGGAAATCCGCAGCAGCGCCTCGCTCACCTGCGAACTGTCCCCCACCGGCCTCGGACCCGCAACGGGTCTCGGACCCGCGGGTGCCGGACTTCCCTGGAACCTTGATCTGAAGGAAATGGGCATCACCGGCGGCAATATGCAGGGAAGGGTCACGGACGGCAACCGCAACATAGCGGTTACGGGAACGCGCGCTTGCGTGGGCGCGAAGGCTTGCGACGGGAATCAGACCGGATTCGCATTCCGCGGCGAGTCGGGGACCTTGGGCGCCGTGGAGGTGACACGCAAGGGACGGGTGGTTTTCAGCGAGGATGCCGAAGCCGGATTGAAGCCGCCGATGGCGGCCGTTGCCGCGGCCCTGCTCCTTTACGAGGATTTGAACGGGAAAATCAAGATCCAGGTGCAGAACCGAATGAACTACGGCATGCCCGCCCTGGCGGCAGTGGCTTCTCCGCAGTCGTCCACGTCTTCCCGGCAGCATTTCCCACAGGAGCCGCAGGAGGCCGCGGTATCGTTGCCACCGACGGCGGTAACCTTATCAGAACGCATGCCGGAGCCGACGCCTTCACCGAACGCCCAGTAGGCGAGGGCTTGCCGCCTTACTTGACGAGGTCCGTGATCCTTCCGTCCTCGGTCTTTACGGGTCCGTAGGCGTCCGGATCCTCTTCCTTCTCCTTCTGGATGGCCAGGTAGCAATTGGTGATCTGCTCAAGGAGATGGTCTTCGTTACGCGTTTCCCAATATCCGCCCTCGTCCTGGATGATGAGCTCGCTGAGTTTGATCTTGAGCTGATCGAAAAGGGAAATGACGCCCTTATGGACCTCCAAGGGCGCGAATTGGGTCTTGCAGCGGTCGCTGAAAAAACCTTCCGGGGTGATGCGGAAAATCAGAAGCTCGCAATTCTCATGCGGCGTGATCACGAAGACTTGGCCCTTCTGTTCGGTCTCTACCATCTCCGTGATTTCCCAACCGTATTCCTTGCAGATGAGACTGCTCAGGATATAGAGCTCCTTGACCCTGATCTTGGGGTTCATCTTTCCTCGGAAGTGTATCGTAACACCCATGATGGCTTCCTTTCCCGGGCATGATTGCGCCGAAGCCATTTTACCCAATTCGTAGGAGGATTTCATCGTTTTCCGGATCACGGAACGCTTGCGGACCGGCTCCCGAGCGTTCGGACAATCTTCCTACTTTTGGACTCGTCGAATTACAACCGAGAATATCAAAATCCCCCATGCAACCTACCCGTTACGAGCAAGCTCCTTTTACGCCCGTCCAAATAGTCATCCTGACCTTGCTTTGCGGAGCCGATTGCATGGTGGTCCTGGATTTTTCCATCGTCAACGTGGCCTTGCCTTCCATCCAGACCGCGCTGGGATTCACCACCCAGGGACTCCAATGGCTCCTGACGGGTTACGGTCTGGTTTTCGGCGGCTTCCTGCTCTTGGGCGGGCGCTTGGCCGACCTCTATGGCCGGAAGAATATCTTTATGGGCGGAGCCTTCCTGTTCACCTTGGCTTCCCTGCTGGGCGGCTTCGCCGGATCCCCGGGGATGTTGATTGCCATGCGCTGCCTGCAAGGCTTGGGGGCGGCCATGCTCGCGCCCGCCGCCTTGGCCCTACTCATGGGGGCCTTCGAGGAAGGTCCGGCCAGGGTCCGCGCTTTTGGAATCTGGGGGACGGTGGCCGCGGCGGGTTATTCCATCGGCGTGGTCCTGGGCGGGATTTTGGTGGCGAAGCTGGGTTGGCGCTGGATCCTGTTCGTGAACGTGCCTCTGGGGCTCACGGTCCTGTTCGCCGCGATGCGTCTCTTGAAGGAGCCGCCCGCGACGGGACCGAAGCGCGGCCTGGATCTTCTAGGTAGCGTGCTGGTTACCTCCGGCCTCATGACTTTGGTCTATGCCCTGGTGGAGGCTTCCGTCCTGGGCTGGGCAACTTGGGCGACGTGGCGGCTCTTCCTTACGGCAGGCGCGCTGCTGGCAGCCTTCGTCCTGGTCGAGATGCGCCTCAAGGAACCGCTGATTCCCCTGGGCATCTTCCGCTTGCCGGGAATCGCGGCGGCCAACGGAATGTCCACCTTGCTGAGCGCGGCTCTCATCGCCATGAACCTGTTCCTGACCCTCTACTTCCAAAACGTGCTGGGATATTCACCTTTCCTGACCGGCCTGGCGTTCCTGCCGCATGGATTGGCGGCTTCGGTGGCGGGCCCTTGGGGCGGCAGATTGGCGAATCGCATCGGCACCAAAAGGGTTTTGATGCTCGGGACCTGCATGGTGCTGGTTGGCATGGGCGCGCTCACCTGCATCTCCACCCGGGACACCTTCTGGTACCATGTACTGCCTGCCACCGTTTGGCTGTCCTTCGGACTGATGCCGGCGTTCGTCTGCATGACCAACCTGGCGACCAATGGCGTGCAGGAGGCGGATCACGGGCTCGTCTCCGGCATCCTCAATACCACGGGGCAATTAGGCGGCGCACTGGGGTTGGCGGTCTTGACTTCCATCGCCGCGAGCCGTAGCGCGCAGGTAAGATTGGCGGGCGGGTTCACGGAGGCGGCCGCCAAGGTTTCCGGATACCAGTGGGGTCTGGGGACCGCCGCCGGATTCGTGGCCTTGGCCTTGTTGCTGGGTTGGTTCGGCTTGCAAGCCTCTCCGGAGGCCGCTTCCCCGAAGGCCGCTCAGGATCCTGGGAGTGCAAGAGCCTGAAATCCCCTCAATACGGGGTTGGAATCAAATCGTCTTGCTATGGGTTGGGGTGCGCTTCAATAGGGATCCTACCACTTCAAGGAAGGCGGGGATGTCATAAGGCTTTTGGATGAATATGGATGTTTCCACGATCCCTTCCGGCATGATGGATTGCTCGGAATAACCGGACATGAACGCGACCGGGATTTCGGGATTGGAAACCTGGAGCCGCTGCGCCAACTCGATCCCGCCCATATTCGGCATCACCACATCGGTCACCACCAGCTGGAACAAACCCGGATGACTCTGGAATTGGGCCAGGGCCGCTATTCCATCCTTGGCTTCCAGAACGCGGTAACCTACGGAAGCCAGCACGTGGGAGGTCAATTTCCGGACCGCCGGATCGTCCTCCACAAGCAGGATCCAATTTTCATCCGGAGAACTTTCCTTCGGCACATCCGGATCGGCGGATCGCATCGGTAGGATTTCGCGGATGACAGGAAGGTAAATCTTGAACTCCGTGCCCTTACCGGCTTCGCTGGATACGGAAATCGCACCGCCGCTTTGCCGGATAATCCCGAAGACCGTGGATAAG
>DAINDC010000338.1:0-6182 GCA_036732085.1 Fibrobacterota bacterium | reverse complement strand
CCCTGGGCTGTGTTATACGCTGGTTTACCTCTCCATTTTCTTGGGGGGTGGGTTTGTATTTCTCTTCTCTTCGCGCACCGGTCTAGTATTCGCATTGTGGGGTTGGGGCCCCGCTCTTACGTAATTGAAGTCATTACTTTCTTCCGGCATAGCGAAGTGCTGCATTTCGCTATGCGACGTTTGTGGGCAATTGGCGCGAAAGGAACAATGTGTCCTTTACTTTTTTTGCTTTACTTAAAATCTAAAACTGAAACCCAAGTTCAAAATTTACTTCAATACGCATATAAGGATAAATCATTTTCGCAGAGGACTCTGCAGCATTGTATTCAATTTTAAATGCATTATCAATACTTGGTATTCCAATGGTTTCATTTGGATATGTGCAATAGGCCCTGACCACATTGGCATAATCCTGGGGCAAGATATAGGGGAAGAGATTGGGCTCATTGCCGATTTCCCAGATGGTCTTCCCGGAACGTCAGGCACCTGCGCACCTGGATTTACAATTGCTCTTGCGACTCGTTCAGGTCACCTGCAAGAATCAGCCTAACGCTTCACAAACCTGCTGCTGGCTCGCTCCTTGCCGCACGCGACGTCCAATGTATAAACGCCCCGGGCTAGGTCGCCGACGGGCAGAGAGATTCCGTCGCCTCGGCCCCAAGCCTCCATCATCTTGTTTCCGCTTACTGTAAATATCACCGAGTGCACGGGCCGGCGGGAAAACCTTGGATACGAGGCGAAGAGATCGGAAGACGTCAGGCGCAGCGAAATGCCACGGGCCACCGAGCCGACAAGGGTGGCAGCGCCGTCTTGGGGAGATGTCAGCAAATTTTCACCGTCCAAAGCCAAAAACCTCGATTTTCCGAATACGACTGAAGCCAAAAGCCTCGACGTGCCGGATTTCCTGGTTGTCCAGTTGACGCCGTCGGGCGAGGTGAGAATGGAGCCACCATAGCCAACGGCCACGAACTGGGCGACGCCATAGGTGACTGCACCCAAGTAGGCCGTCGTGCCCGAATTCCCGGGCGTCCAGTTGATGCCGTCCGGCGAAGTGAGAATGGTGCCGGCTTGCCCCACGGCCACGAATTGGGAGCCGCTATAGGCTACGGAATTGAGATTGGATGCCGTGCCTGAGTTCCTGGTCGTCCAGGTGGTGCCGTCGGGCGAGGTGAGAATAGAGCCACCATAGCCAACCGCCACAAATAGGGAACCGCCAAAGATGACGGAGAACAAGGGATTCGATATTCCTGAATTGCTACCCGTCCATGTGGCGCCATCCGGCGAAGTAAGGATGGTGCCGCCTTGCGAAACGGCCACGAATCGAGAGCCACCAAAGGCGACGGAATTCAGCAAGAGCAGCGTCCCTGATACCCTTGGCGTCCAGCCAATGCCGTCAGGCGAGGTGAAAATGGATCCGACTTGCCCCACGGCCACGAATTGAGAACCACCGAATACGACCGAGTTCAGAATATAGGCTGCACCCGAATTCCTAAGCGTCCAGTTTAATCCATCCGGGGAGGTAAGCACGCCGCTGTCCACCCCCACCATCACGAATTGGGAGCCTCCATAGGTGACGGAGAGCATGTGTTTTTTGGTAGGCCAAGGATTCTCCAGAGTCCACACTGATTGCCCACGAGCGATTGTCGCCAACAGCCAAAAAATCAACGTAACAGTCTTGTACATATCAACCTCCCGGATTTTTTAATTCCTTTTTCAGCCAGTTTTTTGAAACATCCATTTCTTACTGCTGTCCAAATCAACCCAGCCTCAATGCCATCTGTTCTGCCTCCAAAGATTCCGGTGGGTATCGAACGTATGGTTCACCCAGATTCAGATCCATCACCGTCACCTCCATTGATTCTTCGGTAGCATTCCAATCCAAGGCTGATTATGACATCGTAAAAGGTTGGCTAACTGAAAAAGACAAGGAAAATCAGGAAACAAGAAATCCACCAAGACAGATTCATAAAAAATGATTGCCTTGGCAGAAGAACGCATCCTTACTATTGACTCATATTATGGCGAAGCCGCTGGAATGGAATCCCCGCAGTGCTGGGAGTCTCTCCAATAGCCACCGGGAGCTCCGGCCATTAATTTATCAAGATACGCCACAGTTTCCGAGCTTGGATGGCAAATTTTGTTTCCTAATACCAACACAGCACTCCAATTCGCATCTAGGGTACCTCTCGGCAATTCTGTGAAGTTATTGCTAGAAAGTAGTACAGTTTTTACTCGCCTGAAATTACGAATGCTCTTTGGAAAATAAAAATTGCTGTCATAGAGGTTTAACTTATGGAGATCAAGCTCTCCAGTAATTTGACCGGATTCACTGCTGTAGGGCAGAAAGTAATGACCGGCTTTCAACGCAGAATCCAACACGGGATTGGCTTTGATGATTTCCGCCAAGATACTCCGGTCGTTTGCAACATCATCCTCGTAGGATGTGTCAGATAGGAAACCGCACCCGAAAATGCAGACGGAAAACATCACGGCAATCGTTGTATTAAGGCGCACCACAAGACCCTCCATTGATTCTTCGGTAGTATTCCAAACCGAGGCTGTTTATGTCACTGCAAAAAGAGGACCATCCATCGGCATCAATCAATGCCTGCACAAAATTTACGTCCCTAGTTCCATCATTCAAAAACCTCGTAAACGGCGGGTTGTCGATTCCGGCAAATGGAATGCTGCTCAAACCATTGAATTTTTCGTCGATGCGCAGGGGCTTATACCATAGTAGCAGCGCATTGAAATTCATGGGGAATTCACTGCCCACGTGCACGCCCCATATCGCACCATCCAGAATGTCAACCATTCTTGGCAGGGCCTTCGCCTCGGTATCGAGCTCCCAATTGATATTTCCAGTTTCGGTGATGACAACCGGAGAGAATTGGTTGCGATTCTGGTATAAATCAGCCGAAAGCCAAGCGGAGGTATTGGCGATATGCGACATGATTTCGTCTCGCGTATAACGACCCTCAATGTCAAAGGGGTAGTAGTGCGCCGATATGGCCTCGGGCTTAATGCTCGCGTCCAGGTTGCTCAATACCAGGGAAAAATATTGGCGCGTACTGTACCGGAAGAAGATATTGTCGCGCATCACGTCCCGCACGTCGTCCAGAACCAGGGCGACATAGGCGGCGAAAGGCACGGAGAGAATGGGACCGGTAAGCTGGGTGAGTATCGCCCACGTGCCAACCCCGGCGGTAAAAATGGCCGTAGAGGCCATATCGTTCAGGGCTGTCCTCGCATCGGCCTTCATGAAATCGATATCGAAAAGCGAACCGAAGGCCACGGCGGCATTGGGGTCAGCCTGCTTGATGAACTGGTAATAAGCCCTGACCACATTGGCATAGTCTTGTGGCAAGAGATAGGGAAATAGATTGGGCTCATTGCCAATCTCCCAGATGGTCTTACCAGAACGCCCGGCGGCCACGTCGCGGTGGATGGCATCGAGAATCTGCATCCTGTCCGCCGCAACCATTTCGTCCGCTTGCGGCCGGTGGAAGCGAAAGCGAGGCTTTGACCGTGTGCATAGCGCGGGCACACTGGGATGGCAAATGCGAAAACGCCACCGGCGAATGCAAGGAACGGAAATCTCCACCCAGCACCCTTCCAGCGGCCACACATACCAACCGGCTGTGGAGAGGGCCAAGTCCACCAAATCTTCCCCGAATTGTTTTTTTCCGTAACCATGCGCGTCGTTTCTGGCCTCAATGGTGGCCACCTTGCGGATCATATTCATTCCCGCTGGAGGATCTACGTCCTTCTGCAAGGATATGATCAAGGTATTTTGATTCCCGTTCGCATCCTGGCCATGATTGCCGTAAATTTCATACCACCCCATATTCATTTTTTGCGCAAACAGCCGTTCGGCGTCGCCAATGGCCCCATACCCTGGAGGTGAATAATCATGAGGTAAGAGTCGACCCCAGGTAGGTGATGTTTGGCCCGGGGTTACCTGTCTTAGCAGCGAGTAAAGAAATGCAGTAGAATCCGTGACAACCGGTATTTGAGGTGCAGGCGGAAAATCTTCTGGCACCGGGCCCGGTTGTTTATAAACCTTGCTACCCGGCAAAAGGACAACGTCTTTTCCGTACAATCGCCCCACCACCTCCACGCTATCACCCACCCAAATGGCCGCATGGGGCGCAACGATGATACCGCTCACACCTGCAAGAGGTTGAATGTATAGGAGGTCAATTTGATTGGTATAAATGGTAATGGTTTCATTGGTGTCGCCAGCCACCTGCACGATTTCGGATTCCCGACCTATGCTCAAGTTCACCTCGACATTGATCTGGATGGGACCACTGGAAAGATCTATGGTAAGCGCCGCCAAGCTGTCGAGGCGCAGGCTTTGAAAATTGTAGGCACCCGAAGTCAAATGCAGGGTGGCTCCGGAAGAGGCCTGAACATTGCCATACTTGCCCGGAGCCAGGTTTTGCTGAGTCCCTGATGGTATGACCAGACTGCCGCTTCCGTAAGAAATCTTTGGCAGGGTCGGTATAGGGCATGCTTGCAACCCTACCGCATGCTCGACGATTTGCGTATCCACTGTGGCGCTGCTTGCCTTCGTGAGTGAATCGCCTACCATCACCATCCCCCTCACCCAGGCATATTCCTCCAACTTTGCGGTGTGGCTTGAAATCAGCGAACCCCAAACCTGGGCTTGTCGTCCCACGTTCACATGGCCAGCCGAGCCCACATCGCCACCCACGGTATGAACGCCTTCGCGCAATTGGGTTGTCTGCTGGGAGTAGATCAAATATCTGTCCGCGCAATAACGAAATTCCACCTTGGGCGTTGGAATTTCCACCGAATCCAAATAGACGATGACGGAATCGCATACCGCTCCGAAGCAACGTTTGACGGTATTTGCGCCGAAATGGGTCAGGGTGTCAGTGGTTTGAACCGTTTGCACCGTTCCCGATACCGACCAACTCAGCTGAATTATCGAATCATTGGTGCTGGTGCCGCTCATGGGGTTGGAGATCATCACGTTCGTTGGAATCAACGGTACGTAAAAGACCTTCACGTCCGGCTGAAAATCGATGGATTTGGCGTAAACGGCTCCGCGAAAAACCGTGCGCGAATAGGCCAACACCTTGGCCATAGGCGCCACCAAGGTGCCCCGGAACTGAATATCGGTTCCAATGGTCAGGTCGTTAGTTTGCTGGCTGTGGAATCTCACCCGTTCGGGAAGCACGTTGCCGGTGAAATTGAATTGGGTGCGGTCGCCGATGGCAAGCGAGTTGGCGACCAGAACATCGATATTGCCGAGTCCTGGATTGAATTCAAACCGGCCATCGGCATAGGTCTGCAATGAATTGAACCGATAGATGCCGTTTCTGAGTTTGAGGCGGCAATTGCCATACACCTTGACGTCGCGATAAGCTCCCGGGGCCAAATCCACCGTGGCTCCGTTGTAAACGTTGATGTCACCTGCTCCCGATAGAACGGTTATTTGCGGAAGCGCGCAGGTTGGAACCGACGCGTATTGGACCTTGGTTCCTGTGATGACCGCCCCTGAGCCAAGGGAAACGGAACCTCCCGACGTTACATTCGCGAATACCTTGGACCTATCCTTGATCTGAATATTACCCTTGGCAACGAAGTCTCCCTGGCTTTTGCCGTCATTGCCCAGTTCCAGATACCCGTTGGAACCGGTTTTGCCCGAAGCAAGGCTATCCCGGTCGCGTAAAAGGGTTTGAACATCCGAATAAAGGGCGTATCCATCAAGGCAGGAAGCGGCCTTAACGCCGGCCACTGGAAACAGCAGAATTCCCAGGAGGAATGCTCTAGGTAGAAAGCGCGAAGGGTTTAACAGAGAGAGGAATGGCGACAATTGCGCCCTCGCAAGTTTTGGAAAAACCAACACCTTTGCAACATCGACGATTGATTTTCGTAACATTTTGTGCAATTTCCCTTGCGGTCTTTAGTTTTAATTGGACGGTTTTCGAAAATATACATAAACATCTCACGTAATTTGGGATAAGAGGTTAATCGAAATTTTTTTCCAATACTCTTTCCGGTGCGCGTCTTTTTTTTCGTAAAACGTAATTCTCTTCCCCACCCCCCAAAAAATTATTCTCTCAAAAATTGCCGGACGAGCCGAAAGGCTCGGGAGGCAACACTTCGAGGTAAAATTGCGTATAACGTTCGCCCAGCCAGAAGTGGCC
>DAINDC010000337.1:3751-6225 GCA_036732085.1 Fibrobacterota bacterium | reverse complement strand
CGTCCTCGCAAATCGCGCATGCCTTCCCAGGCCACTTCTGGCTGGGCCAACGTTGTGAGACATTCCGCCCTTTTTGTGTTGCCCCCGATCCTTCGGTCGGGGGCAAATGAAGAAAATGTTTGTGGGGGGTAAGACATAAGAGAACGAGAGGTTAAATTTCTGAAAATAGGCAATTCCGAAGGATGGTTAGAATGACTTGGAGCCACATGCTTGAGGAAAACTCACCGGCATATATGTTTGCCGCCTTCGGAGGGAACGCTCTTCGTGCGCTAGCTGGTCCTGGTTCAGGAAAGTCATTTGCAATAAAAAGAAGGATTGCGAAGCTCGTTGAGGATGGAATACCACCTCACAAAATTCTTGCAATCACATTTACCCGGACGGCTGCTTCGGATTTAAAGCGAGAAATTTACAGTTTAAATATACCTGACATTGATCAAGTCGAAGCGCGCACGGTTCATAGCCTTTGTATGAGTATTCTATCAAGAGAATCCGTTTTAGCTGAGTCTGGTAGAGTCCCTCGAATAATCCTTTCTCACGAACTTAAAACGATTTTAAAAGACCTTTCCAATCCGCAATTCGGAGGAATTAAAGAAAAAGAGAAAAGGGTCAAAGCATTCGAAGCATCGTGGGCAAGGCTTCAACATGATGCTCCCGGATTCTCCATAGATCCAGTGGACAGAGATTTCGAAACCGAATTAATCGCAAGATTAAAATACCACAAATGCATGCTTGTAGGAGAGTTGGTTCCATTGACTTTGAACTATCTAAGAACCAACCCTTTATGCGAAGAAATCGGAAAATTCGATCATATTCTCGTTGATGAATATCAGGATTTAAATAAAGCCGAGCAAGGCCTCATCAAATATTTGCTCGGGCAAAAGTCTATTGTCATCGTGGGAGATGATGACCAATCAATTTACTCCTTTAAACATGCGCACCCTGAGGGGATTCGAGAGGTACCTACTACCTATTCGCCTTGCGAAGAAGTCGCATTCGACGTATGCCGGCGTTGTCCTCAACAGGTTGTAAGATTGGCATCCTCTCTAATCTCAATAAATACTGGGAGAAGTCTTGGGGCTCTTCGCCCATACAGCCAAAACCCAGAAGGAAGCGTCAACATTCTTCAGTGGCAATTTTCCGAAAACGAAGTTACCGGAATAGTTGAAATCATACGAAGAGAGAATGGAATAATCGGTCCAGGTGATTTCTTAGTCCTAACACCCCGTAGACATATTGGCTATAAGATTCGTGACGCACTAGTTGAATTGGGAATACCTGCAAAATCCTATTTCCGTGAAGATGCGCTAAATACCGACCAAGTTAGATCCGCATTTGAGTATCTATATCTGTTGGCACATCCGAATGATTTTGCTTCTTTCAGATTTCTATTGGGTTCAGAATCAGCAAGTGCGCTAAGCACGCAATACGGAAAAATCCTGGAGAAAGCCGAGCAGATTAGCGTTTCACCAAAAGAAGTCTTTGAAAAGATTGCTGCGAGGGAAATTACTTGCCCTGGCACAACTAATATTTGCAATCGGTTCGCGAATATTAAATCCCGTCTTGAAAGTCTGGAATTAGCGCTCAAGACTTCAGGTGCTCAAGCCGTAGAACTGTTTATTCAAAATGAAGAGGAACGGTCAGATTTCGCAGAGCTTAAGCAGCTCATCCAAGAGGCCATTGATAAAAGTGGTCTATTTATTGATGGCCAATCATTTTTGGTTTGGGCAAAAGAAATATTCGATTTCGTTCTTGCTCGAATTTCATTACCCGAAATTCCGGCAGCAGTAGACCATGTACGAATTATGAGTCTACATGCTTCAAAAGGACTCGGTGCAAAATTTGTCATCATTACAAGTGTGAGCGAGATCCTTTTGCCATTTATTAACCCAGACCGACCTTTGCCGGAGCAAAGAAGGATGGAAGAAGAACAAAGGCGGCTATTCTATGTTGCCATGACAAGGGTTAAGGCCGAAATAAATGGATATCCCGGAAAGCTAATCATTAGCAATTTCAGAAAAATCCGATGGAACGAGGCCCTTCGAATGAATATTCCGGCACCAAGAAATAGCGTAAGGACAATGATTACTTCAAGATTCATTAGTGAACTTGGTCCTGAAAGACCCGAAGTAATTGCTGGCGACGAGTTTTTAAGAATTTAAGAACAAAGACCCCCCACAAACAAGAACGGGCGGAACGATCTCACAACAAAGCCCAGCCAGGAACCCGCGGGCATGCTCCGCATTGCGGGTTCCCAAATGGCCTGGGAAGGCTGCGCGGCAATTCAGAATACGCTTCGGGCGCTAACTTTCTTCGTTGTCTTCTCCATTCGGCTACGTTAGCGCCTCAGCGTTTCTTCATTGCTTGCTGCGGGTGCGCGCTCCGGGGTCGGTACTCCCCACTCCGCGCGCATCCTCACAAAGCGCGCATGCCTTCCCAGCCCACTTCAGGCTGGCAAACGTTGGGCGAAAGCTTGC
>DAINDC010000337.1:0-3741 GCA_036732085.1 Fibrobacterota bacterium | reverse complement strand
GCGCGCATGCCTTCCCAAGCCACTTCTGGCTGGGCCAACGTTGCATGCAATTTCTCCCACACGAGAGAGGGAGAATTACGAATTACAAAAACGCCCCCAAGAGAAGAAAAATGAAGATTGAGATCAGTTGTATCCGTTCTCGGCGTACCCCTTCGCATTGAAAAATAGATAGGCTAATCTTCCAGGGTTTAACCCGAGGACGCCATGCCAAGACAATCTCTCACTCGTACCCAAGCCCAAAGCTTTTTGGATCAGTACCACGCAGGTAACCTATCCCGGGTGGCTTTCTGCCAAAAGCACAGTGTTAGTCCAAGCCTGTTCGCTTACTGGCAACCCAGATTGCGGGCTCCCAAGGCTCCGACCCAACCCTCGTTTCAGGAATTGCATATTCAGCCCTCTCTTGATTCTCATGGGCACTGTATTCTCACCTTACCCTGCGGCATCAGGCTTGAGTTCCCGCCTTCACACCTCCCTGCCGCCCTCGCAGTGCTCGTTGCAGAGAAGATCCCATGCTGAGTCTGCCGCCCTCGGTCCGGGTGTTCCTGTGCCTTGAACCCACGGACATGCGCAAAGGCATCGATGGGCTTTCCGCCTTGGTTGAGCACCATCTCCACATGGACGCTCTGTCCGGACACCTGTTTTGCTTTTTCAACAAACCCCGCGACAAGGTCAAGGTGCTTTGCTGGGACACGACCGGGTTCTGTCTTTATCTAAAACGCCTGGAACGGGGGCGGTTCCACCTAGGCAATTACACCGATGGCCAATCCCTTACGCCGGTTATGTTGCAGCTTATTCTCGAAGGCTTGGAACTCACCGAAGCCAAGCGCCACAAGCGCTACAGCCTGCCAAACCGGCCTGTCTCCTAAAAAATATTTCGCTTTTATTATGCAATTATTCTAGGTATCACGTAGATTACCTATGTAATGCGGACCCCACCAACACTCATCCCCGAAGGCCTCGAAGCTCTGCGTGAGGGGTACAAGGAACTCGCCCAAGATTATGCGATAGCTTACCAGGAACTCCTGACTTTGCGTCGACTCACCTTCGGTCAGCGCAAAGAAAGCCTGACCTTGGTCTCTGACCTGCAAACCCGCATGGACGCGCTCCTTGGCTCTGAATCCGAAGTTGAGACCAAGACCATAGCCATTCCCGAGCACCGCCGCAAAGCCAGCCGCAAGCCCACTCAACCTGAATCCATTACCATCCTCCATGATATCGCCGATGCCGACAAGGAATGTCCCTGCGGCTTAAAAATGGAGAAGGTCGATGAAACACACGCGCTTATCCGCGAGATCGTTCCAGCCACATGCCGCCATGAAGACCACGTCTATCCGCGTTATGTATGCACGGTATGCCAGGATGAGCCCCGGTGCTCCCACGAATCCGCTTCACCGTTCCAGGCTCAAGGCGTAGGGGCCGGATTAGCCGCCCAGATCATCATCGCCAAACACGAAGACCACCTTCCTTTGAATCGCCAAGAGAAAATCTTAGAGCGAAAAGGCGTCATTCTTTCCAAGTCCCATATGGTTGAGATCATCGCCCATGCCCACGACTTGGTAAAGGGTATTATCGAGCCCATCAGAATGGAGGTGCTTGAGTCCGGCTTGGTTGGCATGGACGAAACCACGGTATCGGTCTTGGATGATAAGATTAAAGGGGCATCACATAAAGGTTACTTCTGGACCATGGGAAGTAAGGATGCGGTCATTTACCGATTTGACCCGGGACGCTCTGGGAAGAATATCGATGCACTGCTTGGCGAAAACTATACGGGATATTTGGTTGCGGATGGGTTTACCGCCTATGATCCAAAAACAAAGCCACGAAGTTATACGCTGATCCATTGCTGGGCGCATGCTCGAAGAAAGTTCTTTGAACTGAAAAAGGATCACCCGCTTGCGCAGGAAGCGGTGAACAAAATTGCAGCCATTTATCATCTTGAATCGGAGGCAAGGAAAAGTCCAAATCCCTTGGAAGCATTGGCGGAAGCGCGGCGCACGCATATTGGGCCACTGGTCAATGCATTTTGGATATGGCTGGCTGAACGTTCGGAATTCGTATTGCCCAAAAGGAGTTTGGGTCAGGCGATAAATTATGCTTTGGAACGAAAGACAACTCTTGAGAAATTCTTGGATGACCCCCGCATCCCGATGGATAACAACCAATCGGAACGCGATCTGAGGCATGTGGTAATTGGGAGAAAAAATTGGAATTTTGCCGGCAGTTATGAGGGTGCGGAACGGTTAGCAACTTTTTTCACTCTGATGCAATGCTGCAAGCGCGTTGGTCTAAATCCGTGGACCTATTTGACTCATGTGTTCTCGGTAATCGAGGACTACTCGTCACACCGATTGAATGAATTGACGCCGTCCCGAGTCAAAGCGCTACTCCAAGAAAACGCACAATAATCATAAGTGGCGACCATCGCGCCCCGTTTCCAAATGTTAGGCCTGAATACCAACTAATCTAGCTGGAAAGGGGAGCTTTGAGAACGGATACGATCAGTTCAAGAGGATTGATCTCTGATTTCTTTTAGATATTGATACCAGCGAATCGGTAGACCAAACCGTCGATAGGTTTCATCAGATAAAATGCTTTCGTTGGAGTCAGAATAAACTCGCGGAAATACCACAGAGAATATGTCCTTTTCTTGGTCGGGTCTAGGTATTACTTGGTTTAAGCAAGACCAAATCTTTTTTCTAAAATCAAAATTTTGTTTCATATTTGGCATACCACTTTGCAAACATATTGGACTTCCAGTAGCCCCGCGCGACTGTTCGTTGCCACCATTTACTGCGCCAACCGACATCCTAAAGTGGTATACATGGGATAAATCTCTGAAGTCCCGAACAACATCGAGAAGTGAGTTTCCGAAAGAATTAAAAGCCATGTTGGCTGCCCCAACAAAGCTGTCAGTTGGAGGGTTTGCGATCATCTCCAAAAAAATGACCCTATCAAATCCTGCGTCCGTAAGCCATTCTAACTGCCCTTTGATGGCTCTGAATTTCCCAGGCCCATTTTTAACGGATTTAAAGTTCGTGCCAACCTGATTTTCAGCCTCGTCAAATGTTCGATAAAAACACTTAGCTTCAACCGCAACTAAAAAATCATCCGATGGCTTCCAGAATTTACCATCTGGTACGCAAGTACCAATTATTAAATCTATATCTCCTCCGCCTTCGGCAATTCTAGCTTTTCGGAAATTTCGAATAACCCACCATGCTTGGCTTTCAATTCCAATAGTTTCAATGAAGCCGTGCATAATGCCATGGGCTAGAAAAACCTCAACGGCGAGGTTTTCTCTTTCCGGAATTTCTACAAGATGCTTATCTATTTCCATGAGAAATGTTCCTCGACTTACGAAGATTCGAAAATATAAAAATAGAGCGCGCACAAACGTTGCATGGTGAAATGCTAATGCACTTCACCATGCCTGAAGAAAATAATTACTCAATTACGTGAGAAGCGGGGCCCCAACCCCGCAAGAGTATTACAAAGATAAGAGGGGGGCGGAAAGAAAGATTCCTTTGTCATCTCCCTGTGTGGGCAACTCGGACTGCGCGCTACGCGCTTGCCGGCCTGCGACGCACGCAACAAAGCCCAGGGTGCTCCGCTCGGGTTTCCACCCTTGCTCCGGGGCTCTGCCCACATAGGTTTTGGAGCAGGCTCGACCCGTCGGACTGGGTTTCGCCGGTACTGACTTTCCCTAGTCTTCCACTGAACTGTCCCCAAGGGCAAGGC
>DAINDC010000336.1:0-6284 GCA_036732085.1 Fibrobacterota bacterium | reverse complement strand
AATCCGGGCTTCCGTCCCAGGTGGGACGGCCATTCCAATCCGGGCTTCCGTCCCACTTGGCAAAGTTTTTCAGGAGCTTAAGGCCCCATTTCCCGCTCTTCTCCACATGGAACTGGCAGGCCAACAGATTCTTGCGCGCGAGGACGGAGGCGAAGGTCTTGCCGCCATAATCGGTCACGGCCAGGACGTCGCGGGAATCGGCGGGCGTGGGATAGTAGCTATGCACGAAATAGAACTCGGCGCCGTCGGGGATGCCTTGAAGGACCGGATGGGGCCTGGGGCCCGGCGTCGCCAGGCGCACCTGGTTCCAGCCCATATGCGGGACCTTGGCCTCCGGACCCGGATGGAAGATATCGGTGCCGCCCGGAAGGAATCCCAGGCAAGCCGTATGGCCGTCCTCCAGGCTCGTGTCCATGATGATCTGGCAACCCACGCAGATGCCCAGGAAGGGTTTGCCCGTATCGAGATACGCATTCAGCACCGGCGCCAGTCCGGCCTTGTGCAATTCCTCCATGGCCGAGCCCGCCGCACCCACGCCCGGGAAGACCAACCGGTCCGCCGCCACGATGACATGGGGGTCGGAAGTAATCACGGACTCCTCGCCGATTTCGGAGAGGGCCAGTTGCACGGAGGTGAGGTTTCCGGCCTTGTAGTCGACGATGGCGATCATGATAGGGGTCGATGGGAAGCGGAGTGGAAGCCCCGCTCGCGTTTACTCCGCGGACCGGTCCTTGACCGCGTGGTCTTTGACCGCCCGAATCTGACGGGTGGAAAGGCTTACCCGGTCAGCCAAGGGCTGAACACCGACGGTTTCCGGGGACCCGTCGCCGATGGCTTCCGCTGGCGATTCGCCCACCACTTCGAAGCCCATGTCGCGGATCATTTCCAGATCCAGCGAGCCCGCCTGTCCCTCGCTCGTGAGGTAATCGCCCACGAAAATGGAGTTGGCGGCGAACAATCCCATGGATTGCAGACTGCGAAGGTGCAGCTCGCGTCCGCCGGCGATGCGGATTTCCGCGGCCGGGTTGGAAAGGCGGAACAGGCACAGGATCTTGAGGCAATAGTTCGGGGTCAGTTCCTCGTGGTGGCCGAGGGGCGTGCCCTTGAAGGGGATGAGGAAGTTGACGGGGATGGAATCCACCGCCAGCTCCCGTAACCGGAACGCTACGTCGATGACGTCCTCGCGGGTCTCGCCCATGCCGAAGAGCGCGCCGCTGCAGGAGGAGATGCCGGCTTCCCGCACCTTGCGGACCGTGTCCAGGCGATCGGAGAAACCGTGGGTGGAGCAGATTTCACCGTAATGGCGCTCGCTGGTATTGAGGTTATGGTTGTAGGCTGTGACGCCCGCATCGCTGAGGGTGGAAGCCTGGCCGTCCTTGAGCATGCCCAAGCAGGCGCAAAGTTCCAATTGGGGAAACCGATCCTTGACGCGCCGGATCGCCTCGGCCACGGCGCCCACGTCCTTGTCGGAGGGCCCGCGCATGGAAGCGACCATGCACAACCTGGCCGCCTTGTTGGCGACCGCCGTCGCCGCCGCGGATTCCACTTCTTCCGGGGTCATCAACTTGTACTTCTCGACGGGGACATCGGAAACACGGGACTGGGAGCAATACCCGCAGTCCTCGGCGCAGAGGCCGCTCTGGATATTGACCAGGAAATTGAGTCGCACCTTTTTCCCGAAGTGGGCCCGACGCACGCGGAAGGTGGCCGACAACAGATCCAGGATATCGTCATCCGGCCAGGCCAGGATCGCCAAGCCCTCCTCGCGGGTCAATTCCTCGCCGCTCAGGCTTTTATTCGCCAGGCTTTGCGCCGACAGATCGGAAGCGTTCGCGTTTTTATTGAGGGCCGAATCGAGGATCGTAACCATATGGGGCATGCCTCCGGAAAAGCCCCAAATATAGGAAAAGTTGGGACTGGGAGAACCTAGAACCGGTCTCACAAATGGGTACGTAACGAGGCCGAGCGAAAAGTCCGCCGACAAGGCCGCAGGCTCCGAAAACCCTGAAGGCGTACCTGGAGGGTACGTCGATGGGTTTGAGGGGCCGAGAACGCAGTAGGCGGGCTTTGCAGCCGGCCGCAGTAGGAACCACTTATGAGACCGGTTCTATGGAGGCGGCAGGGTAATGCCCATCTTGGCGGCATCGGCCAGAATCCCTTCCGCGCGGGCTTCGTATTTAAGGCGATTTCGTTCATCCAACATTCGCATCCTTTTTTGCAATTCTGTCAAAAGCCTTCCCAACTCCTCCTGTTTTTCCCGCAGCATAAATAGGCCGCCGGATCGGGAGGGGCCGGAAAGGAATCGCAAGGCGCGGGAAATATCCGCCAGGAGCCGGTCCAGCTCCTTACCCCGGTTGGGGACGGACTTGGTCCGGGAGGTTTTTTCAGCAGGACGCGGGCGAAGGATCCAAAGGGAAATGTTGGTCAATACCCGGATGAATCCCTGCATGCCCCCTTAGACAGTTTTAGTCGTTCAACGGTAACCGGTTCAAGGATTCAATTTGGGTTTTGGAATTCAAGTCTGGATTTCGGGCGTGAAACCATGCCGCATCGAGTTTTCGGTAATGCAATAGGGATCGGAAAAATGCAGCAGGTAGCCGGGCCCGCCCGCCTTGGTGCCCAGGCCGCTATGGCCGAAACCTCCGAAGGGTTGCCGCTCGACCAGGGCTCCCGTGGATCCGCGGTTGATATAAAGATTGCCGACCCGGAAGCGGGCGCGCGCCTCCTCGATATGGCTGGGGCTGCGCGTATAGATGGCGCCGGTCAGGGCGAAAGGCGTGGAGCCGGCGATCTCCAAGGCCTGATCGAAATTCTCCGCCTGCATCACCGCGAGCACGGGGCCGAACAATTCCTCCTGCATCAGGCGATGGCCCGCATCGCGCACCTCGAAAATGGCCGGCGCCACGAAATTCCCGCCGCCAGGCGCTTGGCCGCGATGGAGCAGGACGGCTCCCGGACCGGGATCCGCGATGATGGCTTCCAACCGGCGTTGCGAGTCCGTGTCGATGACCGGGGAAACGTCGCAGGCGGCCGATTCGGCCGAAACTACGGCCAAGGTCCGGCAGGCCGCGACCAGGCGATCGACGAAGGTGCGGTAGACCTCCCCCACGGCGATCACGCGCGAACAGGCCGAGCATTTCTGGCCAGCATAGCCGAAAGCGCTCCGTAACACTCCAGTTACGGCCTCGTCCAGATCCGCATCGTCGTCGATGAGGATGGCGTTCTTGCCTCCCATCTCGCAGACCACGCGCTTGAGGCGGGGCTGGCCGGGGCGAAGGACCGACGCCTCGCGCAGGACGGCGCTGCCCACCTGGAGGCTGCCGGTGAAGGCGATCTGGGCGATTTTCGGATGCGCCACCAGATGGGCGCCCACCACCTCGCCCAGCCCCGGCAGGAAATGCACCGTCTCCGGGGGGAATCCGGCTTTCATCATGGCCAGGTAGAGCTCATAACCCATGGCGCTGCTCTGTTCCGCCGGCTTGAGGAGGACGGGATTGCCCGCCACCAAGGCCGCCACGGACATGCCGCAGAGGATGGCCAGCGGAAAGTTCCACGGCGCGATGATGACGGCGGGTCCGCGGCCTTGATAGGCGAAGGTGTTCAATTCGCCCGCGACCTGGGACTGGATGCGCGGCGCCAATTCCACCAGGGCCTGACGCGCATAGTAACGGCAGAAATCCACCGCCTCGGCCACGTCGAGATCGGCCTCCTGCCAGGGCTTGGCCACTTCGAGGCATTGCAGCGCGGCCAGACGGATGCGATCGGCCTCCAGCATATCGCCGAGCCTTTCCGCGCAGAGCGCCCGCTCCCGCAAGGGACGATCGCGCCAGGCCGCGAAGGCCTTGTCCGCGGAGGCCACGGCCGCATCGGCCTGGGATTTGGAAGCCAGTTCGATATGGGCCACCACCAGGCTCGCATCATTGGGCGAGCGCCAGGCTTGCGCCGATTTGACCCGCTCCTCGCGACCGGAAACCACCACGGGAACGCGAAGCGGAAACCGGGTCCGCCAAGCTTCCAGGGCCTTGACGAATTCGGATCGGACGGTGGGAAGGGTGAAGTCGGAACGAGGGCAATTTCGAAACGGGGTGGCGAGATCCCCCCGTAGCATATCGGTTACGGTGGCCGTTTTTGAGGCGGATGCGAGTCCCGGGGCCTGGACGGTGTGGACCTCGTTTCCGGACGCCGACGCCATGGCGGGAGACTTCAGCAGCGCGCCGATATCCTCGCCCTCATGATAGCTCTGCCGCAGGAAGCCGGAGTTGGAGGTATTCTCCAGCAGGCGCCGGACCAGGTAGGCCATGCCCGGCAGCAAGGCTCCCACGGGGGCATAGACGCGCAGGCGGTGGCCGCGGGCCCGCAGGACCTTGCGTTCCGGTTCGGCCATGCCATACAGCATTTGGATTTCATAGGCATTGCGCGGCACCTTCAATTCATCCGCCGCGACCAAGGCATGCACCAGGGAGCGCAGGTTATGGCTGCCGAAAGCCGGCGCCAGATGCTCATGGTGGCTGAGCAGATCCCGCGTCAACCGCTCGTACTGGGCATCGGTTTCGGACTTGCGCGTCAGGACCGGACAGGGCAAGCCCCATTGTTCCGCCATCGCCACCTCATAATCCCAGTAGGCTCCTTTAACCAGGCGCACCGTGATGGGCGCGCCTCGCGTCTTGGCCAAGGCCAGCAGCCTCTCCACATCCTTCGGGGCCTCCTTGAGATAGGCCTGGATCACGATGCCCACATGTGGCCACGCCCGTAGTTCGGGATGGGCGAGGATTTCCTCGAAGAGATCGTAGGTGATGCCGTGCAACTGCCAATTCTCCAGGTCCACATTGAGGAAAACATTCTTGCGTTTGGCGAGCAGGAAAAGCGGCAAGACTCTTTCCTTGAGCCGCGCCACGCAGCCTGCGGTATTGACCGGGTCCAGCCGGCCTTCCAGGGCCGAGAGCTTGATGGAGACATTGGCGACGGGAATGGGTCCGGCATGGGACGAATTCAGGATGGCATCCGCCGGCCAACCCGCGACCTCGGCAGCCAGGTTCTCGATCAGATCGCGGTACCGATCCGAATAGATGCGGGCCTCCTCTTCGCTCAAGGTGGCTTCGCCGAGCAGGTCCGCCGTGAAGCCGATGCCCTGCCCATGCAGCTTCCGCAGCAGCGGGATGGCCTCCCCGGCATCGTGCCCGAGTATGAAATTCTCCGCCATGTTCACCACATTGCGCTTGATGACCTCCACCGCCACCACGCCCGTGAGCCCGCCGGAGGCCGCTTTGAGCGCGGCGCCCAGGACCGTGGGCAGAGGACGTCCCTCCCGGATCAGGTAATCGCGCATATGGTGCCAGACCTGCTTGCGCGACTTGAGGACGGGCAGGACATCGACGAGCCGGAAAAGATCAACGCGGAAGGACGGATCCTTCATCGCCCATTCGAGGATGCGGCCCTGCCAGAAATCCTTGTTGAAAATGCCCGGGACCTCGCCCCGCATTTCCTTCCAGATTTCCTGGCCGAGTTTTAGGACTTGGACTTCGGAATCCGAATCATGACGAGGGGAGGAGTCGGGAACCGGCATGCACCCATCCTTGGATTTTGGCTTTCACCGTCGTTAGTAAACTAATATCCTCATTGTCTGAGGGATATGCCGCGGAGTCAAGGGTGGAAGCGGCCGGGAGCGGATGAATATCACCATGGTCGCGCAGGAGCGCGGTGAAAAACGCCCAAGCCTATAATCCCCGGACCGAAGCCGCCACTTCCGCGACCTTGTCGGCCAAGGGCAGGATGTCTTCCGGGCCGTTGCCCAGGCCCAGGGAGAACCGCAGCGACGAGGCCGCCGCCTCCTTGCCCTTACCCATGGCCAGCAAAACGTGCGAGTACTTGACCGATCCGGAGGCGCAGGCCGAACCGGCGGACACGGCCACCCCGCGCATATCGAGGCCCATGACCAGCATATCCGATCGGCAGCCAGGCAAGGTCACGTTGAGGGTATTGGGCAGACGATCCGCCCCGGCCCCGTTCACGATCAGATCCGGAAAGCGCGACCGCAGGGCAGCCTCCAATTGATCCCGCAGGGCCTCTAGCCGGAGCCGTTCCTTAGCGCCCTCGCGCAGGCATACCTCCGCGGCCTTTCCGAAGCCCACCAAGCCCAGGACATTTTCCGTGCCGCCGCGGAAGCCCCGCTCCTGGGACCCGCCCAAGGCCAGCCCTTTGAGGGGGGCGCCTTTGCGGACGTAGAGGGCGCCCACGCCCTTGGGGCCGTTGATCTTATGCGCCGAGATCGCCAGGTAGTCCGCTCC
>DAINDC010000335.1:6159-6311 GCA_036732085.1 Fibrobacterota bacterium | reverse complement strand
TGAGAAAAGCGCCGGGAGCGCCTGAAATCAGCGAGAGAACTCCCGACTCTCAAGTTATAAGGAAGCATTTTGAATAAAAAGCACCTTGAAAACGGCGAATTGTATCATTTTGGGAGGGTGGTGTTTCCTCGCACACTGTAGCAGCTTAATCG
>DAINDC010000335.1:0-6149 GCA_036732085.1 Fibrobacterota bacterium | reverse complement strand
CCCTGGGTCTTTCCAATGCACCGAATGCCGCCGCAGCCCAAAACAGAAATGGATTCCTTAAGCAGATAAAAGGCGCCATTCCCATTTCCGTATTCGTTTATGAAATCATCAAGGTCATCCAGATATCCTATTTCCGCATAATACTCCAACAAGGCTTTTTTCGTTTTGGGAATGAACTCAAGATCTCCATAGAATTCGAGAACCACATCGGCGATTAAATCTTTCGTTCTTAAAATATCGTCCTGAGTTAGCGGTTCCATTCGGACAGGAAAATTCTGATTCATTTCTTATACAACCCGGCCGTTTCGCTTTGTTGAATCACATCCTGGGCATATTCCCATAGGACGGCCGAACCGTCAGCGATATGCTTTTTGCTGGCAATGACCCGGCTCGTGGAAATATTGCGATTCGCGATACCGGCGCCTTTGGTGGCCAGGTGGTTCATCAAGGGCTGCAATCCATCCAAGGAAGCGGCGAAAATCGATTCGGGAGTTTTTCGCGCTTCGAACTCCCGCCAAAGACTTAGAAATTCATCTTTCAAGTTGACCGGGAGCAATCCAAAAATCAAATCCGCCGCCAAGGCTTCATTTTTATCCTTGAGTTCATTCGCCTTCTCATCGTAAAGGAAGGTGTCCCCCGCATGAATTTCCACGACATCATGGAGAAGCAGCATCTTGATTATTTTAAGCAGATCCATATTCTGGAAATCCGAATACTCGACCAATACCACGGCCATCAGCGCGATATGCCACGAGTGCTCGGCGCTGTTTTCCTGTCTGGATCCATCGAGGACATGATTTTGCCTGTATACGATTTTTAGCTTCTCGATTTCGAATAGGAAATCCAAGCACTGCGCAAGCCTATCGGATATCATCGATGCCTCATTGAGCAATCCTTAATTTGGAGGCCGCGACTCAGCCCCAGGTCCAGAAAGTATTCGCATCCGGTCCACCTGGCAATTGCGTTCCGGAGTCTCGTGGCCGCGGGCCCGAATAAACGGAAATCATGCCATACGCTCCCAACGAAAGGTGAAAGTGAGGCCGGGCCGGGTCCGGTAGGCCCTTGGGGCCAGCAGACCGCTGGGCGCATTCCTGATGAGCGCGCGATAAAAAGTGGCAATAAAAAAACCCCGTCCGTCTTATCGGTCGGGGTTATTCGTCTACCAAATCTCGTCGTTCAATCAAGCCAACCGAATCGGGGCGCGACCTCCACCTACGAAGCGGCGCCCGATTCGAAGCCGAGCCTCCTAAGGATTCGCCTTGAGCCAATCGATCGAGGCCTGCAAGAGCTTCCGGGCGTACTCATCGTTATGCGCGCCTTTGGAAACTTCGTCGTTGACGTATCCGAAGTTATAAGCCGCTCCCAGTTCTCCATAGGTCCATTTGCGGCCGATCCTGAACTTCAAATCCGCATCCTTCGCATAGGTGACCGCATTGATGTACTTAATCACTCCCAGGGCGGTGTCGACCTTATTCACGGCCGTGAGTCCGGCATAGGTCACGGCGGAATCCGCGGGGTTGTTGGAGTACAGCTTGCCATAGAAATCATGGGTGTTGAGGATGACGTAGCCCGGAACTCCGTGAACGAGGCCCTTCTTGGCGATTTTCCTTGCCACCAGCAGGTCGCCCAATTCGGTCACCTTGGCGGTGATATTCTTCTGGGTCAGCTCCAGGGTATCCTTGAGGTTATGGCAGGCAAGGCAGGACTTGTCGGAGACGTTCATGATTAAGGAATGTCCGCCCGTATGGGTCGTCGAGTCATATGCATTCATATGGCAGGTCGTGCAATCATCCTTCCCATGGTGCCGGTCCGCGGTGGTGATGGGCGTTCCGAAGTCATAGCCGTTGATGCCGTAGAACAGGTTCGATTGGTTCCCATCATGCACCGAGAAGCTTCTTCCCGCCATGTAGGCGACCGAGTCCGTCGGCTTCTTCAGGTTGCCTTTGGCGACGGTGGCGGTATCGCCGGGCTGGATGACCGTACCCAACGGGAAGTAAGCCATTTGCGAGAAAGGCTTGGTGACCAATTTGCCCGCCGCGGTATCGGTATATTCGAACGAAGTGGCGCCGCGAATCTGGTGGCAGGTGACGCACAGGTTGTTCACCTTGGAATCCCCTTGGGCGAAGTCCATGGTTTTCGTGGTGGTCCAACCGGTTGTTGTAAACTGGTTGAGATAGTTCAATTTCACCGGAGAAGTCGTTCTCAAGATACCGCTCACGGTATCGCCCGGGAAATCGAAGCCGGACATCTTGTGGCAGGTCTGGCATTGGATTTTCGTGGCATTGGGTATTTCGGCCGCCCCCCAAGGCATGCCGTTCCAGGTAATCTCCTGGAAGCCTTCGTTGGTATGGCATCTCACGCAGTACCTGTTGGCCTGGCCTCTGGCGCGGGTGTTTCCGTAGGAATGTTTGGAATAGTTGTACTCATTGGTCTTCGCGTTGAAATTGGAATCGGTATGGCATTTGACGCAGGAAGTCAATGCTGCGGAGCCGTCCTTGCCGTCCGTCCCGTCCTTGCCTGGAGGGCCTTGAATCCCATCTTGCGCGTTACAGCCGCTTAGGACAGCTATTGCGGCCAACACTCCCAAGGTTAATACCAATCGGTTTTTCATTGTCGCTTCTCCTCTAAAGAACTTTTTCCTGAACACCTAGTACCTGCCGTAGTTGATGGTGTCATTAAGATGCTTGCGGAAATTATGGATGGTCTTGCCGTTGTCCAAGGTGACGTCATAGTGGCATTTGTCGCAGCTCACGCCCACTTTATGATTCGTGGTATTATGGCAACCCATGCAAGAAAGGGTGTCCGTGAGCTTGGCGGAGGTATTCCAGACGACGTTCTGCACCCCTTTGCGGCCCGCGCCGTGGCAGACGATGTTGTTGCAGCCGGTCCCATCGAATGTCATCGCGGGTGTGGACGGGTTGAAATGGACCGTGTCCTTGCCGGTGGGATTGAAATGCATATCATGCAGCATATCCTCGCTGAAAGCGGCGTCCTTCACTCCATTGCGGTGGCTCGGGTCGCTATTCCTGACAAAGGACGGATCCAGTCCCTTATGGCAATCCGCGCATCCGATCCCGTCATTCAAAAGCCGGGTCTGCTGGTAATGCGTGGCTTTATCGATGGTGGCGCTATTGCTGAACTTGAACCCGGTATCCACCATATACCTGAAGGTGGTGTCGCTGGTCCCGTTGACTATGGTCATCCTGGCAGCCAAGGTCGTGTCCGCGAAGGGGAATGTGGCCATGGCCGTATTGCTCAGATGCATGCGATGCACCGCCGATTTGTTCAAGGCCGTGGTATGGCACATGTCACAGGAGGCTTCCGCCTTTTCCGGCGTGTCCAGCTTACTGCAACCGCCCAGTACCAGGAGCGCGGCCGTCAATGGATATGCAATCATCTTCCGCATGGCTATTACCTCAACTGCCTTCCCTTGCCCTCATGGCAATCAGCACAGAATTGATCGAGCGGCGCATGGCAGACCGAGCAGTCCGATTTCTTGAATTTCACGTCTACGCCGTGCTTGAACCGATAGTTCAGGCCATGCACCTTCCGTGCATCGTTGCCCATATGGCATTCCGCGCAAGTGGTGACCTCGCCCTTTTCATGGCACATGGAGCAATCCTGGTTGTTCAGATTGGACTGCAGCCCATGGCCTTCCCCGCGCAGCCAGACATCGCTCATATGATTGAGCGGCTTGTCAATCTTGGTATGGCAGGTCAGGCAGGATACGTCCGCCTTGCGCACATGGCACTCCATGCAGCTCTGCATGGCCAACAGGTTTTTCATCGGGACCGAGGCGGGGGCTGCCGTAGCGGCGGGAGCCGAATCGCCCGGCGCCACGAGCTGGCCGTGGCAGGAGGCGCAATCCACGTTCGCGGAGAGATGGGCCTTGTGGTTGAATTTCAAATCGGCGTCTTCCGCCCTCTTGATACGGAAGCTGGCGTCGATAAGGACGATGGGCTTGGGAGTCTGGAAGGTGGAATCGTCGCTATGGCATTTCACGCAGGCCTTGAGCGTGAGCCCTATCCGCGCCTCGGCCAGGTTGGTGGAGTTGGCGGTCTTGTTATGGCAGTCCGAGCAGACAAGATCTTCCGTCTTGACATGCTGGTAGTGGGAAAATTGATGGGTCTCGCCACCCAAGGCAATTCCCCACATCAGTAACGGCAAGGTTACTCTAATCATTTGGAGAGCCCTCTGAAAATGGATTCCTTGAGGCCGACGAAATAGCGGTTGTCGGTATCGTACAAACGGTTGTGCAGGTATTCATACGCCATGGTGACTTCGAACCCGTGGCCCACCAGGAGCGTGGGCTTCACGGTGAATTCGAGGGCTTCCAAACCGGTATTCCGCGGATCCAAATCATACCGGGTGTAGCCTCCGCCCACCTCGATCCGGAACCGGCTCCAATAGGTATTGTCGTATCCGGCCATCAGGTCGAAGGCATTGGTGGTGGTCGCGAACTCCTGGCCCACCCGGGCGAAAAATCCGAAGAGGTTCACCTTGACGTCCACCAATTGTCCCACCGTGTCCTGGTACATGAGGAGACCGTAATCCACATCGGCGCTCACCTTGCTGTTCCAGGAGAAAACGTATCCGGTGAGCAGGAATTGGTGGGTCTTGTTGACGAAGTAATCGTAGTTCCGGGTGGAGTCGATTTTCCGTTCCTGGATGCCGTACCGGATCTGGAACTGGTCGTGCTTGCGGATGCGGGTCAGCGCGGAAAATTCCGCATGCGCGAAGTAGTTCGAATCCAGTCGGAATACGGAATTGGCCGATAGGGTGATGCGGTCGCCCAAGCGTCCCTGGATTTCCCCGCCGAGCGAGCCGTCGTCCTGCACGCCGTTCACCAGCCCATCGAAGTGGACCAGCAGCTCGGGCATGGGCATATAGGTGAGCTTGCCTCCGATGAGGGCCCGATCCGAATTGAAATCCGCGACGTCGCTTTCATAAACGGTAGGCACGCCATACCCGCCGAACAGTTCCCCCTGAACCAGGCCCTTATACTGGAGCTTGGCTTCGCCTCCGTCATAATAGAGGGAACGTTCGATCAGGGGCATGAAGTCCCGGCCGGCTTTTATTTTAAGCCAGTCCAGCCCGGGGGCGTAGCTGACATTGGCCAAGGCGAGACGATTGGTGTTCTGATACGTATTGGGACGCTTTTCGAAAAAATCGGAGTATCCATAGGCGACATGGAGCTCCAGGCCGTCTTTCAATGCGGAAACATTGATGCGATCCATCTGGTAGAAGGTCCCGTCGTGGGTCGCATCCTTGGCATCCAAGACATAGCCGCCTAGGGAGACCGTGCTATTGACGTAGTCCGCCCGGGCTGCACTGGCGGCCAGTGCAAGGAACAGGATAGGTTTGATAAGAGGACGGCTTTTCATACCGATGCTTCTCCGTGGTTGACTCCTTACAATGCAAGAATGGTGCCAGTCCTGATTTTGACTTTTTCGAGAGCTGGGAATTGGATAATTCTCGGAAGAATTCCGCCTCCGAATGATCCATTTACGCTTTGGATCGAAGCCCGCATTGGCGCGAATGCGAAGGAAGAAATGCATCCATGCTGAATTTGTTCCGAGTCATTTCATGGGATTGTCCCAATGATTTGGCCCCTGCCCCGAATCCGATTAAAAATCGTCCCTGGTTGGGTCAAAATGAATCTCGGTCCACCTTCATATGGCTTTCCGTTTTTAAATCGGCCGTATTTGAATGAGAGGGTTCGGCGAGGAACCCCGCTGCGGCCCCTCTTCAAAATGCCGATTTGGCAGCCAAAGCGCTGCCTTTTTGTCTCCCGACCCCGTATAATTTCCATGCCCATTCATCGCATGCAAGCGAGCGGAATGATCGCCCGTCCTAATTCAATGCCGGCTTTGGCCGCCAAAGTGAAGACTCAAACTTTGCCGAGGATTGGCTGCGTCGCCGATGCGGGCCTAGGTTAACACCTAGGTTACCTTGGTTCCGCGGAGTCGGAAATAGGGCCCTACACGCCCAATTTATAGGCCAAGGTGATCTCCAGGTTCAGAACCACCAAGTCTCCCATATTGGCGCATCCCAGGAACCTTTCGTCCTTATGGAATCTCTGCAATCCCAATTTGAGTTCCTGGGTCTTTTCAGGCAATGAAAGCTCGCCGAATCGCATGGCCTCGGTC
>DAINDC010000334.1:0-6311 GCA_036732085.1 Fibrobacterota bacterium | reverse complement strand
AAACCGATACTCCGATTTCTTTTCGTCTTTGGCAATATCCTGCTCTTCCTGATGGCCGGGTTCAGCCGCATTTACCTGAATGTTCATTGGTTCAGCGATGTGGTGGGGTCGATTTCGCTGAGTTTGTTTTGGCTTACTTTATTGATCCTGTTTTTCAAGAATTTCATTCCTGGATTCCGGGACAAACCTTGAAGGGCGTGAGTGATATGCAGGAGGGCGCCGGAAGGATCCTCGTTCATTGCGAAAGGGTGAGCAAGATTTACGGGTCGGGTGACACACGGGTTGCAGCACTCAGGGGAATCGATCTCGATATCCCCCAAGGGGAGCTTCTCATGCTCGTGGGGCCATCCGGATCGGGTAAAATCCTCGGCTAAAGCATAACGTCCAATGCACTATCTTTTAGGTTTCTCCTGCATGCAATGCCAGACTTCCAAGGTTAATCAGGCGTCTTCGACTTGTCTGCCTGCGTAGATTACACTACCCACCACAAAACAGGAAATCCCAGATTAACGACTATAAGCGAATTCGAGCGAAGTTTTTGAATATAATCTGGTTGGTGAACTCGTGGCATGGCTTACTTTTTGAGCCCGATAGACAAAACCGAGGGCCCTTAATACCTTCTGCCCTCACTTACAGGGAGCCAGGAGAGAGTCGTAAGAACTTTTCCCTGGCATAACGAGGAATTCCGTGTAAACCGGAAGCGAGCTCGTCGCTGTGAGCGGTACGAAACTTCCAAGGGCTTGAGACGCGGTTTTTGCAGCTCAAGTCCTGACCACTGGCAGTAATGCCGGGAAGGGGAAGGAGTAGGATGGTCCTGGTAAGACAGCTTGCCAGACCGAGACCCGCGAGCCAGAAGACTCACCTGTAGGATTTCTTGTTGGCCTTCGATGCTGAGGTCAACGGAGCTGTGCAGGTTCTTGGAACTTGATCCGCCTCCGTTTTCGCCTACAGATCTTCGAAGCCCTTTGTCTCAACAGGAGGCGGTCGGCGAGGATTCCGGCGCCTCCATATGGAGGAAAATAATGAAGATCGTAAATAATTCCACAAGAACCGCTTTTAGGATACTTGCGGCCATCAGCGCATTTTTGCCGCTTCATGAGGCGTCCGCACATCTGATTCCAGGAGAAAAGGTTCCCCACTCGCACCTGCAAGGCTTTCTCTCCGGTTTAGCCCATCCCCTCACAGGTCTGGACCACCTAGCCTTTGTGATTGCGATTGGCCTTCTATCCTTACGTCTTTCCCGCGGCATGGTCATCCCCGTGTTTTTCTTATTGGCGGCCTTGGCGGGTACGGGATTGCACTTGATGTCCGTGAGCCTTCCCGGCTCCGAGATAGCCGTGGCCATCTCGGTGATTCTGTCCGGATTACTTCTAGCCCTTCCCATCCGTCTTCCGCTTCTCGGCTTAGCGAGCATGGTGGGATTGGCGGGAATAGCTCACGGTTATGCCTATAGTGCATCCATCGCGGGTGCCGGGAGTCAAACGATGGTTGCATACCTGATAGGACTGGTCGGAATGCAAATGGCCCTGGTACTGATGATACGCTACTTGGGAAAAAATGTTTTCGTGTTGAAGGTGACCTACCCTGAAACGTTCCATCGAGTATTAGGACTGGGAGTGGGCTCGGTGGGCCTGGTATTCCTGGTCTTGGCGCGGGGGTACTGAAAATGCAGAATAAAATTCCCGTAACCATCATCACCGGATTTCTCGGCGCCGGCAAAACCACCTTGCTGCAAAACCTCATCCGGAATTCTTCGGGAAGAAGAATCGCCATAGTGATCAATGAATTCGGCGAAGAAGGCATCGACGGAGAACTCCTGAAGGGATCGGATTGCGGATGCCCGGAAGAGGATATCATCGAGCTGAGCAACGGATGCGTCTGTTGTACGGTTCAGGAGGAATTTCTGCCCGCCATGCTGAAGCTGATGGAGCGGAAGGAAAACCTCGACCATATCGTTATTGAAACGTCGGGCCTGGCCTTGCCCAAGCCGCTTCTGAAAGCCTTCAACTGGCCGGATCTCAAATCGCAAATCACCGTGGATGCCGTTGTCACCGTGGTCGATGCCGTGGGCATGGCCACGGGGGAAATCTGCGATCGCGAAAAAGTGCGGGCCCAGCGGGAAGCCGACAGCGCCCTCGATCATGGGACGCCGATCGAAGAACTTTTCGAAGACCAGTTGAACTGCGCCGATCTGGTGGTCATGAGCAAGAAGGATTTGATTCCGGAAGAAGAATTCACTCGCATCCGGGAAGGGGTGCGAAAAATCTGCCGCAGGCCGGTAAAAATCATCGACGCGGACCGGGGTCACGTTCCCTTGGATGTCCTCCTGGGAATGAAAGCCGGTGCCGAGTCGGATTTGGAGGCCCGGCATTCGCATCATGAGGAAGATCATCCCGATGGCGGAGAGCATGAGCACGATGAGGAGATCGATTCCATCCTGGTGGAGGTGGGGCCCGTGGGAGACAAGGACAGATTCGTTTCCGCACTGAAGGAAATGGTCCTCAGTCATGAAATATTCCGCATCAAGGGCTTTCTCCATGTCCCTGGAAAACCCATGCGGATGGCCCTGCAGGGCGTCGGCGAGCGATTCGAAACCTATTTCGACAGGCATTGGCGGGAAGACGAGCCCAAGCGGGGCCGCCTGGTTTTCATCGGAAGAAATCTGAAGGACGCGTCCCTGGAAAAGGTCCTGGCCGAAAAGACGGCACAATCGATTGCGATACAATAAACCCGCCGCTTCCTGAGCCGGCAGCCGCTCCGGAGAAAACATGCATTTGATTGCCGCCATTCCGGGAGGGTGGAACCCCAACGATGAGGGCGTCGTCTACGTGGATCAAAGTCCCGGCGACGTGCTGTTCCTGTCCGCCGCCGACACCGAAATCCACACCTTGAACCGGGCCTATGCCGACCTAGTTTCCCATTGGCGTAAAGAGAACCCGGGCGCCCTGGACCTTCCGTCATTACGCTGCTGCAGCCTGCTCCATTTCAAAAAAGAATTGACCATCGATACCTATGTGGAAAGCGTGGCGGAGAAAGCCAAGCTGGTGGTTCTCAGGCTGATTGGCGGCGCGGGCTATTATCCCCACCTTTTTGAATCCGTCCGACTGGCTTGCCTTCACAATAATATCCCGGTCCTTTTCTTGTCCGGGCATGAGACTCCGGACCTGGAACTGATGGGTCATTCCACGGCGCCCTTGCCGATTGCGGATGAAGCCTGGAACTATTTCCAGTCGGGTGGAAAAGAGAACCTGTATCAGCTTCTGAAATTCCTTTTCAACCGTTTCCTAGGTTTCCCGTGGGACTATGCGCCTCCGCAGTCCCAGCCGGATTTATTCCTTTACCATCCCTCGCAAGGCATCCTCACGCAGGAACAGCAGGACCTTTTGGCCAAGCCGGATCGGCCCCACGCCGCCATCGTGGCCTATCGTTCCCATTTCCTGGCGGACAATCTCGATCCGTTCAATGTGCTGTCGGACCAATTGCAGGAAAAGGGGATGAACGTCATCCTGGTTTTCGCCCAATCCCTGCGAGAGCCGCAATTACAGGACGAGCTGTTGGACCTTATAACCAACGGAGGCCGAAGAAAAATAAGCGTCCTCGTCAGCACTACGGGATTTTCGTTGAAAAGCCTCGACGGCGAAGAAGAGGACTTCCTCTTCTCGCGGATGGATGTGCCCGTGGTTCAGGCCATTCTGGCTTCGTCCACCCGTGAAGTTTGGCTCGAAGGCTATTTCGGACTGGGCCCCACGGATACGGCCATGAATGTGGTCCTGCCCGAGATAGACGGCAGGATCATCACCAAGGCGATCAGCTTCAAGCTTCACATGGGCAAGGACGGCCTCACCGACAGCGACCTGGTTCGTTATGAAGCGCATCTGCCGGGATGCCGATTCGTGGCGGAGTTCTGCGCCCGCTGGGCGAAACTACAGACCACATCTAATACGGAAAAACGCATCGCCTTGGTCCTTCCCAACTACCCCAACCGGGATAGCCGCTTAGCCAATGGCGTGGGGCTCGATACGCCCGCAAGTTGCACGGAAATCCTGATGGCCTTGAGAAGTGCCGGTTATCCCCTGGAAGGAAAGGTCCCCGCCAATAGTTCGGAACTGATGAGCGCCCTGACCGAAGGCATCACCAACGATTTGGATTTCAATCCGAACCGGAAGGGTTGTGTATTCCTGTCACGCCAAGAGTTTGCGGTGGCATATCTGGCCTTGGCGCCCAGTCTCCGGGAGAAAATCGAAAAACAGTGGGGACGGATCGAGGACTCGCCACATTACCGGGAAGAAGGTTTTTCCATTCCGGGCCTGCTTCTGGGCCATATTTTCATCGGCATCCAACCCAGCCGCGGCTACAATCTCGATCCCCAAGCCGTTTATCATTCCCCCGACCTGGCGCCGACCTTTGCCTATCTGGCCTTCTACTTTTGGCTGCAAAATAATTTTCGCGCCGATGCCTTGGTGCATTTGGGGAAACACGGCAACCTCGAATGGCTGCCCGGCAAAAGCTTGGCCCTGGATCCCGAAACCTGCTATCCTGCCGCCATCCTGGGTCCCCTTCCCCACTTTTATCCCTTCATCGTCAATGACCCCGGCGAAGGAAGCCAGGCCAAGCGGCGAAACCAAGCCGTCATCATCGATCACTTGATCCCGCCCCTGACGCGCGCGGAGACCTACGGGGACCTGATCCGTCTGGAAAACCTCATCGACGAATACTACGAGGCCGTCAATCTCGATCCCAAACGCAGCCTCCTGCTTACCCGGAAAATCCTCGAGCTGGCGGAACAGAACAACCTTAAGTCCGATCTGGGCGTGGCCGGCGATGATGTGAATGAATTGCTGGTACGGTTGGACGGCTATCTCTGCGAAATCAAGGAAGCGCAAATCCGGGATGGCCTGCATATATTCGGTAAGATGCCCGAAGGCGTACAACTGATTGATCTTTTGGTCGCCTTGCATCGGGTCCCGACCGGCAAGGGATTGGGTTTGATCCAGGCGCTCGCCCGTGATTTGAACCTTTCCTTGGACCCATTGAATTGTGAAATGGGGACTTTGATCCGGATGGAAATCAACGGAACCTATTGCCGGAATGTCGGCGATGCCGTGGAACTTTTGGAAAATCTGACCAAGAGTCTTCTGGAAAAAGCCTTGATCGACGCCGTCGCACATCCCTCTCCATACCCGCTCTTCCATGCCGAAGTCGGGAATGTGTTGGAAGATACCCTTCCACGTCTCAAAGATACCCGAAATGAGGTAACCCATCTGTTACATGGGTTGGAGGGAGGTTATGTTCCCTCCGGACCCTCAGGCGCTCCCACACGGGGCCGTCTTGACGTGCTCCCCACCGGCAGGAATTTCTATTCCGTGGACGTGCGTACCGTGCCCACGGAAGCGGCCTATCAGTTGGGCTCCAAGAGCGCGGCCTTGCTCATTGAGCGCCACCTTCAGGAAAAAGGCGATTACCCCAAGGCCGTCGGCCTGTCGGTTTGGGGCACCTCCACCATGCGTACGGGAGGCGATGATCTGGCCCAAGCCATGGCGCTTCTTGGGGTAAAGCCCGTATGGCAAGGGCCCAACCGCAGGGTCGTGGACTTCGAAGTCATCCCGCTCATTTTTCTCAAGCGTCCGCGGGTGGACGTCACCTTGCGCATTTCTGGATTTTTCCGGGATGCCTTTCCGGATGCCATTTCCCTGTTCCATGCGGCCGTGAAGCGGGTCGCCGAACAGGAGGAGCCCCTCGATCAAAATCCAATCCGGGAAAATTACCTGCGCGAGAAAGGGCAAATGCTTGCTGAAGGCCTTGCGGACCACACCGCCGATGAGAAGGCGCTTTACAGGGTATTCGGATCGAAACCCGGCGCCTATGGGACCGGATTGCAACAGGTCCTGGACGAAAAGAATTGGAAGACGACCGAAGACCTGGCCACCATCTATATCCACTGGAGCGGCTACGCCTATGGGGACGGCGGGGAAGGCAAATCGGCCCACGATGCGTATCGAAAGCGGTTGCAAGGCCTGGATGTGGTGATGCATAACCAGGACAACCGGGAACACGACATTCTTGATTCCGATGATTATTACCAGTTCCATGGCGGCATGGCCAATTCCGTCCGGGTCCTCAAGGGAGAAATGCCCGCGGTTTATTTCGGGGATCATTCCCGGCCTGAAAACCCCAAGGTGAAAACCTTGAAGGAAGAGCTCTTGAAGGTGTACCGGTCGCGCGTCATCAATCCGAAATGGATCAACGGCGTAAAGCGGCATGGGTACAAGGGCGCTTTCGAGATGGCCGCGACCATGGACTATCTCTTCGCG
>DAINDC010000333.1:0-6336 GCA_036732085.1 Fibrobacterota bacterium | reverse complement strand
CACGGTCAGGGTGTCGAGCGGATGCCCCCAGCGTTCCCAGCGGGGCAGGCCGCGGCGGCGGTGGTACCAGGCTTCATCGGCGAGCATGCCCAGGGAATGGAGGACGAAAAGGGCGCAGGCTGCGAACCACACGGTATCAGGCTTTGCGGAGGATGGCGCCGTAGACCGTGAGACCGGGTCCGAAGGCAAGACTCGTGATCATAGTGCCGGAAGCCACGGACGGATCGTCGACCAGGGCCGCCCAGACATGCGGCAAGGTGGCGGAAGACATATTGCCGTAGGCCTTGAGGGCGGCGCGGCTGGCGGCTACTTGCCAGGGCGCCAATTCCAGGAGCGCGGCCACCTTGTCGATGATGCGCGGCCCGCCCGGATGGATCGCGAAAATCCCTTTAGTGAACGCTTCGGAAGCATCCACTCCCGTAGCCGCGAACATCCGCCGGAGGAAATCCCGCAAGGCGCCGGCAATCAGCTCCGGCACTTCCCGCGCCAGCATCATCCGCATGCCGTGGCCGCCGAGAATCCAGCCCATGGCTCCCAGGGATCCGGGGATGAGCTCTTCGTGGACGCCCAGGTAGTGCAGGCCGCGGCTTTTTGGGAATCCCTTGCCTAGCCCTAGCCCTTGCCCTGGCGCGGCGGGTGATGGACCGTCATCCGCAGTCACGCTATAGCGGATATGGCCGTCGGCGAAAAGGCTCTGGACCACGAGCTGCTCGGGAGTATGCTGGCTGGGATCGAGATGCAAGGTGCAGGTTTCCGTATGCACGATGTCGATGCGGGCGCCGCCCGGTTTTCCATCGGCCGCAGCCCTGGGTCTTGGCGAAGCCAGGAAGGCGGAAGCCATGCGCAGGGCCGGCATGGCGGCATAGCAGCCCATATGATAGGCATGCATGACGCCGGTCCTTTGTTCCCATCCCCGCTCCACCACCAGCTTTTGCGCGGCGCTGGGAGCGACGTATCCGGTGCAGGTCACGTGGATCAATTCTTCCGGAGCCTCGCTGCCTTCGGGATAGAATTCCTTGAGCACCCGTTCTGCGATGGCGGCAAAGACTTCCATGCGCACATCCATGCCCCCGCCGCGCGGATTCCTATCGAGGTCGAAGATGCGCATGCGCGCCCATTCGGTATGCAGGAAATCCTCGAGGTCATGGCCGCGCGCGGACAGGCTCTCCGGCCCGCAGCCGAAACGGGTGATGTACCGTTCCATCGAGCGGCGGAAGGCGTCGGGATCGAAATCGGACGCTCCCTTGCGAAGGACCGCTTCGGATTTGGCATGGGCGGAAGCGAGCCATTGGACCGAAGCCTCATGTCCTGCCGAATGGGCGGGGCGGCGGATACGGAAGTCGCCGATGAGGCATTGGGTCATCTAATGTCCTTGAAAGCCTTGAAGATAAAAGAAAAGCCCGGCAGGAGCCAGGCTTTTCCTAAGGGGCGCATGCCCCGGGACATTAGTGGGAAGTCAGCGGTTGTAGAAGAATTTGCCGAGGACGCGGTTGCCGGCCTGAACGAAATAAACCCCGGTGGAAGCATCGGCCCCGTAGGAAGTCTTGCCGTTCCATTGGTAGGCGTAACCGGTGGGATGCAAGGTGGTGATCTTGTTCCCCATCATGCCGTAAAGGCTCACGGATTCCGAGAGATCCGGCTGCTTGGATCCGAGTTGGATGAGGACCATCTGGCCCATTTGATTGGCGTGGAAGCCGGAGGCCAGAGGCGCTTTCCTTTCCCTTAAGATTCCGATTGGAGTGGCCAAGGAATCGTAAGTGATTTTGATGAGTTGCACCTTGAATGCGACATCCTGGGTATCGCTTTTGACGTATTGCTTCCAGGTATTGACCAGCACCTGGGCAAGGGCCGCCGAATCCGGATGACTGGTGAGTTCGGAATAGAAATGCGTCAGCGGGGGTTTGGTGGCGCCATTAGTGGTTTTTAAGGTGCGCGTGAGAATGGCATTACCGTACCAGAGGTATAGAGGAATTACGCCTTTCTTTTTCCCGATTTCATCGTACAGATGGACATTAAGGCCCTCGGCCGTGCTATCGACTGAGGATGCGAATCCGAACCAATACTCGTCCCAGCCTGGCGTTTTATATGTAAAGGCAGTGTCTGTAAATTTTATTGAGAATTGTTCCTTAACGGGCGAGAACTTCTTTTCCGCCTTTTTTCGCAAAGCGAAATCGACGCTCTTGGGCACCCAAGCGCTGCAAGTTCCGGTGGCGTCGAAATCGGTGATCATCTTGTACTCGGTGGAATCGGAAATAAAAGTCACTCCCGCCATCGTCTTGTCCAAGGAGACCGCCGCACCCATCCGGGCCAAGGTGGTTGGGGAATCGCCTTGCAGTATGTACTGGGTGGCGGTTTGCATATGGTAGATCTCGTTGCAAACCTCGGCGCCAGCCCAGGCTGCTAAGAGGAGTCCCACCGATAAGGAAATAATTGCTTTCATTTTTGCCTCTGAGCCGGGAGGTGCGGCCTCCATGCTAGCGATCAATTTAGGCGAAAAACATGGGAAGGCAAAGCCATTTCCTTTAATTTCTAGCTTTTTGCGATGGCTTCCGTGGTTCCTCCCGTTCCTTGCAAATCGCCTGGAAAAACCCGTTCTTTCCCTTTTTCAAGGCTGCGGCCATGAATTCCGAAGTGAAAAAACCCTGTCGCGTCCTATATATCTCCTCAACCTATAGCCGCGATGAGAAGGACAACCAGAACCCTTGGATGATCGATACCATCCGCCATCTGGGCGAGAGGGGCTATCAGATCGAGGTCCTGGCGCCTTCCTTCCGCGGGCTCAAGACCCAGCGGGTGGGCGGGGTGCTGGTCCATCGCTTTCGGTATTTCTTCGCTCCTTGGGAGACCTTGACCCACGATCAAGGCGCGCCCAATAAGATCCGCGGGAGCCTGTTCTACAAGCTTTTGCTTTTTCCCTATATTTTTTTCGGGATGCTGGCGGCCATGCGCGTCGCCCGCCGTGGTCATTACGATTTCATCCAATGCCACTGGCCTTTCCCGCATGGGATCATGGGCTGGGCCGGCCGACTCGCCGCCGGGATCGGAAGCCCCACCAAGAAGCCGAAACTCATCATGCACTTCCACGGCGCCTGCCTGCTCCTGGCCGCCAAGTTCAAGCCTATCGCGCCCTTCCTGCGCTTCTGTCTGCGCCGCGCGCATGCCACGGTCTCCAATTCCACCTTCACCGCGGGCCTCGTCAACGCCTTGATGCCCGTGCCCCAGAGCGTCATCGGCTTCGGTTCACCCCTGAGCGGCGATCCCATGCCTCCGGCGCAAAACCAGGTCAAGGTGATCCTCACCGTGGGCCGGGTGGTGGAACGCAAGGGCATCGCCTATCTCATCCGCGCGCTCCCGGAAATCCTCGCTTCCCAGGATGCGAAAATCGTCATCGTGGGCAAGGGCGATCCCAAGGTGGAGGCGGACTTGCGGGCGGCCGCGCATGAGGTGGGCCTGGAAGACCGCGTCCTTTTTGCAGGCAAGGTTCCGGAAGAAGAGCTGATCCGCTGGTACCGCAGTTGCGACGTCTTCTGCCTTCCGGCCATCGTGGACTCGCAGGGAGAGACCGAAGGCCTGGGCGTGGTGCTCTTGGAAGCCCTCAACTACGCCAGGCCGGTGGTGGCGTCCAACGTGGGCGGCATCCCCGATATCATCAAGGACGGACGCACGGGCCTGCTCTGCCCGCAACGCGATTCCGGCGCCTTGGCGAAAACCATCCTCAGGCTCCTGGCGGATCCCGCTCTGGGGGAAACCCTGGGGAGGCAAGGGCACGAATTCGTGCGCAAGGAATTCTCCTGGGAGAATATCGTTTCCCTTTGGGAGCGGTTCTATGCGGACGCAGCACTGGCCCGGGCTCCCATCGAACGCGATACCTGAGCCTTGCCTAATACCTGATCTACACGTAATATCTGAGGTACGGTACCCGGGGAGTTAACCCGGTTGAATCTGCCCGACGAACCCGTCACTTCAACGGATGCAGGCCATTGGCCTCGCGGATTTCCCGGGCCCGGGTCCACAAGGCCTTGTCCGCCTTGAGGAAACGCGCCAATGCCGAGGCCGTACATCCCATGGCCTGCGCCGCCGCCGACGCCTGGCCCCGATGCCGATCCAGGAAATAAATCGCGCGCAGGGCGAAGATCGGAAAATCCGCATGGCCGGGGCTGACATGCGCGCGGAAGCCGGGAGCCATGAAGGCCGAGGTCGCCTCGAGGCGGGATGCGGATGAGGCGTCGGCGGATTCCGGCCCCTTATTCAAGACGGGCAAGGCCGGCAAGGCGGGCCAAGCGGCCACCGACAGGGCGAACTCCAGCCTGAGCCGGTGCAGGGCATCTTCCAGATTACGTCGGGATTCGCGGCGCGCATCGGCCTCTATGGAAATGCCCGAAGCCTCATGGACCAGCCGGATGCCGCTATAGACCCGGTTGCGCTTCTGGCCGCCCGGACCCGAGCCTTGGTAACGGGATTGTTTGCAACCGCGCAGGAGCTCTTCGGGAGACAGCGCCAGCCAACGGCTGGCCGAAAGCGGGTCGACGGCAGTGCGCATGCGGGGAATATAGCAATGCGGCCCTGTCGGACCTCCCGGTCAAGCCTCTTCCGGAGACTTGGCCATCCTCACGCGGCCGGCTCCCGCCGCGGCCAGCGCCTCCGGATCCAGGTTCTCGATGACTTCCCGCAACTTCCGGATCAAGGTGCCGGGGCTGAAGGGCTTGCCCAGGAAGGCGGTGCAATTCTGGAGCACTCCATGGCGCAGGATGGCGTCGTCGGTATAGCCGGACATATACAAGACCTTCAGATCGGGCTTCGCCAGCAATAGCTTTTCCGAAAGCTCCCGGCCGCTCATGCCCGCCATCACCACGTCGGTCAGGAGCAGATCGATATTACCCACATGCCTGTCCACCAGCTCCAGCGCCTGCGGCCCCGATCCGGCTTCCAGGACCGTGTATCCCTGGCCCGCGAGCACTTGGGCGAGGAGCTTGCGCACCATGTCCTCGTCTTCCACGAGCAGCACGGTCTCGCGGCAACGGGTGATGGGGGCGATCTTTTCCGGAGCCTTGCCCGTCTCCTCCTCCTTCGCGCCTTCGGCCGAGGGGAGATAGATGATGAAGGAGGTCCCGAGTCCAGGTTGGCTACAGACGGAGATATTGCCTCCCGCTTGTTTCACGATGCCGTAGACGGTGGAAAGCCCCAAGCCGGTGCCCTGGCCTTGCGGCTTGGTCGTGAAGAAGGGTTCGAACAGATGGCCCTTCACGTTCTCGTCCATGCCGATGCCGGTATCGGAAACCGTCAGGCGCACGTAACGTCCGGGTTCCACCGGGAAGTACAGGCCCGCATGCCCCTTCTCGAGCCGGGTATTGACGGCCTCGATGGTCAGCTTGCCGCCCGTGGGCATGGCGTCACGGGCGTTCAAGGCCAGGTTGAGGATCACCTGTTCCATCTGCCCGGGATCGGCCTTCACCTTCGCATGGGCCGGATCCGCAAGGGTCTGGAGCTGGATGTCCTCCCCTATCAACCGGCCCAACATGCTGCGGATCTCTCCCACCACCTGGTTCAGATCCAGGATCCGGCTGGCCAGCACCTGCCTGCGGCTGAAGGTGAGCAGCTGGCGGGTGAGCGACGCCGCGCGTTCCCCGGCGCGCCGGATCTCGCCGATGGTCGACTGCAGGGGATCCTGTTCGGTGAGCGATCGCGACAGGAGCTCGCTATAGCCGTTGATGGCGGTCAGGAGGTTGTTGAAATCATGGGCCACGCCGCCTGCCAGCCGGCCCACCGCTTCCATCTTCTGCGATTGCCGCAGCTGCTCCTCGCTCCTGCGGAGCGCATCTTCCGCCTGCTTGCGTTCGGTGAAGTCGTAAGCGGAAGTGATATTCAGATGGGTCCGGCCTTCGCCGTCCCTGACAGTCGCGCAATTCACCACCAGCCAGCGCTCGGAGCCGTCGGCCTTGTTCCGGAGCCGGAGGACGCGGCCTTCCACGGCTTGTTTCGGATATACCGGAGGCGGGTTGCCCGGCCAGGGGTAGGCGATGCCCCGCTCATCCAGGCCCTCAAACCTGTCCAGGAGCGTTTCCAAAGGGGTATCGAGCAGTTCCTGGGCGGTGGCGAGCCCCACCAGGCGGGCGGCGGCGTCATTGGCATAGACCACGCGGCCGGTGGCATTGGTGACCACCACCGAATCGGAGATGGCGCGCAGGATGGCTTCCAACTGTTCCTTGGAACGTCGCAGGCTTTCTTCGAAGCGCTTATGCTCGGTGATGTCGCGGCAGACGGCGAGGAGCCTTTCCGGCTCCCATTCCGGATTGAGGATGGGCGTAATGATGACGTCCCACCACTTGGGCTTGCCGG
>DAINDC010000332.1:3535-6354 GCA_036732085.1 Fibrobacterota bacterium | reverse complement strand
CGATTCGGTCTTGGGGACCAGGATATTGTTCGCATCCTGGGCGCCGCCCACATTGGCGGAGATGAAGCCGCCGGCCGAGATGATCTGGTCGAAGGCGGTGCGGTCCACCATCAAATCCCTGAGGACCGGGAAGGCCGCGGCGCGCCAGGGCTCGATGATGATGGTGTCGCCGTCCTTGAAGCTGCGCATGAAGAGCTGGCAGACCGTGGTGGCGGACTCGGGGCCATGAGCCTCGCCGTTGACCATCTGGCAACAGGTGCCGCAGATGCCTTCGCGGCAATCGCTCTCGAAAACGATCGGATCCTCGTTCTGCTTGACCAGATCGATATTGACCTCGTCAAGCATTTCCAGGAAGGACATGTCGGCCAGGATATTGTGGGCCTCGTATTCCTTGAAGGCGCCGGAAGTCTTGGGGCCCTTCTGTCTCCAAACCTTGAGCTTGAAATTCATTACTTATAGCTCCTCTGGGTGAGGTGGATGCTTTCGAAGGTCAGCTCTTCCTTATGCAGTACCGGGGCCTTGTCCACGCCTTTGAATTCCCATGCCGAGGTATGGCAGAAGTTTTCGTCGTCGCGCTTGGCCTCGTTCTCGTTCGTCTGGGACTCCTCGCGGAAATGCCCTCCGCAGCTTTCCTTGCGCGTGAGCGCGTCGGTCACCAGGAGCTCGCCGAACTCGAGGAAGTCGGCGATGCGGCCGGCCTCTTCCAGGTTCTGGTTGATGTCCCCGGCCCCGCCCAGGACATTGACGTCCTTCCAGAACTCGGCGCGCAGGCGCGGAATTTCCGTGAGGGCCTTTTTGAGTCCAGCCTCGTTGCGGCCCATGCCGCAGTAGTCCCACATGATCTTGCCGAGCTCGCGATGGAATTCGATCGCCGGCCGCTTGCCCTTGACCGCCAAGAGCTTGTCGATCTGGGCCTTGGCGGACGCCTCGGCTTCCTTGAAGGCCGCATGGTCCTTGGTCACCTTGGGCAGGTTGGCCCCCGCCAGGTAATCACCGATGGTGAAGGGGATGATGAAATAGCCATCGGCCAGGCCCTGCATGAGCGCGCTGGCGCCCAGGCGGTTGGCGCCATGATCGGAGAAGTTGGCTTCGCCGAGGACGTGCAAACCGGGGATCGTGCTCATGAGGTTGTAATCGACCCAGAGGCCGCCCATGGTATAGTGGACGGCGGGATAGATTCGCATCGGGGTCTTGTAGGGATCCTCATTGGTGATGCGGAAGTACATGTCGAACAGGTTGCCGTACTTCTCCCTGATCTTGGGCTCGCCCACGCGCTTGATGGCATCGGCGAAGTCGAGATACACGGCCTTGCCGGAGGCGCCCACGCCCATGCCCTTGTCGCAGGCTTCCTTCGCATTGCGGGAAGCCACGTCGCGGGGAACCAGGTTGCCGAAGCTCGGGTATTTTTCCTCAAGGAAGTAGAAGCGCTCGGCCTCGGGAATGGTTTCCGGGGGACGCTTGTCGCCGGCCTTGCGCGGGACCCAAACGCGGCCGTCGTTGCGGAGGCTCTCGGACATCAAGGTGAGTTTCGACTGATGATCGCCGGTCACGGGAATGCAGGTCGGATGGATCTGGGTGAAGCAGGGGTTGGCGAAGTATGCTCCGCGTTTATGCGCGCGCCAGGTGGCGGTGACATTGCAGCCCATGGCATTGGTCGAGAGATAGAAGACGCGGCTATAGCCGCCCGTGGCCATGATGACGGCATCGGCCTCGTGGCGTTCCAGTTCGCCGGTCACGAGGTTGCGGAAGATGGCGCCGCGCGCCACGCCGTCGACGAGGACCACGTCCAGCATCTCCTTGCGGGTATGCATCTGGATATTGCCGAGGCCCACCTGGCGCATCATGCCCTGGTAGGCGCCGAGCAGGAGCTGCTGGCCCGTCTGCCCGCGGGCATAGAAGGTGCGCGAGACCTGGGTGCCGCCGAAGGAGCGGTTCTCGAGGAGTCCCCCGTAATCGCGGGCGAAGGGGACGCCTTGGGCCACGCATTGATCGATGATATTGACCGAGACCTGGGCGAGGCGGTAAACATTGGCCTCGCGGGCGCGGAAGTCGCCGCCCTTGATGGTATCGTAGAAGAGGCGATGCACGCTGTCGCCGTCGTTGGGATAGTTCTTGGCGGCGTTGATGCCGCCCTGGGCCGCGATGCTATGGGCGCGGCGGGGGCTGTCCTGCCAGGTGAAGGTATGCACATTGTAACCGGCTTCGGCCAAGGTGGCGGAGGCGGAGCTGCCCGCGAGCCCGGTGCCGATGACGATGATCTTGTACTTGCGCTTGTTGGCCGGGTTGACCAGCTTCATATGGGAACGGTATTCATCCCACTTCTTCTCGAGGGGGCCCGGGGGGATTTTGGAATCGAGAGCCATGTTAAGGAGTCCCTCCGTGTTGGAAATAGCCCCAGATGGCCAGCAGGCAGAAGCCGCCGGAAAGGACGAGGGCGTAGGCTCGGCCGATCCATTTGACCGCGGCCGCGTATTTGGGATGGTTGAAGCCCAGGGTCTGCAGACTGCTCTGCACGCCATGGGCCAGATGCGAGGCGATGAGGATGAAGACGACGACATAGGCCAAGGCGTACCACCAGATGGCGAAGGCGCCCATCATGGTGCCGTACAGGTCGCGCATGGTGACTCCGTCATAGGTAACCATGGTGTGACCGGTAACGGCGCCGTAACGGAAGTGGGCGATGTGGACGATGACGAAGGCGAGGATGGAAAGCCCCGTGATCATCATGGTGACCGAGTACAGGGTCTTCTTCCCATGGTTGGTCGGGACCGCATAGGCGACGGGGCGGGCGGCCTTGTTCTCGGCGCGCAGCCTGAAGG
>DAINDC010000332.1:0-3525 GCA_036732085.1 Fibrobacterota bacterium | reverse complement strand
CATGCGCGACTAGGGCCGCGATGAGCACCAGCTCCGCCGGCACGATGATTTCGGCCAAGGTATGCAGGAGCAGGTAGCCGTATTGGTTATAGTGTTCGGCGCCGCTGAAGACGCCCAGGTTGCCCACCAGGTGGGCGAGCAGGAAGAGGTACAGGGCGATGCCCGTAACCCCCATCAACTGCTTCCTCCCGATGGAGGATCGGAAATATCTCGTCAATGCATGCATCCAGGAAACCTTTCTCGGAAAGGCCGGCGGCGGGTCCAAACAACCACCGGTGCCGGAACGCGGCTAAAGGTAGTTTTTTCTCCGGTTTTTTTTAGAGCCGGGACGCCCTAAGTATCGGATTTCCGATTAGTGTCGAGGAGAGGGCTTGAGTTGGAGCTCCTTGGTCAGGAACCGTGCCATAATGCCATAGTGGACGGACTGATTGTCCTGATCGCGGAAGGCATGTCCCTCCTCTTCAAAAGTAAGGAGCCATACCGGCACGCCCTTCGACTTGAGCGCCCCGAAGATCCGTTCCGATTCCTGATAGGGGACCCGGGGGTCGTTGCGGCCATGGCAAAGCAGGAGCGGGCTGCCGATGCGATCCACGCGCGTCAGGGGCGAGATGCTGTCGAGGAAGGCCGCCATGCGGGGATCGCGCTCATCCCCGTATTCCACCCGGCGGAGGTCGCGTCGATATCCGCTGGTCTTCTGGAGGAAGGTGGGGAAATGGGTGATGCCCACGGTGCTGATGCCGGCGCGGATCATGCCCTCGCGTCCGCTTTCGGATCGGTCCCCGCCGGCGCGTCCGACTTTCGATCCTTCCCGATGACCGTATTCGATCAAGGCGCTCAGCGCCATGAAGCCGCCGTAGGAACGCCCCGCCACCGCCACCCGGTTGGTGTCCAGATTGGGCTGGGTCCGAATCCAGGCGAGCAGGGCTCCGATGTCCCGGACGCTGTGCATGCGCAGGAACCCGTCATCGGCCATTTGCATACTCTTGCCGTAGCCGGAGGAACCGCGCACATTGGGCTGGATCACGGCCAAGCCCAGGTGTCCGGCCGCATACTGCACGAAGGCTTCGAAGCCGGGCCGGGCCTGCGCTTCCGGGCCGCCATGCATGAGCAGGAGGACCGGAAAGGGCGCCCGCATCTTGGCTGTATCTTGAATGGCCGTATCCGGCAGGTACAGCCAGGCGGGGAGCTGCCGGGGTTGGGGCGGCGCGCCGGTCGAGTCGAAGGTGGGGAAGTGGATGAGCTGAGGGTTCCGGAAGGCCCGGGAAGGCAGGCCGCCGGTCTCACTGAAGGTCCAGCGGACCGCGGCCTCGCGGTCCAGGCGATAGGTGAAGGCGTCTCCGGGGAAGGTGGCGCCCACCACGGTGAAGGCGAATTCACGGGGCCGACCGGGGGTAACACGGAAGTGAACGCCGTCGATGAGGCCCATGGGGATGCCCGCGAGCAGGCGGCTGACGGGGAGGATCGGGCTCCGGGAAGACGGTGCGGTTTGGCCAATGCGAGCGGCCTTGTCCGGGTCCGGCCGCGGCGATGCGAGATCCAGGGAGTAGAGGCTGCTCATCCCGTCCTGGTTGAGCGAATAGACGAGGAGGCTCCGATCCGGGCTGGCGTCCACCCATTCCACGTCCCAAGGCGCGGGCGGGGACAGGACTTCGATTCCCGCGCTTGCATAGGCCGTATCGGCTCCCGGGGCCTGGCCGCCTGCCGGTTGGGGGCGCGCAAGGCCCGCCAGCTTGGGCCGCGCCAGGTAGACCAGATAGAGACGGTTGAACTCCCCATCGCGATCCGAAGTGAAGCAGACGGCCCAGGCCTTTACGCCCGGGCGACCGCCGCGCGCCCGGGTGTTCACGCCCAACCTTACGAAACGGGCATTGTCCGCGAAGGCGGGCGGCCCCTGGGGTAACAAGGGTGTTAACCTGCCCGTGCCCAGATCCAGGATATGGATCTCGGCTTCGGAGGCGGAGACGAATTTCTGGACCAGCAGGGATTTCCCGTCTGGGCTGAAGTCCATCGGCATCCAGGTTCCGGGCTTGGACAGGACCAGGCTGTCCGCTCCGTCCCCATCGGCCGGCCCGCTCCCGACGGCCTTCCCGCTGCCGCCCCGGTTCAAGCCGAGGCGGTGGATGCGGATATCCCACCGATCCGTCCCCTTGGGCGTATGCGCATACGCGAAGGCGCTGCCCGAGTCGTTCCAAAGGACACCTTCCGCGCGGCCGGCCGGGCAAGCCAAGGGGTGATCGGTACCCCGGGCGAGATCGAAAAGCCCCAGCTGGAATTCCTCATCGCCGCCGGCATCGCGGGAGTATAGGAGCAGTCTTTTCCGGGGATCGGGATTGACATCGAAGGTCGACATCCGTTTGGTAAAGTGGGTCACCTGTTTGCGTTCGGATCCCGAAGCGGCCACTTGATACAATTGCGGGAGTCGGCCCAATTGCGAGCCCACATACATGCCGGAACCTCCGTCCCAGCCTCCGAATCGAGCCATGCGCACGTGGATATAGGCGGTCAGGATTTCATTCTCGACGGAGTCCTGAGCCGATGCGCCCAAGGTCGCCGAGGCTTCCGGAGGCCAGGATTCGAGATGGAAGGAGGCGCTATCGGGAAGCGCCATCGCAGCCTGCGCTGCCGCGGTCAAAAGGGAAAGCAGGTATTTCCGGCCGATGCGCATGGGTTTCCCCAAGGTAGCTTTCCGGACCGGCGTTGTTCAGTACCGGTAGGCGAAGGACAGCAGGCCGCGTTGTTCGCGGTTCTCGAGGTTCAATCCCTGTCCGGCCATGCCCCAGAAGGCATAGGAGTAAGCCGCGTCCACGGAGAAGGAACCGCTCAACAACAGTCCGAGCCCGGCGCTGATGCGATGCAAATCATAGGTGGGATCGAAATCGGTTTCCGGAAGCGTGTTCCAGGTATAGCCCGCCCGCAGCACCATGTTGAGCGGCTGGACGAACTTCTCGCCGCCCACCGACAGGCTCAGTTCATCTTTATAGCCCGCCTTGTCCAAGGTGGAATTGCCTTCCAGGCCGTAGCGGTATTGGCTCCAGCCATTGAGCCGGGCGTCCGCGGCCAGGAGATAGGAGTCGCCCTGGTAGGCCCATCCGGCCTTGCCCTGGAACGGATGTTTGATCGAGTAATCGGTTTGCTGATTGCCCTGGCCCTTGACCTCATAGACCTCCTGGAGATCGTAAATCTTTTCCCAGGCGACGAGGGAGAAGCCGAGACGCATGCGTGGCGTCAGCTTTACCATCAGGGACGGCTCCAGGTTGAGGCCGTGATAGGTGCGCAGGTAGGCGGCCTCGCCGCCATCCTCGACCAGAATGTTTTCTTCGCCATTGAGATAGCCCAAAGCCAGGCCGAAGGAGACATCGGGCGAGATCTCCAATCCCATCCCCGCGCGATATTGATCGAGCGTGCCTTCCGCCTCATACCGGTACGGGCCCCGCGAGGGCGCGAGGGAATCCGCATAGGCGATCAGATCCGAAAAGGTGCGCGGCCGGGAGTAGCCGAAGGCGAAGGTGAGGCCGCCCCGGGAGG
>DAINDC010000331.1:3401-6392 GCA_036732085.1 Fibrobacterota bacterium | reverse complement strand
GCGGAAAGGATGAAGCTGGCCGGGCTGGTATAGGTGCCGGCGGAAGGGGAGTTCCAGGTGACTATCGGGCTCATATTCGCGGTCGTAAACGTCACGGCCACATTTGCAGAGATCCCGGTCGCACCCAGCGCATCCGTAGCCATGGCATGGATGAGGTAGCTACCGGACCCGGAAATCTGGGTAACCAATGGAAAAGTCGGACCGATGGTCCCCACTCCCAAGTCCACCCAGGTGCCCGATCCGGACAGGCTCGCATAATAATGGATGTCCGCGATTCCTGTGCTATTGGGATCCGCGGCACTGGTGGATGTGAAAGAAAAATTTTGGTCTTGGCGGATGATTTGGCCGGAGGCCGGACTGACCACGGTCACGGTGGGTGGGATATCCTTCACATAGCTGAAAATGGCGGGGTCGCTGCAGTCCGTGAGTATGGGGTCGATGCTGGTATAGCATGCCACGGCTCGAACTTGCGTGGATACGGTCAGGTGGACTGGATCCAAATATGGCGTGGCGGTGACCAGACTCCAAGGGGAGCCGGTATTGTTCAGATCGGAATAGATGCTTGAGCTGCCCGGAGCGCTGAGGGTCACGTCTTCGGAGATCACGAAAGGCGGTCCGAGAGGATCGGGGGAGGCGGTCGGAGGCGCAACTGCCGTAATTGCCGCAGTTGCCAGGTTCAAACCCAGGGCGACCAAGCTGATGACGAGAATCTTTTTCAATGCCTTAACTTCGGTTCAAGAAAATGACCCACCCGTGCCGGCGTTCCCAAAAAGGATTGGACGAATCCGGAACCCATTTGGAAACACTTCACCAAAATAAACGCGCGAAACTGCGGACGAAAATATAACCGAAAATTTGGTTATTTCACATTTGTCATAGGCAACTGATGCGCTTCAAAACCCCGCCAGACCCTGCTCCATCTGAATTCCCACAGGGATTGTCAGGAGGCGCGGCGTCTCGGTTCAAGATATGTTTTTAAGGCAACGGGTCAGAAATTAAATGGGAAGAATTAAATGGGAAGAAAGGAATTGCTTGGGCGAATCGAAGCCATCCGGATCGGATGCGACTACCACAATACTTTTTGGGTGATTTGACGATCCAGGTTTTCACCTCGCAATAACACCCTCAGAATCGCCAGTTGGGGATTTCCGCTAATTCCCAAAGGCAGGCGATAAACACCCTGCGCCAGATTACCTGGATGGGATTCAAACAAAATGCGGCCGGACAGCGAAACCAAGCTCATGTCCACGCGGCAGTTCCACGGCAGGGAGAGATTGAGGAAATACTTTCCCATTTCATCCCTTTTCAAAGTGAAAGCGAATTCATTCACCGCGACCACGGCTTTGGAAAGTTCCGGCACCAGGGAAAGCTTGGCCAGCGGGCCGGCGAAGATTATCAGAGTATCTCCACTGGAGCCTGAAAGGGATAGCGTGGCGCCTTCCTCCAAACGGAATTTCATGCCGCGCGTTTTGGAAACGGCCCAGGCCTCATACCCGGCGGGCAACCGGCCTTCGAGGACGCGCATCCCTCCGGATCCAGCGGCATGGCCATGGGCAAGACTCGAGTCGCTCACCACCACATCCCAACGGGATACGTTTTGAGGCGCGAAACGCAACATATCCGTGGCCAGCCTATGGCGGCCGCGCTGGGACCAAGCGGAAAAATCGGGCTTCCAGGCCGGAAGCTGGAGTTCATCCTCCCTGGCGAAAGCGTCTTCGGCCCGGACATCGGCGCCCAATACCAGCGGAGTGGGTTTTCCGAAATCAAGCGCGATATGATAGCCTTCATTCTCCTTCGCGGAGGCGAAGCCGGCCTGCCCGGAGGCGAAGTCGGAGAAGGCGGAAACCTTGCCCGTGCCATGCCGCGCGGAGTCTGGATAGAGGGATAGGATGGTGTCCTGGTCTAGGTAGGAATAGGCGAAATAGCCTTTCCAGGGCGACAGGGTATCGGTCTCCGCATAATCGAGGATGCCGGGCACGAATTCATGGAGGCCCTTGATCGTGTACTGCCCGTACTTCGGATCCTTGCGTGAAAATGGCCAGTACAATTTCACCAAGGCCGGATTGGAAAGCTGGTTCCAGCCATGATGCAAGGTGATGCGATAGGAACCGTCGGCCTCGGACTCGGCCGTCCGCAATTTGGAGAGCGAGAGGCCGCTCAGGATCTTGTTGCTTCGCAGCCAGAAGGACATGCCCGGCCGAATCAGGGAATCCTCTTCCAGGGGCAGGTAATCGAGGCTGTCCTTGAGGATCATGGCGTAGAGATCCACATCGGGATTATCCTTGCGGATCTGCCCCCAGGTGATGGGGACCTTGGCGCTGACGGGGATGCCCGCCAAATCCCAAGGATAGGTCTGCCTGCCCAGATTCAGCACGGAGGGCATGGACATATTGGTCAGGACCTGGGAGAGGACGTATTTCCCTTGCGGATCCTTGGGCAGTTCGGTTGCATTATAGCCATCGCTGGCCTTGGCATGGAACCACAGGCTTTTCGGCGCAATCCCGGAATTCTTGAAGTTGGCGGTCAGGGTTCCCGTGCTGTCGGGATGGCGTGACAACTTTCCGCCTGTCACGCCTTCGCTCTGGATCTCGCAAAGGGGCGCGGTCACATTATCCTTGATGGAAAACTTGACCGTGGTGGAATCGCCGGCTTTGGGGGTTTGCGAGACCAAGGTGATGAGAGGCGGCACGGTATCGATGCCGGCGAAATAATCTCCCGGCAGGAAGACGTCCGTTTGCGGATTCGAGGAGACGAGGCTCACCAGGCCATTGGCGGCGCGGTAGAGGGAGTTGGAATTGCTCACAAATTTCGCGAAGGAGACCTTTACAGGTTGGCCGGATTGGACCGGAGCGATTTGGACCACGGCTCCGGCTTCCTTGAAACCGGTGATGCCCAGGCCTTCGGTGGTGATCAGCTTCGCCTCAATCGGGTTGGCGGAGGTATTGGTGAAGGTGAATCCGCCCGAGAGTTGCCGCGTGGATCCGGCCGGCA
>DAINDC010000331.1:2179-3391 GCA_036732085.1 Fibrobacterota bacterium | reverse complement strand
GCCGGCATGATTTCGGTCGGGAGGCTCGCGTAGATCTCGTAGTTTTGCGTGAGCGGCAGACTCTTGGCCGTGTCCTTGCCGGTAATCAGCACGGTCAAGGCCTGGAGCTTGGCGGATTCTTTCAGGGTAATCGTATCGCCCGGCTTGTAGACATGCATGAAACCCAGATCCAGGACCTGTTCGCCCAGGATGTAGTAGATGATTCCGTTGCGGGTATGGGTGCCCAAGGTGATATGGACCGAGTCCGGGTAGGATTGGTTCGCGGGCGGGCTGGGGATGGGCGGTGAAGGCAGTAACGTATAGGTTTCCTGGGGAACGCCGCTTGCCGTATAGGTTCCCTTGGTCGGGAAGGCCTTGGCGCGCAAGGTGGTGGTCGAGTCGATGAAGAAGGGATCCCGGTAAACCTTGCTTGTGGCGGTCGGCAGGGAACCGTCGTCGGAATATCGCATTTCCACATTCGAATCGATGCTGGTGAGGGTGATCGGCAGGCTGTCCGTGAATTGGCGGCCGGTGGGGCTGATGATCGGATCGGCCAGCTTCAGGATCCCGGCGGACTTGGTATAGAGATTACTGCTGGGATCGCTTTTGAAATTGCCCTTTACGGCGATGGCGGTCAGATAGGTGCTGTCCTGTGAGATATTGACGGGCATCTGGACCGGTTGGGAATTGTACAAGGTGCTGTTGATGGTAGGGACCGAGCCGTTGAGGGTGTAGTAGATCAGCGCGCCGGGACAGGGAGAGGAGAGGAAGACATTCAAGGTGTCCTTGAATTGCCGGGAGGGCTTGTCCGCCACCGGAGGACTCAGTTTGAACTTATAGGCCCCGGAGAATGAAAGGCTTTGGGGTCGCGGCGGTTTGAAGGCGATGGCGGTGAGCGTATCGTCCTTGCCGGAAAGGAATATCACGCTCGAATCGCTCGACGATGCGGTTGGTAGGGTCGTGCCGTGGGTGTACCGGATGGTGGCGGAGTCCGTGGCCGAAGCGAACCGGATGGAGAGCGTATCGTAGTAGATGCCCGGGGCCCGGGAAGGAACCGGCGTGGCTACCGGGGGCAGGTAGACATAACGCTCGGTGACCATGGTGCTGGGCGGATAATTGGTTTTGAAGGCTTGGGCCCGGAGCACTATGGGTTGGTTGATTTTGACTCCCTGGATCACGATGGAGTCGCCGGCCGCGATGGCCGCGGTATCCAGTCTGGCCGTGGTATCGGTG
>DAINDC010000331.1:0-2169 GCA_036732085.1 Fibrobacterota bacterium | reverse complement strand
CACGGCTCCTTCGGTGGTGCTTTTCAATCTGACTACCAGGTTCTTGGTGGCAAAGGCTTTTCCGGCAGGCAGGACCGTGGGCGCCACGGCCGGATCGAGATAGGTGAAATCGACGCGCATGGGATCGCTGTCGTCATATCCCGTCAAGGACGCATACGCCCGCAAGGTCGTGCTCTTGGTGAAGGTCAAGGGTGAGGTATAGATCGCGCTGGCGGCTGTCGGCGCCGAACCGTCGGTGGTATAGCGGAAGGTAGGCGTGATGCTCGCATTGTCGGAGGCTAAGGTGCAGGTGAGGGTCGGGTAGAATCCTGTGCTGGAACCGTACTTGGCGATTGGCGCCGACAGTTTCGCGCGGACGAAGCGGGCTTCGGCGACGCTGCTGAGCTGACCGGAAACGCGGTGGACGGCTTTCAGGGTGAGGGTATGATCGATCAGGAAATCGGTGCCGGTGTATTCGCTGCCATTGATCGAGGAAGGTTGGCTGCCGTCCAGGGTATAAAAGATTTTCCCCGTGGTGACGGCCTTGAATCCGGCCTTGACCGAATCCACGAAGCCGCTGTCCCCATTCGGAACGGGAACAGGCGGATCGATGAGCGGGCTGGGCGCCGCGGTAATTCCCGCGGGCAGGAATCCGACTAAGGCCCAAAGACAGATCAGGAACATCCGATAAGCGATGCGATGCGATTTGATCATGAGTACCCGGAATCCTGGTCGATGATTTCCCACCAACGGCTACCAAAATAGGCACTTTGAGGGCCGGTATGAGTTTTTTTCTATGGGGTCAAGTAGGGACGAAATGTCCCCAGCTTGAGATTTTTCCATCGGGGTAGCGGGCTTTGAGGCCGGTTTCCCACTATTTTGCATAGGGTGGACAGTCAGTAGTTAGTTTTAAGCCCGACGCATCGGCATCCCGGTGCGCCAGGACGGGCAAATCCAAGGAGTGAAGATGCAAGACGAGGTGCAAGCGGGCGAGACCCGGGTCTGGGTTTTTGGAAGTTCCAAACCGATTTCCGCCGGGGATCCCATCCTGGTCGGCCGTCTCAAACGCTTCTTCTCCCAATGGCAATCCCATGGCGAGGCCGTTTCCGGCCGCTGGCGAATACTCTATGACCGGTTTCTCGTGGTCCTCCGCGAACCGGAGGGCGCCCAGGTTTCCGGATGCAGCATCGACTCCATGATGGGCGAAGTGAAGACGCTGGAATCGGAGCTGGGGACGTCCTTGCTGGATTCGAGCCGGATTTTCTATCGGTCGGATTCTGGAAAGGTCGAGGCGGCCACGCGGCAGGAGTTCAAGGCCCTCGCCGCCGCCGGGGGTATCACGCCCGATACGGAGGTTTTCGACACCACCTTGACGCAGCTGTCGGACTTGGAAATCGGCGTGTTCTCCAAGCCGGTGCGCGAGTCCTGGCACATGCGGCTATACGACCAGGCTATGAAGCCGACCGCGGCTTGAGGCCGTTCGCGGCTTGAAGCATGCCGTTCGCGGCTTGAGCTAGGATCCGGGCGCTGATTCCAGTTGCTTGGATCGGATCCCGATCCGGATCAAGGTTTTCCTTCCACTCTCCGCATTTCCGAGGCCGCCAGGTTGAGCGGCCCTTTCCCGTTGCCCAAGCCCGGATTGGTCCGGATGGCCTCGCGGACGAAGGCGCGGCCCTGCGCCACCGCATCCAGGAGTTCCATGCCATGCGCCAGGTTGGCCGCGATGGCCGAGGCCAGGGCGCAGCCCGTACCATGGGTGTGACGGGTCTCGATGCGCGCGGCCGGGAAGCTCCGGATATTCCCCTTGTGATACAGGAAGTCGACCGGGTCGCCGGGGAAATGTCCGCCTTTCAACAGGATGGCATAGGGCTTGTCGCGGCCGAAGGCGAGCAGATGGGCCGCGGCGTTGGCTTCGGTGGTGGCCTTGCCGGAGAGCAGATCGAATTCGGGCAGGTTGGGCGTGATGAGGAAGGCGCGCGGAAGCAGCCTGTCGATGAAGTCCGGAAGTCCGTGCATGTCGAACAAGCCCGCGCCCGATGTGGAGATGAGCACGGTATCGACCACGATTTTCACCTTATCGAACCGCTGTTGGGACAGGATGCGGATCAGGGCCTGCACCATGCGCCGGCTGCCTATGGATCCGATCTTGATGACCGTGGGCAGGATGTCTTCCAGGAGGAAATCGACCTG
>DAINDC010000330.1:0-6452 GCA_036732085.1 Fibrobacterota bacterium | reverse complement strand
GTTCAACTCGGATTAAAGACGGGGTTCACCGTATGGTTACGGAACAGCTTCGACTATACGCGCCTCGACTTCGAAGTGGAGCCGGGGATATTCCTTCAGAACAAGGCCTTCCCAACCTCGGTGGTGGGCGCGAGCAACTTCCCCCAACGCCGCTCCGGACATGCGCGGGAAGCCGGTCCTGGCGACCTATGGGCGCTGGGACAAGGGCGAATTGCAAACCGAGGCGTTCAGCCTCGACCCGATCCGATTTCCCATCGGGAAAAAGCTCCTGCAGGTCATTTCCTGGAATCAGAGCACCAAGCAAATGGTCTTGGACATCGACCCGGCCCAGGTGACCGCCATCCTCGGCTATGCCTACGGATCCTATCCTGCGGACATCACCAAATTCCTCTTCGCCACCATCTACGTGCAGTCCAACCAAACGGACCTCAAGAAGTTCCGCAAGGTGACGGCTGTGGGGATCTCGTCCGGGAGCCTGCTTCTCACGTTGGACCAGGGTTTCGCGGATCCGGTCACGACCAGCGCCTTGGTTGTCATCTACCTCTCCAATATTCAAATCGTCGTGGACGAAGGCGCCGTGGTCGGCCTGCGCGCCGCCAATTACCTCGTGCAAGGCTCCGCAGACGGGCAAACCTTGCCGCTCGAACTCTACGGCAAGGAGTCAGACATCCTCAAGGCCGTCCCGGATCGCATGTTCAAGGTGGTGGCCGATGGGAAGGAAAACCAGTTCACCGTGGAGACCGCCAATATTTCCTTGGAGGACACGGGGGAAATGATCGTGGCGGATACGGTCCCGCTGTCCATCCTCCCGCCGGACGACATCCACCAAGCGATCGACAGGACCCACGTGAACGGGTATAAATACTTCGACTTCGGATTCTCGCCCAAGGGCGTGGACTCGAACGAAATCACTATCAAGCCCGCAAGCATCCTATTCCATTGGCCCCCGAACCAGCCCGGCAAAGGCGAAAGCATCATCGCCATGCGAAGCGTGTCTGGTGCGCTCTATGCAATGTATTCGAATACCTTCACCACCTTGCTCTGGACGGAATATCCCGGGGCAACCGGATACCGAATCACGCGGTTCCTCGTCTTTGATCCCCAGCGCCGCCTAGGTGGTCCGGTAGCCAAGACGGATATCGATCCGACTTTCGGCGCTTCCTCCTCCTGCATTCTTGCGGATGGAAGCGTGGCCTCAGCTTCGGGCGGCGTGGTGACCCTCGGCCTACAATCCCTGGGCAATGTCCTCATAGACAACGCCGTGAGTACGACGGAAACCCGGGATTACGAGTACCGAATCGAACCGCTGATCAGCGGTTCCCCAAACCCAAGCGTCAACCTCACGTCCAACCGCGGCGGGAATCGCGCCTTGCCTTCCGGAACGGCGGCTATCGTGGCCCTTCCCTGCAATGGCGCGATCCTCCTTGGGTGGGCGGTCCCCAACCTCCAAAGCGGTTTTTCAGTTTTCCAGGACGGGGGCGTCATCACAGGAATGCCCGTGACCAGCGCCACGCGGGGATGGTATCTGATTTCCGGGTTGACCAATAACCAGGAATACAAATTCAAGGTGAGCATCAATTGCCTGGCCATCGGCACCGCCGGCGACGTGTGGTTCTATCTGGCCAACGTCTATACCAGCCAGGGCGTCCATCACCTCCTCAAGTCCGGCGGCGACTATAGCAATCTGCCCTTCTCCTCCATCCTGGACAGCGTGAATTGCGACTTGGAGAACCGCGCGGACCTTGGCTATTCGCGCTCATGGGGTGTGGCGGTGAAGAAGCTCACGAATGACGGCGTCGACCTTCCCCCGGCGGCCGTGGTTTTCTCCTGGCTTTGGAAGGTGGACCAGAAGCAATTTGGCGATATGAACGGTGCCAAGGACGTGCGGGTGCTGGCGGATTTCGTGGTGCGCTCTTGGGTGGGCGATAATACGGCGGCCCATTCCACGTTGACGCCCTTTATCATTCAGCTCCGCGGCATCAAGGCGGACAAATCCGTGGCCTTCACGATCCAATATGAAGACATGACGGCGAAGGCGCCCACGGAAACCGGGGCCTATGGGGCCTACGCCCAGTTTAAAAACTTGCATGGCGCCAAGAACGGCGCCGGCGTGGACACCAATTACGACACGGACATCTCCAGCCCGAACGTCAACGGGCTCTATACGGGCAAGGATCTCTGGAAGCTCCCGGACTACCTCTTCGAGGACGGCGCGGCCGAATGGAACCAGATTGAGTATCTGATGTTCTCCGTGACCAACGCCGCCAATATTCCCTATGCCAGCGTGAACTCGACATCCGGGAAATACCATCTGGGGCTTGGCGGGCCGCCGAACAAGAACTGGGCTCAGGTGAAGGACCACAAGCCCTTCCTCTATATCGAATACACGCGGAAGGTGGACGGCGGATTGAGCCAGCCCCTCTATGGGCGCATCGACGGCGGGCGCGTGGACGATGCGAGTGGCACCATCACCGGCACGCCGGGGAAGATCATCGAGACCGCACGCCACGTGATCGACCACGTGGTGTATTCCATGCTTGGCTTCAAGCCCATCCGCATCGGCAATGAAATGAAAAACCGGGACGGGTGGATCTGGCGGTGGCAGACCAAGGAGACCAAGCCGGTCCTCGACACGCTGCAAATCCTGGCCAACAACATCCACGGCATCTTCACCCTGACCCCGGACGACAAGCTCTATTTGCGGTCCCTGGACATTGACAATCCGAACAATCCACCGGTTTACACCTTCACGGATTCCAACATCCTCTTCGACTCCCTGGGCAAGCCCGAGTATCGCCTGCGGAACGAGATTTACCAGAAGTTCCGCCTCAAGTACAACATCGAGCCCTCCGTAGGCGGCCCTACGGAAGAAATGCTGATTGGGTGGGACCTGGCCTCCAGCTCCCCGATCTTGAGTGGCTACGTGAATACCGTGGAGGACGCGAACGGCGCGGCGCAAAACTCGGGCGGGGACGACGGCCTTGCCGATCCGCTTTGCCGGCTCTCTACCCAGCTTTTTTCCGCGGGCCTCGGGATCAACGAGTTCGGCGAGGCTCTGACCAACGAACGCATCTATGAAATGTTCTACCGTCCCACGAAGCTCTCCAGCCTCGACGGAAAGCCCGTGGAGCGCGCCTTGCCCAACTTGACCACGCTCTGGGGCGTGGGCGTGAAGCCCCCCAAGAGGGCTATGCAGGAATTGGCCGCGATGGTGGTGAAGTTCTTCTGTTACGACTCCTGGTACTTCCCGCTTTCGTGCTCGATGAAGAACGTGATCTACAACCCCGACGTGGCCGGGTTCAAGGACGAAGCGGGAACGCCGGACCACAAGATCAAGATAGGGGATGTGGTCCTGGTGAACAGCTCTTTCCATACGGCGGGCGGCCCCGTGCGCGCGATCGTACTGGGCATCGAATTGCAAAGCCTTTACGATGGCTATGCCACCCTGCACGCCTTTTGCCCGCGGCCTCCAGGGTATACCGGCACGGATGTGGATCACATTTGGGACGCCGGAGGGCCGGGCGCGCGCAATGAAGCCAACTACCTGTTCAAGGGAAGCCTCTATGGCCTTGGAAACGAGGCTGGGACTTTCGCCGATGCTGGCGGCCCCGGCGTGCGCAATGAAGCCAACATGAAATTCCCGGATGGAACCTTTGCGGATCCCAAGGGCAGCGGAAGCGGAAAGGCTTGATCTATCACCAAATCCTTGGAACTTGAAACTTGGGCCTTCCAGAGGTTTGGCGGCGGCAGTGCGGTGCTTGGCGGCCCCATCTATGGCACGCGGCATTCCAGCGGCGGCGTTCCGTTCGAAGCCGAGGGCGGAGATTTCTTTTTATTTGGTATCTAACCCATATTATGGTTTAAATTCAAGCAGAAAATAGCAGTTATCATGTTTACATAATTAGATATTATGCGAATATTTCGCATTTAAAATGCGGTAAGTCTTTATTCTGACTGTAGTTAAAAATTAGTTGTTGTTGCGGAGAGTTCCAAAAAAAATCCCCCCTCAGATCGCCGGTCAAATCATGACCATTGGCAGGTTTCGGGAATAGCCTAAGTTTTGAAGATGGATACCACTTCACATTCAAATGATAGGCTCGCGCACCTAGTTGGGTCAAGCCGAAAGCCAATGCCGCCGGACAGTCCTTTGCCGTTCCCTCTGGACGGGCCCTTAATTCCGCGGTCCCCGAATAAGACAGAGGCGGCAGCGGCTTTCAGGGCGGCTCGCCTGGCTCTCAGGATGACAGCCAAGGAGATAGGCACCCTTTTAAAGGTCAATCCGCGGACCATCGAGAAATGGGAACAGGGTGGGGGAAAGATAGACCAGACCGCCTGGGCACTCCTACAACTGTCCTCCAGGATACCGGCGGTCCGAAAGCTCCTTTCCTTGAAAGAATAAAAGTGGCCTTTCCGATGATGTGGTTGGGTGAGATTGCCTCCAAATAAACAGACCCATTAACTTTGGAAGTTCAAGCGCTTGCGGGCGTTCTCCTCGGATTCATTTCCCATCAAGTATTCGGTTAATCGTCCCTTGCAGGTTACCCTCAAGGAGTTAGGAATGAAGGTAAAAGGGTGTTTACTGATGGGGGAGGGTGTCTTTTTGAGCATTCAAAAAGCCATAGCACGCACAATCTGTACGCGCTGTCAAAATCTCCGACGGGCGACAAGTATCACATTTGATTTTATCCTTCGCTTACCTTCAGACGAAAGAGATTGTGATGCTGAAATGGCTCCTTATGTCCCTGGCTTTGACCGGCTGTGCGGAGTACCAGCAAGACCTTTACGCGACTAAACAAAGTCCGCACACTTCCCGAACTGCATTCATTGAATACAGCGCCCCGCTGGTAAAGGTTGAGAGGCCGGCGGACGTAAAGAAAAGATACGGGACCACGGCAGAAATCAAAATCGACACGTCGAAAAGCTTTTTCTTCGAAGATAGCCTTCTCCGGACTGGCATCTTCCTCTCACATACTCAGGTTAATTTTACTGTTTTCAATAAATCGGATCATACTATGAAGCTTCTATGGGACGATGCCGTTTTTATTGAACCGGACAATTCAACAACCCGCATAATGCATGAGGGCATCAAGTTCACAGACAAGAATAATTCTATGCCCGCTTCCATTATTCCTCGGCGCGGAAAAATTGAAGACCTGGCGACACCGACGAATCGAGTTTCGTGGCGTGAAGGCTATGGGTCGGTATCGGGCGAATGGCAGGAAGATGGAATTTTCAAATGGGAGCAACACTTTCAAAACGATTCGACAGCCATCCCTACCAAGGAAATCGCCCAGTTTTATGAAAGCGCGCAAAAAAACATTGGTGCGAAAGTAGGTCTTCTTTTGCCTTTCGAAATTGAGGGCGTGAAAAACGAGTACACGTTTTGGTTCCAGGTTCAAAAAGTCGAACTCGATACCTCATCGGCGGCCACCACCAGCGTTTATTGAATATTCAAAGGCCAATTCAATCTTAACCACGGAGAAAATATGGACGGCGGCGCAATTTTCGGAGGGATTATTGGCCTTGCAATACTGGTAGGTGTTTTCTGGCTATGTCGGGAAATATTCTGCTGGTACTGGAAGATCAGCGAGATAAATTTGAACCTTGCTGCCCTCCTTGAAGAGCAGAAGAAGACGAATCAGATCCTGGTGGCACGCTCCCAAACTTTAGGGAATTAGGCGCCGTGACCACCACAAAGAGCCGGTGCTCACCCAAAAACTCAAACACCCAATCCCTGCCATAGATCAACCGCCTTTCCCCATTTGACATAACCACTTATAAGTGGTATCTTATACCCATGCCGATAAGCGGAAAAGAGATGCTGAAGCGATATTTGAAGGCGGGTTGGGAACTGGCCCGCGTCACCGGATCCCATCATCAAGTCCGCAAAGATGGGCAAATAGAAACGATTCCCGTTCACGGCAATCACGACTTGGGCAAGGGGCTTGAACGCGCCCTCCTAAAGCGCCTGGAGGAAATAAAATGAAATATCATTTCAAGATTCACAAAGAAAAAAACGGCTATTGGGCTGAAGGGATCGAGATCCCGGGCGCCAAGACCCAAGCCGATTCCCCGGAAGAATTGCGCCGCAATATGCAGCAGGTGCTGGAAATGTTCCTGGACGATCACCCCTCGAATGCCGAATATATCGCACCTATGCCCACGCCGAAGCTGAAGGGTCGGAACATCGTGGAGGTGTCTCCCGATCCCAAGATTGCCTTTTCCTTTCTCGTCCGACGCGAACGGATGGAAGCCAAGATGTCCCAACGCGAGGCCGCGACTGCGCTGGGCATCAAGCATCTGTCCCAATATCAGAGACTGGAATCCGGCAAAACAGCCAATCCAGAATTAGGCACTTTGGTAAAGCTGAAGAGCGTGTTTCCGGATTTCTCACTGGATGCGGTTTTGGCTTAGCCCCTACCTCCTCACTTCCTGGGGCTGGTGTAGGGCAT
>DAINDC010000329.1:0-6454 GCA_036732085.1 Fibrobacterota bacterium | reverse complement strand
TAAATAATATTTAAATTATATTTCAAAAGGATGGGCCATGCCGCAATTCCAACCATCGGTCCCAAAATGGCTCACCATAAGGGAATTAGCTGAACGACTGAATACCACCGAAGACTACATCAAAAGGATGCTCAATCCCAACCTGCCCAGACGGAATTGCCCCCGATATATCCACTCAGACGACATCCTCGCCCTAGATGGAAAAAAAGTCAGATACCTCGAATCCAATGGCCAACTGGTCTACCCCAGGTTTATCAACAAGAAGCATTGATCAAAGCCTCCGCCGCTCTCTGCTTCCTTGAATCGTAACCTTTTCCAAAAATCTGATCCGGATATGCCATTCTGGATGTTCCTGACTCCATATGGCCTGGGGGCGTCATCTTCATACCGATTGTTGGGCACACTTTTGGGCACACTTTTTAGAAAATGAATCAGACTTTTCCTCATTACCCCTTAAAATCGCTCATAATGACTCAATCGGATTTCTCCATTGCCAACTATCTAAAAATGCCAGAAAACGCCAAATTCTTCCCCGTTTAGGGAGAAGAAGAGGCAAAATCAGCGATTTTATGAGGAAGAAGTTGGAGCCACTTACCGGATTTGAACCGATGACCTACTCATTACGAATGAGCCGCTCTACCAACTGAGCTAAAGTGGCGGGAAGGGGAAATTTAGCCTATTCGCCCTTAAAAACAAGTTCCCGGCTCGGATTGCAAAGAATATTTTGTTTTTGGAACGGCCTTTAACCACGGAGGGAACCGAGTTGGAAAGCGTACAGAACGTCAAATCCTCGCTTAGGGACTGGTTGACGGCCGCGCAATCGGCCCCGAATTTCCGAACGCTCCTGCAAAACAAGTATTTCGAGCTGCGCGATGAGATGGAGAATGAGGGCCTGAGCTTCCAGGAAACCGTAGGCGTCTTCCCGCATTCGGGGACTCCGGACGGCCTCTGGAACGGCGTGCGGTGCACTTTGGCGGGGAAAGGCCTGCTTTTCCAAGGAACCCAGGTGGGGCAGGATTGGATGGCCCGATTCAACGCCCTCTGCAAAGCCTATCTGGACGCCAAGGAATGGTTCCTGTCCCGGCCGGTTTGACGAGTTTCAAAATCAACGGGCGAGGAAATGCGCGTAAAAGGCATAGTAGCCCTGCACCACCAGGACGCTCAAGGTGGTGAACCAAAGCAGCTTGATTTGCATGAGGATCCGGCTTCCATAGCGATGCAGGAACAGACCCACGCCCACCAGGGGCAAGCCTCGGAGCAGGGTCGCCGGGAAGGTCATGGTCAGGCTGATGAGGATGGGGAAACAGATGAAGACGGATATCAGGCCAAACCACAGGTTGCCCTCATAAATCCATTTCCGCAGGCCGGACAGGTAGGCCACGGATGCGCAGGTGATTCCCAACCAGGTCAGAATAAGCATGTGGTAATAATACCCCCGAGCCTAGGGCTCTCCATCCCTAAAAAGTTTTATTTTTTGAGACCCGGCAACCGCTACTTGGAAGCGGCTCCGGAGGGAAACTTCGGAATTAGGAACAGGACGAAAATAACATGGCGGACATAGCGGGATTGCAGGGACTACGGGCGGCGAAAAACAAGGCCGAGGCATTGGCGACGCCCCCATACGATGTCATCAAGGAAGGTTCGGCCCTGGAAGGCCTGCTGAGCTCCAACCCCGAGTCCTTCTTCCATGTGACCTTGGGACCCAATCCGGCCCAAGCCCTGGCGGATTTGCAAGCCAAGGGAATCTTGATCCCCGATACCGAACCCTGCTTCTATGTCTACGAGCAGAAATGGTCGGCGGAATCGGGATCCGGTTCGGGATCGGCCGGGCAGGAGCGGCTTGGGTTTTTCGCCGCCGTGGCCGTCAGCGCCTATGCGGAAGGCCATATCATCCGCCATGAAAAAACTTTCGATGAGAAGGTCAAGGGACGCCTCAAGGTCACCAATGATACCGGCTATACCTTGGAGCCGATTTTCCTGCTGACCAAATCCCCCATCCAGCCCATCCTGGAACAGGTGCGCGCCGAGTATCCGGTCGAGTACGATTTCCGCAGCGACTTCAAGGGCTGGAACGATCTGCATGGCATCGCCAGCCGCTTCTTCCGCGTGCCGGAGTCCTCGCCGCATGGGCAACAGCTCAAAAAAGCCGTGGCCGAAAACCCGCTCTATATCGCCGATGGGCATCATCGCTACCATGCCGCCCTCCTCAATGGACAGACCCATGCCATGGCCTATATCGTGGAGAAGGCCCGCATCCTGGCTTACAACCGCGTCATCAACGGCAACCGCAAGTTCAAGGACATCATGGGATCCCTGCAGCTCAAGCCCGCGGCCAAGTTCCAATCGCCTGATAAGCACGCCTTCTGCCTGTACTCCAAGGAAGGCTGCTTCCTCCTGCCCGCCCAGAACGTCCCTTCCGACGTGGTGGGCAAGCTCGATTGCAGCATCCTCGAGAAGGAGCTCTATCCCCTGCTGGGCGTGGAGCATTCCATGATCCTGCAAAAGCAGCATTTCGATTATTATCCCGAATCCGATTTGGAGACCATGAAGGCCCTGGTGGACAAGGGCGAGTACGATCTGGCCGTGGCCCTATGCCCGGTCTCGATCGGCGAACTCATGGACGTGGCCAATGCCGGCCTCAAGAATTCCGAAATCGTGATGCCGGAGAAGTCCACCTTCTTCGCACCCAAGATCCTCTCGGGACTCGTACTCTACAAGCATCGCAAAAAGGCCTAAGTAACACCCAAGTTACGCCCCCGGTTTTCCCGATCGGAAGCCGGGGGAATTTCCTCCTTCGTCGCCCCTTTCCCGAACTTAAAGCCGAACTTAAAGCCGTTTCCCAACCCGGCAGTTAATGCCAGACGCTTTTGTCGGCCGCTGCAAAACTTTCCCTGCCCTACCGCGAATGGACCGCGTCCGGCCCCCTTTTCCCCTGGCACGTCTGTTGCGTTAAAAGGCCTTGGCGAATTGTGAACGGATGGAAACGGAATCAGCATGAAGCTCAAAGATCTTTTAGGGATATCGCTCGTATCGGTCTTCCTATTCCCCATCATCCTGATAGCCATCATGCTGGCTGCCGGGGTGGTCCATCTGGAATTCGGCAACGGTAAGGACAAGGAACGGATCAAGCAGGCCTATACCGGCGACGATCAGGCCAGGCAGGAAGAGTCGGAAGCCAAGGAGCTCAAGGCCTATAAGGCGCTGGAGCTCAAGGAAAAGGAATTGTCCGAAAAGGAAGCCCAGGTCAATCTCGAAACCGAGCGCCTGGAGAACCTGAAGCTGGAAACCGTGAAGGCCAAGGAAGAGATCGAAGGCCATCGCAAGAAAATCGAGGAGCTGGTCGATAAGAGCGCGGAGATCAAGGATAAGCAGATCGCTTCCCTGGCCGAAGTCTACGGCGGCATGCGTCCCGACGAGGCCGCGCCCATCCTGCTCAGCCTGGATGACGGCATGGTGGTCCGCATCATGCGCAAGATTCCCGAGACCCGCTCCACCTCCAAACTCATGGCAGCCTTGGCCGCGCTGGATGTGAAGCGCGCCGCCACCATCACCACCTTGCTAGGCGGCAAGGCCAAGACCCGCGCCGAAGCCGATGCCGGCCAGCCCAAGGTCGAACCGGCCGTGAACCCGGCTCCCGCGGCGGCGCCCAAGCCCGCCGATACGACCCAAGGCGCGAACGGAACCAACCCGAAACCGACGAAGACCCCGGAGGCCAAGAAGAACGGCCCCGGAGGCAAGGCTTAAGCGCCGGTAGGCGCCCGAGAACGCGAAGTCCAGGAAACCTAAGCGGAGAACCCATGTCACAAGTCCTTAGTCTGATTCAATCGATGTGGAACCGGGCCAATCCCCTGGCCAACCCGGACAAGAACGCGGATGCCAAGGCCGCGACGCCCAATGCCCAGGCGCCGCAGAAGCAACAGCCGTCCCTCGATCCGTTCGGATTGGGTTCGAAACCATCGGTCTCCCCTTTCCAGGCCAAGGTCCAGGAAAGCCATGCCAAGCTGGCCGCCAAGGTCACGCCGCCGAAGCATGACCAGAGCCGCGCCCAGCTGATCAATCCCGCCGCTCCCAAGCCCGTCGCGCCCCCGCCCCATAAGGACGCCAAGCCGGAAGCCCGTGCCAGCCACGAGGACCACGCTTCCCGAGCCGACAAGGCCGATCGCGCGCCGGCGAACGACCGCGCCCAGGGCAAAGGCCGCAAGGAGAAGGCCGCCCAGGCCGGCCAAGCGAAGACGGGATCCAAACGCGATGTCGATTCCCGGGGCCAAAGCGAAGACGGCCAGAACCGTAACGTGAAGGATACGGGTAACACGGCCCACTCCGACAGCCAGAACCAGGATGTCCGAGCGGATGCCGGCGCCGCGGATGCGGCCGATGGCCAGGCCAAGGAAGCCTTGCAGGCCCGATTGGAAAAGATGGGCGTGACCGCCACCGACGAGCAATTGAACGACCCTGCCTTCGGGAGATGCTCAAGCTGGTGCAAGCCACCGCCCCCGCCGCCGATAACGCCACTCCGGATGGGAACGCGAGCGCGGATCCGCAGGACCTGATGCCGACCGCACCCGTGGCCCAAACGACCGCCGCCCCCGTGGTGGTGGCCGCCGCAGCCGATGCATCCGCCCCGGCGACGGCGGACGCCTCCGCGCAGACCCAGCAGGTTCCCGCCGCCGGCGAGGACAAGAATCCCCTGGCCCTCCAGGAACCCGTCCAGAAGGATTTGGCCAGCCTGATCAAGGACCGCATCAACGAATTGACCAAGGCCCCGGAAACCGCGGCCGCCACCCAAGCCCAGGCCGTCGCCGGCAACCTCCGTCCGGGCATGGCTGCGGAGCCCGGCGCCCCAGGCTGGCGCGGCATGCGCATCGGCCGGGATGAAGCAGGCATCACCACCGACCCCATGCCCACCGCCGATCTCGATCGCATGCGCGTGATGCAGGCTGCCGCCATGCAAGCCGCCAATGCGGGCCAAGCGAAGGATCATGTCGACCTGAGCGCGGCCGATTCACTGGACACGGCGGATCACGGCCCGGAGTTGGAAACGGTCCAACCCGCCGTCTCCGACAAGGCCGGCGCCAACCAGGACAAAGGCGCCGATGCCGATACCTTCGGACAGAACCAGAACCCATCTTCCCAGGCTGTCGACGGTTCCGCCGTCACCCAGGGCCCGCATCTGGCCCGCGAAGCCGCCGCCGGTCCCCAGTTCCATCAGACCCTGGAACAGGTCCGCGCGACGGAACACAAGCCCGCCCTGGAAAGCGTATGGGCGCCCCATCAAACCAATTTCGACAAGGGCATCCTCGATCAGATCACCAAGAAGATGACGGGCGTCGCCCATCTCAACGGCGAGGAGATCAGCATCCAACTGGAGCCGGAGAACCTGGGCAAGGTCCGCGTGGGCCTGGGCCTCAAGGACGGCGTCATGACCGCCCGCATCGGCGTGGAGAGCGAGCAGATCAAGCAGATCGTGGAAGCGAACCTCTCCAACCTGCGGGACACCCTGGAAAACCAGGGGCTCAAATTGCAGGGCCTGGAGGTTACCGTGGATCAACGGCATTCCTCGCTCTTCAATCCCGAAGGCAGGAACTCGCAGTCCTTCTTCAACCAGCACGGGCGTGGAAACGGCATGGCGGCGGACGGATCCGAAATATCCGCCCTCGATGCGGCGGCTGATTCCGAAACCGGACGGCGCCTGGGATACAACACCATGGAATACATCGCCTAACCGGAAAAGGTCGCAACAATGTCCGATCCAATAACATCCACGACCGCAGCCCCAGCATTGGACGTCAGCGGCATCGCCAATCCCGCCACGCTCCAGCAGCGCCGGCTCACCGCGGACCTGAACGGCGATCAGCTCGCTCCGAGCACCGTGGCCAATGCGGGCAATACCAAGCTCTTCGACGCGGCCAACAAGAAGATGGGCAAGCAGGACTTCCTGCAACTGCTGGTGACCCAGTTGAAATACCAGGATCCGCTCTCGCCGGAAGCCAATACCGAGTTCGTGGCCCAGCTCGCGCAATTCTCCAATCTGGAAGGCACCCAGAACATCAACACGTCCATCGACGATCTCGGCACCAAGCTGCAGAGCATGGTTTCCGGGCAGGCGAGCAGCTCGTCCTCCATCAGCAATGCCTCCGCCACCTCCCTCATCGGCAAGCAGGTGCGGGTCACGGCCTCGGATATCGTCTTCGATCCCACGGCCGCGAAGACCATCGAACTCAACGTGCATACGGATTCCGGATCCAACTCCGTGCTCTCCGTCCTCGACGACAAGGAAAACGTCGTCAATGCCATCACCATCCCCAAGGCCGGGGAATCCAAAGTCCAGTGGAACGGGATGAAGGCCAATGGGACCACGGCGGCCGCGGGCAAATACCATTTGAAGGTCACCTCCGCGGACGGGGCCACCGACACCGGATACACCTATCTCGAGGATTCGGTCACGGGCATCAAC
>DAINDC010000328.1:0-6532 GCA_036732085.1 Fibrobacterota bacterium | reverse complement strand
AAGACCTGATCCGCGGCCAGGTCCGCTTGCGGCAGGCCGGATCCGGATTGGCCATCCGGCCCGACGATCACCTGGCGACCCTGGAAGAGCGGCATGCGGTGGAGCGGATAAGGGTAGTACAGCATGGAAGAGATGCCGCGCGCCTCCAGATGGGCCTGCAGGGTCGCGCGCCGGGACGTGCGCAAGGTGAACTGGTGGAAGACCGATCGGGATCCGCCGGGACCGGTAGCCGCGGGCAGGATCAGATCCGGAATGCCGCTGAGGCCCTCCAGGTAACGTGCGGCGATTCCCATCCGCAGGCCGTTGTTCCTTTCCACCTGCGGCAGCTTGGCGAGCAATACGGCCGCCTGGAGGCTGTCGAGGCGCGCATTGTAGCCGAGGATCTCGAACCGGTTCTTCTCCTTGCCTCCGTGCTTGAGCAGCTGCCTCACCGCCGCGGCGAGTTCGTCGTCATCGGTGGTGACCGCCCCGGCATCGCCGAACCCGCCCAGGTTCTTGGAAGGGAAGAAGCTGAAGGAGCCCAGATCGCCGAGGGTGCCGAGCTTGCGCCCCTGCCAGTCCGCGCCGAAGGCCTGGGCCACGTCCTCGAGGACGAACAGGCCGCGCTCCCGCGCCAGGGCCGCGATCCCGTCCATCGGGCAGGACAGTCCGAAAAGGTGCACGGGGATGATGCCGACCGCGCGGCCCCTGCCCTGGGTAGCATCCAGGTAACGTCGCATGGACGCGACGTCCGGATTCAGGGTGACCGGATCGATGTCCACGAAGACCGGCGTGGCTCCCGATCGCAGGATGGCGTCGCCCGTGGCCACGAAGGTGAAGGGCGTGGTGAGGATGCGATCGGATGGGTCGAAGCGCTCCTTCCCGTACCGCGTGAGAGCCAGGGCCCGCAGGGACAGGACCAGGGATTCCGTGCCGGAAGACACCCCGATGGCATGCTTCGCCCCAAGATAGGCGCCCAAGGCCTGCTCGAACCGGGTCACGAAGGGTCCCAAAACGTATTGGGCTTCCGCCGCGGTCTGCAGCAGTGCGCGATCGATTTCGGGAAGGAGATCGCGGTATTCCGCCTGCAGATCCAACATCGGGATGCGCGCGGACGATCCGGAAGCGGCTTCCCGGTCGAAGGCCTCCAAAGCCTGTTCCGGCGTCCGCCCCTCCGCTGCTCCAGCGGCGGCGGGGATTGGAGAAGCGTTGCGGCTCACCCAGATCCCCTGCGGGGCGATGCGCCGAAAATTCGCGAACGCGATGCGCGCCTCGAGATCCTGAGTGCCGCCGGCAAGGGCTTCGGCGACGGAACGGGCATCCACGCTATGGACGCGGACCTCCTCCCAGGCCCGGTCGCAGCGCGAACGTACCTCCGAGGTTACCCCTGCGGATCCTGCCAGTCCAGACATCCAGGCCTGCAAGGGCGCCACGGACCCGGCCGCCACCCAGAACCGCAACCGCCCCCGGGACCGCAAAGCCTCGGCCTTTTCCCACGCGGGCCAGGCCGGAACCGATTCGTCCCTCAGGATCCATTCGCGGAACGCGCCCGCATCCAAGGCCCAATCCATGCGGAACTACTTTCCCTTTTCCAGGGTTTTCAGGATATATTCCAGCCCGCAATCCTTGCAAGCCACCTTGGACTTGCTCTTACCCGACTTTTCTTTCGCGGGCTTCAGGGTGACGCCGCAGGTGCAGACCCAGCCGATGGGCCGCGCCGGGACGCCGGCCACCAGGGCGTGCGGGGCCACGTCCTTCGTAACCACGGCTCCGGCGGCCACCAGGGCGTAAGCGCCCACGGTCACGCCGCAGAGGATGGTCGAGTTCGCGCCCAAGGTCGCGCCCTTGCCCACCACGGTTTTCCGGAACTCGCTCTTCCTCTCGATGAAGGCGCGCGGGTTGATGACATTGGTGAAGACCACGGAGGGACCGCAGAACACGTCGTCGCCGAGCTCCACGCCCTCGTAGACGCTCACGTTGTTCTGGATCTTGACCCGGTTCCCGATTTTGGCCTTCGGCCCGGCCATCACGTTCTGGCCCAGCACGCAGTTTTCTCCTATGACCGTATCCGCGAGTACATGGGAGAAGTGCCAGATACGGGTACCTTCCCCGATACGTACCCGGGCGTCCACCACCGCGGTCGGATGCACGAGGCCGGATGCCCTGGAGGCTGCCGAGGCGGAATTCAGGCTGCCGTCGCCCTTGCGCAACAGGAAGTCCTGCGCGCGGACGAGCACGGAGGTGACGCGCAAGCCCTCTTCGCCATCGGTCTTGGGCTTGACCCGCTTCTCCACGCAGTCCAGGAAATGCTCGATCTCCAGGCGCAGCGGCTCCCGCATCTCCAACGGCACCACCTGGTACTCGGCCTTATGGGCATAGGGGATCTTGCCGTCGCGCCATTCGATCTTATGCGGATAGAGGAACAGCTTCCCTTCCGTCCCGTCGTCGAAGACGGCCATGCCGCGCGAGCCCACCACCACCATCTTCTGTTCCTTGAACGGATGCAGCCAGCTCACGAAGATATGGGCCTTGACGCCGCCCGGGAATTCCAGGTCGACCAAGGTGGTGTCGTAGATCCCCTTCTGCACGATGTCGCTGCCGAAGGCGTGGATCTGCGCCGGCTCCTCGCCGAGGATGGAGAGGATGACGGAGACATCGTGGGGGGCGAAGCTCCACCAGATATTCTCCTCGGTCCGCATCATGCCGATATTGAGCCGGTTGGAATAGACGTATTCGATCTTCCCCAACTCGCCGGATGCGACCAGTTCCTTCAGCTTCACCACCGCGGGATGATACTGGAGGATATGGCCCACCATGAGGATGCGTTTCTCGCGCGCCGCCAGGGCCACCAATTCCTCGCCTTCGGCCAAGGTCAAGGTCATGGGTTTTTCCACGAAGACATCCTTGCCCGCGAGCAAGGCCCGCTTGGCCAGGGCATGATGATGGGCGGGTGGCACCGCGATCAGGATCGCCTTGACGGTGGGATCCGCGAACAGGGTTTCCGGGTCGTTGGTGAAACGCGCCTTCGGTTCCTTGCTCTTCCACTCGGCCACCGATTTCGCATCGGTGTCACAGGCGGTATGCAGGACACCCATGTCCTTAAGGTTCCGGAACAGGTTCTTGCCCCAATACCCGAGGCCGATCAACGCAATATGGGGCTTGGCGGTCACGGTCTTGGAGGTCCCGATCCGGGTAGTCTTCACAATCTTGGGCTTGGTCTTCAATGGATCTCCGAAGTAAAGGTATCGCGCAAGATACTCCCGCCCCCGAAGCTTTCCTTGAACCGGATCAAGCCTTCGTTGGGTTGCATGCGTATGCTGGAGGTCCCGAAATCATAGTAATGGAATCCATGCTGCCGGGCCCAATCAATGCCATGGTGGATGAGCAAATTGGCGACGCCGGTCTGGGCTTCGCCTTCGAGATGGCAGGAGTAGAAATTGAGCAGCACGCGGGGATTGGCGACGAAGCAGAGCATGCCGGCAATCAATCTTTCTTCGGGCCTCCCGACGGGCTCCCCCGCATTGCCGCTTTCGCTTTTCCCATCGCCGGTGCGGTCGCGATAGGCGCCGAACAACCGGAATGCGCCGGGCACCAGGTCGGCAAGCTTGCGGAGGTCTTCCAGCGAATGGGTGGGAACGGCATTGTGCCGCGCCCGATTGGCGACCAGGATGGCATGGAAGTCCGCGAGGTCCGGGTCCATCCGCACCGTGATGCCTTCGCGCATGGCCTTGCGCACCTGCTTGTTGCAGGCATAGGTATAGGTCTCCAGGGGATCGCGGCCCTGCATGGCCCGGAGATCCACCACCTGGCACAGGTCCCGGTTCGCCAAGGTGAAACCCGATTTGAGCAAGGCGAAGTCCAGGCCCGCTTCCGGAAGGAGGGGGTAACATGCAGGAGGCGGCGTGATCCGGATATGGCGGCAGGAGCGCTCGCGGGCATGCCCGACCAAGGCCGCGACCAGGTCCGCATCGCGGGCAAAGCCATTGCCGGCTGTGACGAATCCGCCGAAACTGGAACCGTAGGGGGAGTGGAAGGTATCGCCGACCGATTCCACCACACCCTTGTCCCTGGCCATGCCTGCTGGAAGGACCGCCACGAGCTCGTCGCCCTTGTAGAAAAGCAGGTGGTGGAAGCCACGGGCCATCGCTTCGCCATGATAGGCCAGGAAAGCCTGCTTGTGAAAAAGGGTGCCGTTATTGGAGGCCTCGACAAAGGCGTCCCAGGTCGCGGCAAGGTCGGGCCGATAAGGAACGATGCGGATCTCTTTGGCCATGACCCTCGCCAATTTACTAAGTCCGGTCCAACCATCCTATATTAAATGGCAGAGCCCATGCCGCAATCGCCGCCGACATCAAATCCCCAACCTCCCAAAGCCGACCGGCAGCTTGCGGATCAGCCTTCCGCCGGCCAGCTCATGGTCGGACAGCCGGTGTCCAAGGTGCTTTTTCTGGGCAGCAAGAACCTGGGCCTCAAACTGCTCATGCGGATGCAGGCTCTCGCCCCGAACGCGCTCACAGCCGTCGCCACCTTGGATGATACCGCCGATGGGCGAAGCGCCCTGCCGCTCTTCCGTTCCTTCTGCGTGGACCGGAGCCTTCCCATCGAAATCCTGGCCAAGGCGAAAGAGCTCGACGCCGTCCTCGATCGCCATCAACCCGATTTGGTGGTGGTCTGCGGCTGGGACTGGAAAATCGCGGTGGAGTCCCTGGCCAAGGCGCCCGGCGGTTTCATCGGTCTGCATGCCTCCTTGCTGCCCCGCTATCGCGGCCATGCCCCGCTCGTCTGGACCTTGTACAACGGGGATCCGGAAGGCGGCCTCTCCCTCTTCTACCTGGAACCGGGGCTCGATACGGGCGACATCCTGGCGCAGAAAAAATTCCCGCTGGGACCGGATGCCACCATCGCCGAGGCCCTGGCCCTGGCCGAAAGCCATGCGGAGGCGGCCCTGGAGGAAACCTATCCCTTGCTCTTGGCGGGTCGCGCGCCCAGACGCCCGCAGGATCAAAGCCAGGCCACCTTCTGCTCCCAACGCAAACCGGAAGACGGCCTGGTCGATTGGAAGTCTTCCGCCGCTCTCATCCACAATGCCATCCGCGCCCAGACGCATCCGTACCCCGGCGCCTTCACGCTTTGGCAGGGCCGCAGGCTCTACCTTTGGAAAGCCAGCCGGTTCACGGGGGAATATTTCGGCATCCCCGGCCTCGTGGTGGAATCCTCCGCGGATACGGCTGCACCGCATCCAGGCGTGGTGGTGACTTGCGGCCAAGGCGCCATCCGCCTGCTCGAGGTCCAGCTTGAAGGGGAAGCCCGTCGGCCGGCCTCGGAAGTCCTCAAATATGGGATGCGGCTCCTCTGATGCCGATGCTCCTCTGATGCCGATGCCTCTCTGATGGCTGATGCTCCCTTGATGACCGCCGCTTCGCTGATGCACGCTGTTCCAGCGCGCACCTTTATCCTCACCCTGGATTGCGATTGGGCCCCGGACTTCGTCCTCGATCATGTGCGGGAAATGCTCGATGGGAAACATGCGCATGCCACCTTGTTCGTCACCCATCCCAGCTCGGCCCTGGCGGCCTGGAAGGCTTCGTCCCGATTCGAGCTCGGCTGGCATCCCAACTTCCTGCCCGGCAGCACCCAGGGCCGGGACCCGGCCGCTGTAGCCGCCTACCTGGAAACCATCGCCCCGGGCGCGCGGAGCATGCGCACCCACGATCTCTTTCAATCGACGTCGCTCCTCAGGGACTTCCTCTCCAAGGCCCCCCGTATCCGCTATGATACCTCCCTCTACCTGCCGGGCCAGGCGAGCCTGGCGGGCTTCGATCTCCTATTCGGGGCCGATACGAAACTCCGGCGCTACCCTTTCGTCTGGGAGGACGACCTGCATCTCCTCGCGGGGGGCACGGGCGATTTCCGGCTGGCGGACCTTCCCGCCCAGGGCCTGTGCATCGTCAACTTCCATCCCATCCATATCTACCTCAATACCGCGGACTTCTCCGACTATGCCAAGGTGCGGGCCCTGGGCCCAATGCAGGCCCTCACGGCCGCGCAGATGGAACCTTTCCGCAACCCGGCCGCCGGCATCGGCACCGTATTCGCGAACGCGCTCGAGACCGTGGATTTCTCGAAACACTTGGCGGAATTTGCGGAGTGGGAAGCGCAGGCCGGGAACCCGACGGATGGCGCCGATGCCCTCGATAGGATCGATCCGCGCCGATAAAACGGGGCCGAAAGTTTAATTTTGCTAATTTCCAACCCATGATCTTATCGCAAATCGAAGGCAAGGACATCCTCATCACCGGCGGCGCCGGTTTCATCGGATCCACCTTGACCGGGCTCCTGCTCGACAAGAATCGCGTCACCATCCTGGACAATTTCTCGCGCGATTCCATGGCCACCCAATCGTTCCGGAACCATAAGCACCTGACCGTGATCAAGGGCGACATCCTGGACGCGGAAGGCCTGAAGAAGGCTTGCGTGGGCCGCCAACTTGTCGTCCACTGCGCCGCCATCGCCGGCATCGACACCGTCATCAAGAGCCCCATCAATACCATGC
>DAINDC010000327.1:0-6539 GCA_036732085.1 Fibrobacterota bacterium | reverse complement strand
CCACTATACCGTGGATCATAGCGATCCGGACTCGGTCCGCAATCCCTATGTCGGCCCCTTCCTGATCCGGTCCACCACCCTAGTGAGCGCCCAGGCGTTCAAGAAGGGTTTCCGCCCCAGCGCCATCCGCACCAATATCTATGTCCGCAAGGGACAGGATACCTCCTCGGCCCTGGGATGGGCCCATGCCTTCCCTCCGGGAGGCGCCTTCACGGACAGCCTGCTGGTGACGTTGGCCCCGCCCGATTTGGCCCCGGATGCGGCCCTCTACTATGCCTTCGCGGGCGGCGGCCTGCTCAAGTACAACGGCCCCTTCAACCTGCGCGGATCGGGGATCATGAAGGTCATCGCCATCCAGGATTCCCGGATCAGCGACACCGCCTCCTTCACGTTCACGCGCCGGCTGGACGCCCCCACCGCCACTCCCAAGTCACGTACCTTTGCGGATACCCTGCGCATCGCCCTCGTCCCCAAGGTCGCGGACGAGTCCATCTTCTATACCTGGGACGGTTCGGATCCCTACGGCCCCAAGGCCAAGCCCTATTCCGGCACGCCCATCCTGCTCGACTCGACCGCCACCCTCAAGGCCGTCTCCGTGCGGGGCGCGGATACGAGCGCCATCCTCTCCGAAACCTATACCTTGATCGCGGACACTCCGAGCGCCTCCTACCGCGGCGGGGACTATTCCTCCCGGATCCGGATCCAGTTGCAGACCTCCACTTCCCGGGCCGTCATCTATTACACGCTCGACGGCAGCACTCCCGGGCCCGAGAACGGCCTCCAGCCCTATACCAGCCCCTTCTCCCTGGACACCACCGCCACGCTCAAGGCCGTGGCCATCACCGGGCATGGGCCCACGATGCAGCGCAGCGCCTTGCTCATCGAGAACTACACCTTCATCGTCCCCGGCCGGCGCGTGCTCAATCCCGGCCAGCGGCTGGATCTGTCCGGCAATTACAGCCTCACCAGCCCCCTGACGGGAGCCTCGCAGGTCCTCGTCGACGTGCTCAAGGTGGACAGCCTCAATGCGATCAAGGGATTCCGCGACATCCAGTTCGCCATCCGCCTGTCCCTGCCGGAAGGATCCACCGCCTTTCCCACCGTGACCTTCGCCGCTCCCAAAGGCGAGCCGCGCGCGCTCTACGGATTGGCGCCTCCCTCCACTGTGACCTACATTACCGATGCGGACTCGCAGGATATCCTGGCCCCGGGCACCTACTTCCTGGGCGTGGACACCCTGCCCCCGCAGATCATCCTCTCGGCCGAGACCTTCACCCCCGACGATTCCACGCGGGCCGTCTTCACCGTCCAGGACAATGTCTCCAACCTAATCCTCGATTTGGAACGCACCGACATTCCCGCCCGCAACATCTCCGGCCAACCCATCGGCAATCCGGAAATCGTGACCGCCGTCCTCCGCAATCCCCCCGGATCCATCCAGCCCCTGACCCTCCGGATCACCGTGGACGACCACCGCCAGAAGGCGTCCTTCCCCGCCCAGCCCGGCGCCTACCACTTCCTCGCGCAAAAGGCCTCGGGACCGGTCCGCACCCCGCCCGTATTCAAGATCGGGAGCGACCCCGCGAACCTGTGGGATTTCATCTCCCTGCCGTTGGCCCTGGATCCGCCGCCGACCTTGGCCCAGCTCCGGAAGAACAATGCCGCCCCGGGACTCACGGCCGCCGCCTGGGATCAGGCTTCGGGCAAATACCGTTTCCTGGACGACGGCGAACGCATGATGCCGGGATCCGCCCTATGGATGGCCGCGCCCTCCAGCATGGCCTCCATGGTCTTCCCCTCGCTGGTTACCACGCCCCGCCACGAGACGGGTAACTTCCGGCTTACCCTGCACAAGGGTTGGAACCAGGTGGCCAACCCCACCTTGGCCACCCTCTATTGGCCCGTATCACGCACGTTACTGGATGTTTACGACCAGTCGCCGCTCAAGGGCCTTCATGGCTACGACGCCCTCAAGGGGCAATACCTGCAGACCGATTCCCTCCTGCCCTGGCGCGGCTATTTCGCCTACTACAAGGGCGCCCGCGACACCGTCATCGAACTGCGCTTCCAGCCCGTGCCCGCGGCCCCGGCGACCACGCCCAAATCCGCCGCCGCTTCCGGGGTCTCCCTCACCTTCAACCTGGGCGGCCTCCCGGCCTTGCGGCTGGGCGCCTCCGCGCAGGCGCAGGACGGCATCGGCTTTGAGGACGAACCCCGGCCGCCGTCCCAGAGCGAACAGGGCGCGCGGGTATGGTCCGCGCGGGCGGGCAGCCGCCTCGAGACCGACGTCATGCATCAGTCCCCGGGCGCGCTCTATGCGTGGCGCGTGGTCGCGGGCGTGACGTCCGCCTCCGCCGCCGCCGTCGGCTCCCTCCGCCTCCCCGAAGGCTATGCGGCCTGGGCCGTCTCGCGCACGCGCGGCCTGCGCTTCCGCCTGAACGAGGGCGATAGCCTGCCCATGTTCCCGGGACTGGCGGACAGCCTGGACGTCTATGCCGGCCCCGCCGCGGAATTGGAAGCGCGCCTGGCCTCGGTCCCATTGTCCGTGGACGCGTTCCGGCTCACGGTCTCCTCCGCCCCGGGCGCCTTCTCCTTCAGCTTGCGCCTCCCGCAGGCCGCGCGCATCCATTGGACCTTATGGTCCATGGACGGCCGCATCCGGGAAACCGGCCGCCTCAACCTGCCAGAGGGCATCTACGACATGGTCCGCGGCGGATCGGGCGGCGGCTTCCCCACCGGCATGTACGTGCTCGGATTGGATTGGAGCGGGACAGGTGGCAACGGGCAGCCGGGATTGGATGGACGTCTGACCCGGAAAATCGCCATCCCTTGATCCTTTTTCCCCGAGCCTCCCCGAGCTATTGCGACTGCGAAGGAATTGCGACTGCGACTGCGCGGGAATTGGGGTTTTCCCTTGGGGTTGAGCGGTTGTAACACGCTTGAAATGCCGGAACCCTTGGCCGGCGGCCGATCCGCCTAGTAGATTTTAGGGTAATGAATCAATCAAATAATATCCTGGTGACCGAAGATGATGCCGATATCCTCGAACTGATTACCTACAGTCTTGAATCCGAAGGTTTCCATGTCCATGCCGCCAAGAACGGGATGGACGCCCTGTCCGTGCTCAGCGATGAGTCCGTGGATCTGGCCATCCTGGACGTGATGCTTCCCGACATGTCCGGCATCGAGCTTTGCCGCAAGATCAAACGCGAAGAGCGCCTGGAAAACATCCCGGTCCTCTTCGTCACCGCCAAGGACGGGGAGACCGATAAGCTCATCGGCTTCAAAGTGGGCGCGGACGATTACCTCTGCAAGCCCTTCTCCCCCAAGGAACTGGTGGCCCGGGCCAAGGCCCTGATCAAGCGCTCCAAGGGCGCCAAGGACAGCTTCGCCTTCCAGGGTCTCGAGATCTTCTTCGACCGCCATATCACCGAGGTGGACGGCGCCCGCGTGAGCCTCACGCCCCGGGAATTCATGGTCCTCAAGGTGCTCATCGAGGGCCACCGCAAGACCATCGCCCGCGCCACCTTGCTCGAACGAGCCTGGGGCATGGAGTCCAAGGCCGGCCTACGTAGCGTGGATGTCACGGTAACGCGCCTGCGCGAGAAGATCAGGCCTTACGGAAAGTGCATCCGCACGGTCACCGGCTTCGGCTACCAGTGGGATCCGGAGGGCTCGCTGGCGAATGCGCCCCCGGCCTCCGCCGCTCCCAACGCGGCCTGACCGACGGCTTCCGGCCACCGGTTACGGGCTCCGGTTTAGCGGAGCCGGTTTCCCCGGTCAGGGACCTTTTTCTATATAGTCTATTCAGCATGCGTGGCCTCGATCGCGAATATCCGTCCTTGCGGGCCCACCTCATCGGGATGCTGGGAGTGTTCGCCGCCCTGTTCCTGGGCCTCACCGTCTACCTTTACGTCACCTCCCGCTCCATCTTCGCGGACGCGCTCGAGCGCGAGCTCTCCGGCGACCTGGAATGGATGGCCGCCCTCATCGCCGAGGATCCGGGCCTGCTGGATTCGCCCGCGCGCGCGGATTCCCTGTGCCGGGCCGTCTCGCATTTCAAGGGCTTCCGCATCACCTTGATCGACACCTCCGGAAGGGTCCGCGCCGATTCCCACGTGCCGCAGGCGCAGCTGGGGACCCTGGAGAACCACCATGATCGGCCGGAAGTCGCGGCGGCACGCGATTCGGGTTGGGGCCATGCCTGGAGATATTCCAGCACCTTGAGCATCGAAATGCTCTACGTAGCTCGCAGGCTTCCGAACCATGTGGGTTACCTGCGGGGCGCGGCCGGTCCCACCGCCCTGTGGAGCTTCCAGAAGGCCTCGATCCGGGTCTTCGCCCTGTTCCTGGGGCTTTTCCTGGCCGCCTCGCTCGCGGTCATCTGGTGGATCAGCCGCAAGATCAGCTCCCCGCTCCTGCATCTCATCGATTCCGGGAACCAGGGGCCGGCCGGCAAAGGGCCGGGAGCCGAAATCGGCGCGGGAGGCGGTCCCACGCCCCGATGGGAAGCCGAGTTCCGCGAGGCCGTCATCCTCAACCGCGCGTTCCAGGGATACGTGGGCGAGATCCGCAAGCTGGGCGGGGACGTGGAGAAGGAGCGCGACAAGCTGGTGGCGGTCCTCAACCAATTGGAAGAAGGCATAGTCATCCTGTCGGCGGAAGGCCTGGTCCTCGCGGCCAATCCCTCCTCCATCCGCCTGCTTGGAGTAGGGGTGGGGCCGGGATCCGATCCGCAATCCTCGCCCGCGCCTTCCGCCTGGATAGGCAGGCCTGCGCAGGAAACCCTCCGGAACCAAGCCCTGATAGCCTGGGTCTCCGAGGCCGGAGTTCCCGATCGGCCGCCGATCCTCCACCTCGACAAGGGTCCGGAAACCCCATACGATCTGCTCTGCCATCTGGCCGCCCTGGATTCCGAGAACGGCGCCCGGGAATACCTGCTCACCTTGATCAATGTCACCGAGTTCCGCCACCTGGATCGGGTCAAGTCCGAATTCGTGGCCAATGCTTCGCATGAGCTCAAGACTCCCCTATCCTCCATCAAGGGATATGCGGAAGCCTTGCTCGAGGGCGCGCTCGCCGATGCCAAGGTGCGCGAACCCTTCGTGCGCAAGATCCATAGCAATGCCCTGCGCCTGGAACGCCTGGTCCAGGATCTCCTGGCCCTGTCCCACCTGGAGGCCAATCCCGTCCCCAAGGAAACCGAGCCGTTACCCCTGCGAGGATATGTCAACGCCGCCGCCAACCTGCACCGCCAAGGCCTCGAGGCTTCCGGCATCCGCCTGGAGAACCACGTGGCGGACGACGTGCGGGTGATGATGGAACCCCGCGATCTTGAACTCATCCTGAACAACCTGGTGGGCAATGCGGTCAAGTACAACCGGCCCGGCGGCAAGGTGAAGCTCTGGGTCGATATCGGTGCGAGCCTCCGCCTTTCGGTCAAGGACACGGGCACCGGCATTCCCGAGGAAATGCTGCCGCGCATCTTCGAGCGCTTCTACCGGGCGGGAACTTCGCGCGCTTCCAAGGAGGGCACTGGATTGGGTCTCGCCATCGTGAAACATGCGACCCATAAATACGGGATGACGGTCTCGGCGGAAAGCACCTTGGGCGAGGGCAGCCGGTTCCAGATCGATATTCCCATGAGCCTCATATGCCCTGCGCCAAGTGGGTGATCAAGGTCTTCAGGCCCAACCCGATCAGCACGACTCCGCCGAACCGTTCCGCCCAGATCCCCAATCCCGATCCCAGTCTCGCGACCGCCAGGAATCCCGCCGCGGGCAAGAGGAAGGAAAACCAGCCCACCAGAAAAGCAGGCGCCAGGATGGGGCTTCCCAGGACCGAGAAGCCGAGACCCACCGCCATCGCGTCGATGCTCGTCGCCACGCCCAGGATCAGGAGCTTGATCCAAGTCAGATCCGCCTTCCCACCCTTCTCGTCAGGAGCGCCCTCCCCGTCCGCCTGGAAGGATTCCTTGATCATCTTGCCGCCGATTAGGGAAAGCAGGATGAAGGCGATCCAATGATCGTAGCGGCCGATGAGATCGCGCAAGCCCAGTCCCAGGGCCCATCCCAGCATGAAGAGCAAAGCCTGGAAGAGACCGAAGGTAATCGAAAGTTTGAGGAGGATACGCACCCGTCCGGTCCGCACCGTCAAGCCATAGGCGGCCGCCACCGCCGTGCAGTCCATGGCCAGACCGATCGAGGTCAAGGAGAAATTGGAAAGCTGGGCGATGGAAATCAAAGGTCGAACCTCAGCCGCCGCTTTTCAGTCAAAGCGACTCACCCGTCACTATTCAGCCGCCGCAGAGGCGGAATCCCCAACCCACGATATAGGCCGTCAAGGCGGAGGCGGGAATGGTGAGGACCCAGGCGATCGCCATCTGTCCCGCGATTTCCCATCGCACCGCCGAGGCCCGCTTGGACGAGCCCACGCCCATGATGGCGCCGGAGATGACATGGGTGGTGGAAACGGGAGCGCCGAAATGGGTGGCGGTCAGGATGGTGATGGCGGAGGCGGTCTCGGCCGCGAAGCCGTTC
>DAINDC010000326.1:0-6539 GCA_036732085.1 Fibrobacterota bacterium | reverse complement strand
CTATTGCAGCAAATCCCCGTGGCCGCCGTGCTCGTCAATGCCAAGGGCGATATTTTCTACCTGCATGGCCGCACCGGAATGTTCCTGGAACCGGCTCCCGGCGAGGCCGGTACCAACAACATTCTCAAGATGGCGCGGGAAGGCTTGCGTCTGCCCCTCTCTGCGGCCATTCAGAAAGCCGCGTCGGAAAAAACCGTGATACGTAACCCTGGACTGCCGATTAAAACCAATGGCCACTTCACAAGTGTGAATCTCACCATCTGCCCCGTGGCGGCCGGAACGACAGGCGCACCGCACTTGCTCGTCATTCTCCAAGAAAGTTCAGTTCAGGAGGGCCAACAAATCAAACCCACGGAGGGCGCGGCGCTTGCGGGCGGAAACGACGAACCGAACGTGAACGAACGCATCGAAGCACTGCACCAAGAGTTGCTGGCGAAAGATGAATACCTGAAGTCCGCCCAGAACGAATTGGAGCGATCCAACGAAGAGCTAAAATCCTCCAACGAGGAAATGCAATCCGTGAACGAGGAGTTGCAGTCCACCAACGAGGAGTTGGAAACCTCCAAGGAGGAATTACAATCCGTTAATGAGGAGTTGGCCACGGTCAATACGGAGTTGCAAACTAAGGTTACCGATCTTTCGCGAGCCTACAACGACATGAACAACTTGCTGGCAGGTACCGACATCGGCACGGTTTTCGTCAACCACCAACTGCGTATCCTGCGGTTCACGCCCGCCGTGACCCAGATCATCAACCTTATCCCCGAAGATGTGGGTCGGCCGGTGGCGCATTTCGCCTCCAACTTGATCGGATACGACACCTTGATCGCGGACGTCCAATCCGTGCTCGCAACGCTGAAGCACGTGGATGTGGACGTGCGTACGGTAGCGGAACGTTGGTTCACCATGCATATCCAGCCCTATCGGACGTTGGAAAACGTGATCGAAGGCGCGGTAATTTCCTTTGTGGATATCACGGAGCGGAGGAAGGTCGAAGAGGAATTGCTCAAGGCCAACGAGTTGGTGCGCCTGGCCGCCGTGGTGCGCGATGCGCACGATGCCGTGACCGTGCATAACTTGGAAGGCCGCATCCTGGCGTGGAACCCTGGGGCGGAAAGGTTGTACGGCTGGAGCGAAGCCGAGGCGCTGAAGATGAATATTCGCGACCGTATCCCGGAAGGCCGGCGGGAAGAAGCGGTGGAAAAGATTCATTCCCTGAGCCGATCGGAAATCCTGGAACCTTATCTGACCCAGCGAATGGACAAGTCCGGCCGGATTGTGGAGGTCTCCATCATTGCTACGTCCTTGTTGAACGCCGCCGGCATTCTGTACGCGGTAGCGACCACGGAACGCAAAAGGGATGCACAGGAATCCTAAGCCAAATTGCGGCACAGGGCCGCAGACCCGTGAATGACCCGCAAGTGAGCCCCCACCAATTCGTCATAATGTCTTGTTATACCGAATTTATCCTTGGCCCGTTCTGCCCTCACTTGCAGACCACGGCTATTCATTTGGCTATGGACATAGTCAAATAGAGCAATAGTTACCCATCCCGAAGGATATGGGATCATCGTTCTGACCTTCGCACAGTAGGAAATACGGCTCTGAGGTTGGATAGTATCTCAAATCCTTGCGCGTCCATGTCCCCCCAGTAGAAGATTCGGGCGCGGCCAAGCCAGAGCAGGGATTTAAGCGCGGTAAAAGAATAACCGCTGCCCCAGACGGCCACTGTATTTTGACGGGTCGGCAAGGTAAGGAAGACCATTCGGTTTTCCGTAATGAAAAAACGGGCATGTCCAAAATCCATTCGCTCCAATTCCGAAATCGAACACCCCTTAGATCGAGGATTGACCCCGTTCTAACCCAAAAACCCCAATTTATTCCGAATTTTAAGCTGGACTGCTCGGATAAAAACAAGTATACTTTAAAGTATAGGTGTATTTTCAGCAAGGAGCTTCTATGTCCCAATTAACCATCTATCTCGATGATGAAAGCCTAAGGAAAATCGAAAACGCCGCCGCCTTGGAAAAAAGCTCCGTTTCCAAATGGGTCAAAAACAGGTTGGTTCAATCTTTGGAAAACCAGTGGCCAACAAATTATTTCAGTCTATTTGGCTCTCTGTCGGAAAAGGATTTACCGGCGGTTTCCAAATTGGATTTCTCTCAAGACGCAGCCAGGGAGTCTCTCTGAATGCACCTGCTTGATACCAATATCTGCATCTACCACCTGAAGGGGATGTTCCCGGCTTTGAAAATGCGACTGGAATCCCATTCACCATCGACGGTAGCCATCCCCGCCATCGTCAAAGCCGAACTTTATTTCGGAGCGAACAAAAGTCAGAGTAAAGAGAAGACGTTGAAAGTTTTGGATGCTTTTTTGGCTCCTTTGCCGATTATTCCATTTGGCGATGAGGAGTCCATCTTTTATGCCCGTATTCGCGCTGATATGGAATCCGAAGGCCAGCCCATCGGTCCAAACGATTTGCTGATCGCCTCAACGGCGTTAGCTCGCGGAGCTATTCTTGTCACCCACAACGTAAAAGAGTTCCAGAGAGTGAAGGGGTTGGTTTGGGAGGATTGGACCATCTAGGTTCCGGCGGAGCAGAACGGGTTTGAGAAGTACGGATCAGGATTCGGCTTACTTGGGAATGCCGCTAAATGCGCTGGAACCCGGAAAACGAAAAGAGGGGAAAGCGAGGGATTAAGAATGGTGGCTTAGCAAAATGCCATCAAGATCTCACCACTCTCGAGCAGATGAGTTACACTCACAAAATGCACGCAAAACGGAATACGTCCGACCGGAATTCGTGAAGGACCTACGCGATCAAATTGCATCCTTCAGGAAATTCAAACGGCTAGTTCAACAATGGACTGATCTCGCCATCGAGCATTCCCACTTGAAAATCGCAGCGGCAAAAAAGGCCGGAAAAGAGCCGAATTGAGGGGGGAGAACTCAGCACTCTCAATTTAGTTAGCGTCTTCGTAGTAATCGTAGCCGCCCCGTTCCTTGATCAGGAGGAATGGAAAAAAGCCCAAAATAAACTTGCGGTTCAGTTCCTTTCATCATATTGACTCCTTTGGTTCCCTGGTGTTCATCGCCAGGGCCGCTTCAGCGGGCGAGGGAGACCTGGATTTTCTGGGGCCGCAGGGGCCTTGCTATCCAAGCCGGCCTGGAGGCAACGCGAGCGCGGGCAAAGAAAATTTTGGGTCCCCGGCTCTGGTAGCATAGCGGCCGGGGTCGAATTTTCTTTAAGGCCGACGACCGAAGGGGAGGCATGGGCCCGCCGAATCGTCGCCTCCAAGGAAAATCCAGCTCACCCGAGAGGATACCCCGGCGAAGTGACCAAGGGAATGAGGACAGCAACGCAGGATCTTGAGGATTGGTAAACGAAGTCAGCGGTAAAAGTGAAACCATATGATCCGGAAAGGTATATTCGAATTGGCAACCAGGGAGTGATTTCATTGGAAACTAATAGTTATGCAAAAGACTTCCCTATTGTTTGCGTGGGCGGATCTGCTGGAGGCCTTGATGCCTATATCCGTTTGCTGCAACATATGCCAGCTGATTTGGGCTGTGCCATAGTTATCGTCAATCATTTGAGAACCCTGGCGACAAAGCTCCACGAAATTCTTCCTCACTATACGAAGATGCCGGTTGAGCTGATTACTGAAAGATTGGTCATCGAACCCAACCATGTTTTTATTATCCCGGAAAACCGGGATTTGCACATCCTTGAAGGTGAGTTCCGTTTAAAGCCGATATCAAAGCCCAGGGGTTGGCCGGACGTGATTACCGTATTTCTACGCTCCCTTACGGAAAATTGGGATGGAAAGCTTATCGCTGTAATTGTTTCCGGATATGATGGCGATGGTGCAGCTGCGCTTCGCGGCATTAAAGAAGTGGGCGGTATTACCATTGCTCAAAGTCTCGATACAGCTTCGCAGCCCGATATGCCTGAGAGTGCAGTAGCCAGCGGGTATGTCGATTTCATCCTTTCACCCGAGGATATCGCTAAAGAGATTACGCGAATTGCCCACGTCATCGAAAAATAAATCGGGCATATCCAATCCCAAGGCATTGACAGGCGCCCTTTGAGAATCTTGTTTCTGGAGGCTGGCACTTCCACCTCCGTCTCTTACCGGAATCAGAATTCAACTCCGCCAGGATTCTTAACACGACCGCAACGGACGAGAAAAAGGAAGACCGCATGCCGCGAACTCTCAAGAAAAACAAATTCTCAAATCATGGGCAATTACCGAAGTGCCCCACAGGCATTAAAGGCTTTGACCAGATAACTGCGGGCGGGCTTCCTAAAAACAGGACCACCTTGATCTGCGGAGGCCCGGGCGCTGGGAAAACCCTTTTGGGGATTGACTTCCTGATCAATGGCGCGATCAATTTCAACGAGCCGGGCATCCTGATGTCCTTCGAAGAGACACCGGAGGAACTTTATAAAGACGTGGTTTCCCTCAACCTGGATTTAAAAGGACTGGTTGCCAAAGACAAGATCCGGATTCAACATGTCATTTTGGATCACAAGGATGTCCGGGAGGTGGATTTCAACCTTGAAGGGCTGCTCGTTCAGTTGGAGCATGCTATCGATTCCATCGGCGCCAAACGGGTGGTTTTGGATTCCATTGAGTCGATCTTCGCAGGCGTCACGGACACCGGCATTCTTCGCGTAGAGATAAAAAGGCTTTTCCGCTGGCTTAAGGAAAAACAAGTCACCTCGATTGTAACCGGAGAACCGGGAGAACGCGGCTATACCCGTCATGGCATGGAGGAGTTCATTTCCGATTGCATCATCCTACTGGACAATAGGGTTGATGAACAGATTTCCATCCGCAGAATCCGTGTCATCAAATACCGCGGTTCAAATCATGGTACCAACGAATACCCCTTCGTAATCGATGAGGAAGGGCTTTCGGTAATTCCCATCACCTCGGCGGGCCTCGATCAACCAGGCACAAACCGGAGGGTTGCTACGGGAGTTCCCTCGCTGGATAAAATGTTCAAGGGCGTCGGTTATACCAGAGGGAGTACGATACTCGTTTCCGGGACCGCAGGCACTGGAAAGACAAGCCTCGCGGCCGCGTTCGCAGTAGAAACCTGTAAGCGTGGAGAGCGTTGCCTGTTCTTGTCGTATGAAGAATCTTCAGGGCAACTCGTCCAGAACATGCGTTCCATCGGTTTTAATTTTGAGCCGTTGATTAAAAAAGGACTCCTGAAGATTGTATCCACGCGACCCTCCTTTTTCGGCCTGGAGATGCATCTTCTCGATTTATACAAGCTGATTGCGGAATTCGAACCCAACTCTATCGTCCTGGATCCCCTGACCAGTCTCATTGGACAAGGGAGCCAACGCGAAATCCAATCTTTGATTACCCGCATGATCGACCTTTTGAAATCCAGGGGCATAACCGGGCTTTTCACAAGCCTGGTTTCTTCAAACTCGCAAAATGACGGGAGCGGCGAAATCGGCGTCTCATCATTAATTGATACTTGGATTGTCGTGCGGGAATTGGAGGAAAATGAGGGCAGAAGACGTATCCGTGGTCTCTATATCGTCAAGTCCCGCGGCACGGCCCATTCCAGCGACGTCCACAAATTGATATTGAGCGACAATGGAATCAGTTTGGCGCCAATGGACGCGGATGTCACTGTAGGCGCCAAGCAGAAACAGAAACCTGGCAAAAATACTTCCACTTGAAATGAATGCATCCCCCCCCCCAAATTTTATTGTCGGCATTGGCGGGTCAGCTGGATCTCTAGCCGCATACAAGGATTTCCTGGACTTCCTGCCGTCCGATACGGGAATGGCTTTTGTCTTTGTCACGCATATTACTCCAGAAGCCATTAGTCACATGGCCGAGATTCTCTCCAAGCACACGAAAATGCAGGTGCTGGTGGCTGCAACGGCGATGTCCATACGGGCCAATCACGTCTACGTAAGCCCATCGAACGCGGATGTACTTATTCAGGGCGATACTTTCAAGATCATCTCCCCGCGCACTATGCGGAACGTGATAGTGGATTATCTTCTGACCTCCTTGGCAGAGGCCATGGGGCCTCGCGCGATTGCCATCATCGTATCCGGGTATGCTGGCGACGGTACGAAGGGATGCAAACGAATCAAAGCCAAGGGTGGAATAACCTTCGCCCAGGACAGCTCTGCCGTAGTGAACGAAATGCCTCGCAGTGCCCAGGCTGCGGGCTGTATTGATTTCGTTCTGCCTACGAATGAAATTGCGGAGGCGGTTGCCCGGATCGCGCGCGCCTCTGCGTGAGTGCTTTCTAAGCCATACCCCGACGATCCCCTGCCGGCGGTTCCAGGATTTATCGACGAGGCGAACAGAAAAACATTGGCAGTGATCCTGTCAACGGCGCGGCATTTCAACCAAAATCCGAGGCCGGTATAATCACGATTGAATCTCCGGATATTTTCGGCCAGGAATAATGGTGTAGGCGGCGCAACACCCAGGTTACCCAGGTATATTGGCGATAATGCCGGTCGATTCCTGCTGGGACACATGCTTCGG
>DAINDC010000325.1:0-6543 GCA_036732085.1 Fibrobacterota bacterium | reverse complement strand
AAGCTCACCCGCGCTGAGCGGCTCGAGAAACTTAATCAGCCTCTATTCGATGCTAAAGGGTGAGGCCGAGTTCGATGCGAGCAACGAGGAAGGTTCGGCCTTCGACACCGCCCGAACTTGGAACAGTGAGCCGCCGGACGTGGTTTACAATGCCGGCATCCCACCTGAATTTTTCGACTTCGTCATCGTGGATGAATGCCATCGTTCCATCTACGATCTCTGGGCGCAGGTGGTGTTGTACTTCGACGCCTTTCTGGTGGGACTCACGGCAACTCCCACGGGAAAGACCATCGGGTTCTTCAATCAGAATCTCGTGATGCAATACGGTCATGATGAAGCGGTCATCGACGGCGTGAATGTGGATTTCGACGTCTACCGCATCCGCACCCGCATTACCGAAGGAGGGGCGACCATCGTCGCGGATCCGACCGGCATCTTTGTGGACAAACGGGACAAGCTCACCCGCGCTGAGCGGCTCGAGAAACTTAATCAGGATCTGACCTATACCGCCAACGAACTCGATCGCGACGTGGTTTCGGAAAGCCAACTCCGCACCGTCATCCGCGAATTCCGCCTCAAGGTTTTGCCGGAGGCCTTTCCCGGCCGCGCCGAGGCGCCCAAAACTCTCATCTTCGCGAAAGACGACTCCCACGCCGACGACATAGTCCGCATGATACGCGAAGAGTTCGCGGAGCAAAACGAGTTCTGCGAGAAAATCACCTACCGCACCGGTTTTATGCGCAAGGCTGTAAAGGTGGTGAATGAGGATGGAACCGAATCCGAAACCACGGAGTGGGTGAAAACCTCCAGCCAAACGCCCGACGAGATCCTCTCCCATTTCCGCAATAGCTATTCTCCGCGCATCGCCGTGACCGTGGACATGATTTCCACCGGCACCGACGTGAAGCCCATCGAGTGCGTTTTCTTTCTGCGCAACGTGAAGTCGGCCGGATTCTTCGAACAGATGAAAGGGCGAGGCGTACGCGTCATCTCCCCGGACAAGCTCCAGGTGGTGACGCCCAGCGCCAAGGGCAAGGACCGGTTCATCATCGTGGATGCCGTGGGTGTGTGCGAACAGGACAAGACCGATTCGCATACCTTGAACAGGTGCCACTCCGTTTCGGTGCCTGAACTGCTCGAATACGTGGCGCAAGGAGGATTGGACGCGGATGCCCTTATCACGCTGGCCGGTCGGCTGGCTCGCCTGCAACGGGAGTTCTCGCACGACCAACTGAGCGAGTTAACCGAACTGGCGGGAGGCAAATCCTTCCCCGAGCTGGCGCGTGATCTCTTGCGCGCGACCGATCCTGATGCTCAGTTCGCGGAGGCCAAGTCCATGTTTGGGCTTGACGACGATCCGACCCCGGATCAAATCAAGGCGGCCGCTGAAAAGCTTGCGCAAAAAGCCGTGACGCCTTTTATGAAGGCCGCGTTCCGCCGACGCATCCTGGAAATCCGCATCCAGAACGAACAGACCATCGACCGTCACTCCATCGACGATGTGCTCTATTCCGGCATTGACCCTTCCGCCGTGAACAAGGCCCAGGCCAAGATCCGGGATTTCCGCAATTGGATGGAGGCGCATAAGGATGAGCTTACCGCGCTGCAAGTGCTTTATTCGGGCACGCGTCCCATCAAACTTTCCCTCAAGGATTTGCGTCAGCTGAAGGATGCGCTCTCGATTCCGCCGCTGGCTATTTTGCCCACCCAGCTTTGGCGCTCGTTCGAAATTGCAGATGCGACCCAGATCGCGGAGTCGTCTACAATGCCGGCCTTGCCTGGGGAGCAACTTGCCGATTTGGTGAGCTTGGTCCGGCATGCGATTATGCCGGATATACCTCTGCGACCTTACTCCGATGATGTGATTCTGAATTATGGGGCATGGATTAGGGAGAAGGAGCGCATGGGCGTGACGTTTACCGAGGAGCAGCGGCTGTGGTTGGACAGGATGGCGGAGCATATCGCGACCAGTCTTTCCATTGTGGCCGATGATTTTCATGAAGGTTGGTTCGGGCAGCATGGCGATTTGAGCCGGGCCTACGGGCTGTTTGGGGAAAAGCTCAAGAGTCTCCTTGAAGAATTGAATGAGAAGTTGGCGGCGTGAGTGAAGTGAACGAACAAGCTCTGCCCTTGGGTTGGGCGGTGGCTTCATTGCGGGAAGTTTTATCAAACGCTACAACGCTCGATCCAAAACGGAACGGGCCCGGAAAGTTTTTTTATGTCGACATTGAATCTGTTGACAACAAAAGACAGGTGATCTCCAACCCCAAGCACTTGGCGAATTCGCAGGCCCCCAGTAGGGCTAGAAATGAACTCAAAAGCGGCGATGTGATTTTTTCCTTGGTACGCCCGTATCTTAAGAATATTGCCGTTGTTCAACCAAACCTAGATGGAGCCATAGGTTCAACCGCATTTTGCGTATGCCGGCCCATGTGTGGAGTAAGCTCTAGGTTTCTTTATAATCTGTTGCGTCGAGATTCTTTTATTCATGCGATTCCGACTTATGGTAGTAGTCCGCCTTCGGCGCGCGACCTAGAGTTTTTGAGTCAAACAATACTGGTTCCGCCATCAAATGAGCAAGAACGTATTGCTGATGCACTTGATGAGCTTCTTCCCGATCTTGATGCTGGGGTGGCTGGTTTAGAGCGGGTGCAGGCGAAGCTGAAGCAGTTTCGAACGCTTGTCCTTAAGGCTGCCGTTGAAGGTACCCTAACCGCTGAGTGGCGCACTGAAAATCCTGCCTCCGAACGCGCCCCCATTTTGCTCAAGCGTATTCTTTTGGAATGCCGCAATAGGTGGGAGGATGCGCAGCTCATTAAATTTAAGGAAAAGGGCATCACGCCACTAAAGGATTGGAAGCGGAAATATAGGGAGCCATCGACACCTGATACCTCAGGTCTTACACCTCTTCCGGACGGATGGTGTTGGGCTTCACCCGCTCAAATCGGCGATGTGCAACTCGGCAGGCAACGCGCGCCTCGGCACCATTCTGGAAAACATATACGCCCCTATCTCCGAGTTGCCAATGTATACGAGGATCGGATCGATCTTCGCAGCGTTTATGAAATGAATTTCACGCCCGATGAATTCAAAACTTTCCAGCTTCATTCTGGAGACATTCTCTTGAATGAGGGCCAAAGTGTGGAACTGGTGGGGCGAGCTGCCATTTATCGAGGCGAACTTCCAGGCGCTTGCTTCACTAATACGCTTGTTCGGTTTCGCCCCTACGACGGAATCCTGCCTGAGTTCGCATTGATCTATTTCAAGGCCTGTCTGCGAAGCCATCGTTTTCGTAAACTTGCGCGCTGGACCACTAACATCGCTCATCTCGGGGCAGACCGTTTTGCGGCGATGGAAATGCCCGTTCCACCTCTCGCCGAACAGAACGCCATCGTCGAAGCCGTCGAAGAACAACTTTCCATGGTCGATCACCTCGAAGCTGATATCGCAGCCAAGCTGGCCAGCGCCCAGGCTCTGCGCCAATCCATCCTCCGCCATGCCTTCACCGGCCAACTTGTCCCGCAAGACCCGAACGATGAACCCGCTTCCGAGCTCCTGAAGCGCATCGCGGCGGAGCGAGAAGAACGGGTCCGGCAAACCAAGGCCGCCAAGGGGAAGACGGCGAAGGGTGTTTCGAAAGTTTTGAAAAAGTCCACGAAAAGCGCGACGAAGGTACCTGTGAGAGTACCTTCGAAACGCCCCCGGATCAAAACCGCCGCATGAAGAAAGTCGTACGCAAATCCGGCAAGGTCGAAAGCAAGTCCAAGTCGGGCCGCCCCCGGACCTATCGCCATCTGGTTTCCTCCATCGCCTCCCTCAATATCCGCATGGTCACCCACGCCGCCTTGGTTGTCAATCAGGCACTGGTGCTGCGGAACTGGATGATCGGCGCCGCTCTCGTTGAGTTCGAACAAAAGGGCGCGGACCGGGCGCGCTATGGAACCAGGCTTCTGGAAACTTTGGCGAAAGATTTGGTAGGCAAGGGAATCAAAGGCCTTGGGGATCCCCGGGTGTTGCGGGACTGCCGGATGACGTATCGCATCTATCCGCAGATTCGCGGGTCGGTGACCCGCGAATTGGGGCTGCCGCCCGCTACCCTCCCGATTCGCGGGCCAGTGACCCGCGAATCCCCGCCGTCCCTGACCGCCGAGGAAGTACTGCGGCTGTCGTGGACCAAGATCCAGGAACTGGTCCGCATCGAGGATACATGGAAGCGGGCCTTTTACGAAAACGAATGCCTCAAGGGCCATTGGTCCGTGCGCCAGTTGCAACGCCAAGTGGAAAGCCTGTTGTACGAGCGGACCGGACACTCCAGAAATAAAAAGGCCGTCATCGCCCGAGCGCGCAGGCAGGAGCTGGTGGAAAACCCAGCCGACCTGTTACGCGACCCTTACATCCTGGAATTCACAGGCCTGGCCGAACGATCGGAATATTCCGAGGAGCAATTCGAATCCGCCCTGCTGGATCATCTGCAGCGCTTCATGCTGGAGTTGGGGCAAGGTTTCTGTTTCGAGGCTCGCCAATACCGGATTACGGAAGGCCGCAAACATCACCGGGTGGATCTGGTCTTCTACCACCGGATTCTGCGTTGCCATGTCCTTTTCGAACTGAAGGTCCGCGCCTTCCGTCCCGCCGACGCTGGGCAAATGAATTTCTACGTCAACTGGTTCAAGGCCAATATGGGCGCCAAGGGCGACAACCCTCCCATCGGCATCCTGCTGTGCAGCGACAAGGACGGCGCGGAAGTGGAGTACGCAACCGCCGGCATGGATCGAAAGCTATTCGTAACTCGCTATCTCACTGCCTTGCCAAGCGTCGAACAACTCAAGGATTTCCTCGAGCGCGACCGCGCCGAGCTGAAATCCCTCACCTACAAGGAAGATTAAGAGTATGGATGCATCCCAGATTGGCAAGCGGGCTTGGAGCTACGCGGGCGTATTGCAGCAAGCAGGACTGAGCTGCGTGGAATATGTCGAACAGCTCACCATGCTTCTCTTCCTCAAAATGGCGGACCAGCTCACCGAGGCGCCTTACAACCAGAAGCCCATCGTTCCGAAGGAGTGGGGGTGGAAGGCTCTCAAGAAGCTCTCCGGAGCGGAATTGGAAATTCAGTACGCCAAGTCCATTGAAAAGTTGGCGGTCAAGCCCGGAATGTTGGGTGTCATCTTCAAGGGCGCTCGCTGCGACATCCACAACCCCGCGCTACTTGAACAGCTCATCGTCAACCTGATCGACAAGGAAGATTGGATGAGTCTGCCCGTCGATGTGAAGGGCACGATTTACGAGGAGTTGCTCCAACGTTCCGCCTCGGAATCCGCCAAAGGCGCGGGCCAGTATTTCACCACCCGCGCCGTCATCCGCACCATGTGCGAGGTAATGCGGCCCACGCCCAAAGACCGCATCTGCGACCCGGCAGCCGGTACGGGAGGCTTCCTCTTCAACGCCTACAATTACGTGCTCGAAAAACATGGAAAGGAATTGAACCGCGACGAGAAGAGGGCCATGCGCGAAGAACTTGTCGAGGGCATGGAGCTTTCGCCCAAGGTGGGTCGCATGTGCGCCATGAACCTTTATCTCCACGGCATCGGCGGGGAAAAGGTAGTGGTGCATTCCGGCCATGATAGCCTGGCCGCGCCCTGGAGCAAGGAATATTCCATGATCCTGGCAAACCCGCCCTTCGGAAAAAGTCAGAGCCTGCTGTTCGTGAACGAAGAAGGCGATACGGAAAAGGACGACAAGGTCATCGTACGCGAGGATTTCTGGACCTCCACCAGCAACAAACAATTGAACTTTGTCCAGCACATGTTCTCGCTCTTGAAAATCAACGGCCGGGCCGCTGTGGTGCTGCCGGATAACGTCCTTTTTGAGGGTGGGGCGGGAGAAAAGATACGCCGGAACCTGCTGCAAAAATGCAATGTCCATACCTTGTTGCGCCTACCCACCGGCATCTGGTACGCGAACGGCGTAAAGGCCAATGTCCTATTCTTCGACAAGAAGGAAGGTCGCCGCGAACCCTGGACCGAAAAACTCTGGGTATACGATTTGCGTACCAATAAGCACTTCACCCAGAAACAATCACCCATCGCCCGCAAGGATTTTGATGAATTCATTGAATGCTATCGGCCAGGAGCTGTGCACAAGCGTAAGCCGACCTGGAGCGAGGCCAATCCCGAAGGGCGCTGGCGCAGCTTCAGCTATGCAGAAATCGAAAAACGCGACAAGCTCAGCCTGGACCTATTCTGGATCAAGGACAAGAGCCTCACCGATACGGATTCTCTTCCCGCTCCAGATATCCTGGCAACGGAGATCGTAGATGAATTGGAAGCCGCGTTGTTGCAGTTCTCGAAAATCGCAGCAAGGTTGCGAACCAAGGCTTGACCACCCCCCACGCTTCCCCTTGCCTCTCCCCACAAAAAAACTTTTCTTCCCCTGAGTACGGTCCCCTCTCCCCGAGGTCCCCATGCGCATCCCCAACAAAATCCTTGCTGCCGCCCTCGGTATTTTCGTCGCGATAGGCAGCTCCCAGGCCACATCCACCAACTC
>DAINDC010000324.1:5976-6571 GCA_036732085.1 Fibrobacterota bacterium | reverse complement strand
GTACTACGTCACCGAGCGTTGGCTCGGCGGCATGCTCACCAACTTCTCCACCGTCAAGAAGTCCATCAAGCGTCTCGAAGAAATCGAGAAGATGGAAACCGACGGCCTCTTCAAGGAAATCACCAAGAAGGAAGTGCTGTCCCTGAACAAGGAACGCGCCAAGCTGGAAGGCATCTTCAGCGGTATCCGCAATATGAAGACCTTGCCCGGCGCCCTGTTCGTGGTCGATTCCGAGCATGAGGAAATCGCCGTTCACGAAGCCAACCGCCTCCGCATTCCGGTGTTCGCCATCGTCGATACCAATATCGATCCGGATAAGGTTGCCTTTCCGATTCCGGGCAATGACGACGCCATCAAGTCCGTCGGCCTTCTGACCCGCGTGTTCTCCGATGCCATCGTCGGCATCCAGGCCCCGGCAGTCGAACAGGGCAAGGCCGAAGCCGCTCCTGCCCTCGCTGAAGTCCTCGAGGGAGCCGAGTAATGGCGGAAGTCACAGCCCAAGCCGTCGCCCAACTTCGGGAAAAGACCGGCTTAGGTATTTTGCAATGCAAGAAGGCCCTCAGCGAAACCGCCGGGGACATGGAACTGGCTATCG
>DAINDC010000324.1:0-5966 GCA_036732085.1 Fibrobacterota bacterium | reverse complement strand
CAGGGGGCCGCAGTCGCCGCCAAGCGCGTGGGCAAGGAAACCAAGGAAGGCAAGGTCGTCCTCGCTTCCGGTTCCGATGCCGTCACCGCCGTGGAAATCAACTGCGAGACCGATTTCGTCTCCGCTTCCGATGACTTCAATTCCTTCGCCGGCAAAACCGCCCGCGTCATCCTGGAAAAGAAGCCTTCGGATCTCGATTCGCTCAAGACCATGCCGATGGATTCCACCACGGTCGCCGAGGTGAATACCGCCGTCATCGCCAAAATCGGCGAGAACATTTCCATCCGCCGCTTCGCGCTTGAAAAAGTCGGCGCAAGCGAACTGGCTGAAACGTATTCGCATATGAATGGCAAGATTGGCGTCATCGTCAAGCTCGGCTTCACCGGAACGCCCAGCGACAAGGCCGGCCTTTCCACCTTGGCCAAGGATTTGGCCATGCAGGTTGCCGCCAGCATGCCCATCGCCATTGAGCCGAAGGACGTGCCCGCTTCCATCATCGAGAAGGAACGCGAGATCGGCCGGGAGCTGACCCTCAAGGAAGGCAAGACCGGCGACATGGTCGAAAAGATCGTCGAAGGCAAGATTTCCAAGTTCTACAAAGAGAATTGCCTCGTCAGCCAGGTCTTCATCAAGGACAATAAAATCACGGTCGACAAGCTCTTGGCCAATACCGCCAAGTTGCAAGGGCTCGAGTCCGTAAAGGTTCTCGGCTTCCACCGACTCCAATTGGGTCAATAGCCCGATGTCCGGACTCAGGTACAAGCGAATCCTCCTCAAGCTCAGCGGGGAGGCTTTCGCTGGCGAGCATGAAGGCGGCATCGACCCCGAAACCATCCGTTCCATCGCCGAAGAAGTCGCCCAAGTCTACCAGAGCGGCGTCCAGATGGGCATCGTCATCGGCGGCGGGAATATCATCCGCGGCGCCACCCTCAGCAAATTCGGCTTCGACCGCGTCTCCGCGGATCAGATGGGCATGTTGGCTACGGTCATCAACTGCCTCGCCATGCAGGACGCCCTCGAGAAGGTCGGCATCTCCACCCGCGTCATGAGCGCGATCAAGATGTCGGCCCTAGCCGAGTTCTACATCCGCCGCCGCGCCGTGCGCCACCTCGAAAAGGGCCGCATCGCCTTGTTCGCAGCCGGCACCGGAAACCCGTATTTCACCACGGACAGCGCCGCCACCTTGCGCGCCATCGAAACCAATTGCGATATTATCATGAAGGCCACCAATGTGGATGGGATCTACGATAAGGATCCCAACAAGCATAAGGATGCGGTCAAGTACGAGAATATCACCTATACCGAGGCCATCAACCGTCAGCTCAAGGTCATGGACACGTCCGCTTTCGCGCTTTGCCGCGAGAACAACATCCCGATCCTGGTTTTCGACATGAACGTGCATGGAAACCTGGAGAAGGCGGCCAAGGGCGAGAAGATCGGGACCTTGGTGACGAGCGGGGAGTAGCACCATGTTCGACGAAAAATCCCTCAAGGACCGCATGCAGAAGACCGTGGATACGGTCCACCGCGAGCTGGCCAAAATCCGCACCGGCATCGCCTCCCCGTCCATCCTGGACAATATCTTCGTCGACTATTACGGCACCAAGACGCCCATTCCGCAGGCCGCCGCCATCTCGATCCCGGAACCTCGTTGCCTGGCCATCAAGCCCTGGGACAAGAGCCTGATGCAGGCCATCGAAAAGGCCATCCAGATCAGCAATATCGGCATCAATCCGGTCAATGACGGCACCTTCATCCGCCTCAACATGCCCGTCCTCACCGGTGAACGCCGCAAGGAACTGGCCAAAGTGGCCAAGGGCGTGGGCGAGGAGGGCAAGGTCGCCATCCGCAATATCCGCCGCGACGAGAACGAGCACCTGAAGAAGGCCGCCAAGGACCAGAGCTGGCCCGAGGATCAACTCAAGGGAGAGATGGACAAGGTCCAGCATCTCACCGACAAGTACATCGCCGAAGTCGACAAGGTCATCGCCGAAAAAGAAAAGGACATCCTCACGGTTTGACCAAGGATACGGTCGGGGCGTGAAGGGGTCGGATATGCGTGAGCCACTCCAGCACATCGCAATCATCATGGACGGCAATGGCCGTTGGGCCAAGAAGCGCTTTCTTCCAAGGGTCGTTGGGCATAAGGAAGGCACCAAGGCCACCAAGCGCATCGTCCGCGCCGCCGGCGAGCTCGGCATCAAATACCTGACCATCTACGTCTTCTCCTCCGAGAATTGGGAGCGCCCGCTTCCCGAGGTCGACGCGCTGATGCACCTGCTGGTCGACATGATCCGGCAGGAGATCCAGGACCTGATGGACAACAATGTCCGGCTCTGCGCCCTCGGGAACCTCTCCCGCCTGCCGGAGGTAACCCGCAAGGAACTGGAGTGGGGCATCGATCGCACCAAGGGCAATACCGGCCTGCAGCTCAACCTGGCCGTCTCCTACGGCGGCCGCGAGGAAATCCTGGACGCCTGCCGCGCACTCGCCGAGAAGGCCAAAAGGGGCGAGATAGAACCCGCCGATATCGACGATCGGATCTTCCGGGCCCATATGTACCAGAGCGACGTCCCCGATCCGGAGCTCCTGGTCCGCACCGGCGGCGACCAGCGCATCTCCAACTACCTGCTCTGGCAAATCGCCTATACCGAGCTCTACGTAACACCCACGTTATGGCCCGACTTCGACAAGGGCGGGCTGGTCCAGGCCATCGATGAATACCATTCCCGGCAGCGCCGCTTCGGCAAAGTCCTCGAAGGCTGAGCCTTGTCCAACCTGACCGTCCGCATCCTATCGGCCCTGGTCATGGGCCTGGTGGGGCTCTCCTGCCTGGTCCTCAGCCCGTATTCGCGTTGGGCCTTGATGGCGATGATCCTGGCCTTGGGCGCGTGGGAGTTCTCGCGCATGGTATCGGGCAAGCTCTCGGGTCCGCAGGTCGCCTGGCTCCCGGCCCTGCTGGTGCTGGGCTTCACGGTCCCGTACCTTCCCTGTTTCCCCCAGATCGCCTCCGTCCTGGGCGCCTTTCCCGGCCTGGCGCGCGCGCCCGCGGAAACCTGGGCCTGGGCGCTTTCGGTGACGGCCTTGCTCGGCATCACCTTGCTGGGATTCCGTTACGTGGACATCGCGGCCATGGCGCCGTGGATATACCTGCAAGCCTTCGGCTGCGCCTACTTCGGGCTGTACGCCGCCGCGGTATTCTCGCTGGTGACTCCCGAGGCGGGCTGGAGCGGCATCTTTCCCCTCCTTTTGGTTCAGCTGGCCATGGCCACGGCGGATACCGGCGCCTATGCCACCGGCAAGGCGATTGGGAAGCGCAAGCTCTGCCCCACCATCAGTTCGGGAAAGACGGTGGAAGGCGCGATCGGCGGCGCGGTATTGACCACGGCCCTGGTCGCGGCCTTGGGGACGAAATTGTTGGGGACCGGCATCCTGGCCAGCGCGGGATTGGGGCTGGTCTTGTCGGGCACGGCCATCATGGGGGATTTGTTCATTTCGATCCTCAAGCGCTATACCGGCTTCAAGGATTCCTCGCACCTGATCCCGGGCCATGGCGGAGTCCTGGACCGGTTCGACTCCCTCCTCTTCTCCGCGCCGGTGGCGGCCGTCTACCTGCACCTTTTCCGACCCTGATCGTAACCGTGCGGTTACTGCCTTGGGGTTAGGGCGGAGCGAACCGCCCTGGTCGCCGGGGGCAAGGTCAAACCCGTGGATTTCCATAACCTGGAATTCGGGCATCGAGGTTCCTTTACCCGGTATTCCCCTGCGGATCTACCGGATGCCCGAGGACTACCGCCGTCGCACGCCCAACCATGTCGGACGGGCCAGGTATCCTCCCCCTTTTCCCGCGGCGAGGCCTTCAACTACGCGTCCCAGGTTCCCGCATCGGGCGCATCGCACCTTCGGCGGCGGGCTGGTTTACAAATGGCTGGTTTACAAATTTTAGACCATGCGGCCATTCCCGGACACCACTCCAATAATCACTTGCATAATCCGGCCTGCCTCCATTACAATGGATAAAGCCAAAAGGGAAGGAACCATGTCCCGCCTTCGGACCGAATCATGAGCCCTGCAGAACCAATCGTCGACGCCCTTTATGGAATGGCGAAGACATTCGAAGGTTGCGTAACCTGGGCGATACGGGCCATCCTGGAAACCAACGTGACGGTGAAGGCCCCGTTCAAGGTGGGCAATTCCATTCCCGACGGCTCTTCCATGTACTGCATACTTCCCACCGGCAATGCCAAGTTCCACGCCCTGCTCGTCCTCGGGGTGGAAGACGGCGATCTCCCGGAAATCTTCTCCGGCGAGATCAACCCCAAGGTGCGGAAGGACGCGCTGGGAGAAATGGCCAATGTGATGTCGGGCCTGGTCGTCGCCGACGATCTGTTCGTCTCGACCTTCGGCTACCTCAAGCCCTCCACGCCCTTCTTCAACGACGGCGTGTTCACCTCCCGGAAGGATTGGGGCCTGGCGGGCGTCGTGCAGGCGAACGGCAAGGACATCTGCATCCACTTTTCCATCCGATCGCTGGACAACGGCGCCGGGACCGGATTCTCGCAGCCCACCGACAGTGGAGAAGGGAAACCGGGCTGAACCCGGACCGATAAGCATGTCCAAGCGCATTGTCATCATCGACGACTCAATCTTCCTGATCAAGCAACTCACCGCCTTCTTCGAGGCGGTCATGGGATACAAGGTGGTCGCCACCGGATGCGACGGCTTCCAGGCCTTGCCGCTCTATGCCGAACACAAACCGGACCTCATCACCCTGGACATCACCATGCCTCATAAGGACGGCGTCGCGGCCTTGACGGAAATCATGGCCGCGCATCCCCAGGCCCGCGTCATGATGATTTCCGCGGTCCGCGGCCCGGAGATGACCAAGTGCCTGAAGATCGGCGCCCGGGCGTATATGGAGAAGCCCCTGCTGTTCAACGACGACCAGTTCGTCAGCGAGTTCAAGGCCTCCCTGGGCGAAGTCTTCGAAGACTAGAGGGTGTTATGCACAATTTTAACGTAGCGAGGCCGTGCGAGCGGGCCGCGGCCAAGGAGGGCGAAGGAGCGCTACTTGGAGAGTAAGACGCCCGCTGGGCGTCCCGTGACTGAGCCTGACGCAGGCCCCGGCCTGCGCAGCCGGCCGCAGTAGTGAAAATTGTGCATAACACCCTCTAGTCCCGCGGGCCGCAAGCCCAAGCTCCCCGCGCAGGCCTCAATGCCGGACCGATCGGCTAACCCCGATCCGCGAAATCCCCTGGCAGGCGCAGGATGATGCTCGTCCCCTCCTCCGGACGCGAGCGGACTTCCACCGTGCCCCCCACGGCCTTGGCCCAGGCCGCCACCGCGTCCATTCCCACTCCCATGCCCGAGATCTCCGTCGACTCGTCCCGCGAGGAAAGGCCGGGCAGGAAGATCAATTCGGCCTTGCGCGCGTCGTCCATCCCCGCCAGGGCTTCGGCCGTGATCAGGCCCTTGGAGATCGCCTTTCCCGCGAGGCGGTCCACGTCTATGCCTCCGCCATCGTCGGTTACGGTAACTTCCACGGTACCTAAGTCATCCCGCAGTCCGAGTTCGATCCGTCCTGGGCCCGGTTTCCCGTGCAGGATCCGGATCGCCTCTCCCTCGATGCCATGATCGGCGGCATTCCGGAGCAGGTGCACCAGGGGCTCGTCGAGCGAGGCGAACACTCCCGGCGAGACCTCGAGACCTTCCGGCCGGACCTGGAACTCCAGGCGCTTGCCGAGCCTCTCGCCCACGCGCAGCAGCATCGCCCGGTATTTTTCGGCCAGCTTGTCCATGCGGACATAATCGATGGACCTGCAGGCCCGCAGCAGCTTGGCCAGGGCTTGGGGATCGGGTTCTTCCACCGTTCGCGCGCGCTCGAGCGCGGCTCCGAGCCCGCGGAGTTCCTGGATGCGCTGGCCGGGGATGCGGACCATCGGCTCGCCTTCCGTTCCCATCAGGGA
>DAINDC010000323.1:0-6571 GCA_036732085.1 Fibrobacterota bacterium | reverse complement strand
CCTATATCCTCCCGGACACCACTAATGGCTTCGCTGCGACGCTGCTTGCGCTTGGCTACCGACCCCGGACCGGGAAATGCGCCCGGGGGGACAGGATCGGCTTGGCGCAAGGGAGCTGGAGTCGGAAATCTTTCCCGACGCGACTTCGTCAAAGGGGCCATGATTTTAGGCGCCGCCGGTCTCTTGCCGGGTTGCCGGCCCAAGGGCAAGGAAAAAGGCAACGGGGCGCCCAAGGTGGCGATCGTGGGCGCGGGAATCGCAGGCTTGAACGCGGCCCGCGTGCTGGCGCAATCGGGAGTGGAGCCTGTCGTTTTCGAGGCCGGGTCGCGCGTGGGCGGTCGGATCCTGACCTTGCAGGATGCGGTGGCTCCCGGCCTTTTTGCCGAGGCCGGAGGGGAATTCATCGACAGTTCCCATGCGGATATGATCGGCCTGGCCCAATCGTTGGGACTGGCCCTCGAAGACGGGCAGGCGCCGGAGTTCGCGGGGCTGAAGGAATATGCCTACCGGTTCGGAGGCAAGATCCGCAGCGAGGTCGAGGTCGTGAACGCCATTCGCGACGCGTCCGTACTCATGCATCTCGATCTGGGCAGTCTTCCCGCGGAAATCTCCGCCGGCACCGGGGGCGCGGCCGCGGCCCTCGACAAGCTGTCCCTTGAGGAATACCTGCATTCCCGGGGGGTAACTGGTTGGTTACATGACCTGCTGACCGCGGCCTATGTCACCGAATTCGGATTGGACGCGGATCGGCAGTCCAGCCTCAACTTCCTGACCATGGTCTCCCTGGACACCTCGTCCGGACGGTTCCGCATTTTCGGTTCGAGCGACGAGAGGTACCGGATCGCGGGAGGTAACCAGGGCGTTACGGAGGGCCTGGCGCGGAACCTGGAGGGCCGGATCCGCCTGGGCCACCGTCTGGAAGCCGTTTCCGAGGACGGCGAAGGCTACCAGCTTGCCTTCCAGGGTCCCGGCGGCCCGGTCGAATACCGCGCCGATGCCGTGGTCCTGGCCCTGCCCTTCACCCTTTTGCGCAGCGTGGACATGCGGGTGCCCCTGCCGCCCGCCAAGCGCAAAGCCATCGCCGAACTCGGCTATGGGACCAATGCCAAGCTTTTCATGGGTTTCCATTCCCGGCCCTGGCGCAAGGCCGGCTATACGGGCTACTTTTTCACGGACGGGCCCATGCAGTCGGGATGGGACCATGCCTTGACCCAGCCCGGGCAGTCCGGCGGCCTCACGGTATTCAATGGCGGCACCGCGGGCATGGCCTTGGGAAACGCTGGTCCCGCCGCCCAGGCCGACGGCTTCATGAACGATTTGGACGCGCTTTTTCCCGGCAGCCGGGCCGCCCGCAACGGCCGCGTGGGCGCGTTCCACTGGCCCACCTATCCCCTGTCACTTGGAAGTTACGCTTGCTATGGGCCGGGTCAATGGACTTCCCTCGGCGGCGAGGAAGGCAAACCGGTCGGCAACCTGTTCTTCGCCGGGGAGCATTGCAGCCGGGAATTCCAGGGATACATGAACGGAGGGGCCGTTACGGGCCGAGAGGCGGCGGAAGCCATTCTGGTACGCTTCGGCGTGAAAAAGACGGCGGCCCGGATCGGTTGACCCTGACCGCCATTTCCGTCGATCCAAATCCCTTTCCCTCGATCCAGGTTCGCCTTCGATTCAAGTTCGTAAAAGCCCGGGATCGGGCGCGCAATCAATAACCCATGCCTCCCGGCCCAGGCATTCCCGATCCTCCCGACCCGGCCCCCCCAGGCTTCGGTCCCGGGACACCGGGTGCCGGCATATCGGTACCCGCGCCGCCGGTTCCCGTCCCACCCGCGCCGCCACGCGTGCCGGTCCGGCTGGTATCGGTCATGGTGGAATCTTTCCCCATCTTTCCATGCTTACGCTTCTTGCCCGGATGGCCCTTGCCCATATGCTTGGTCGTGTCCATTTTCTTGGAGGTGTCCATCTTGGCCGTTCCGGTATCCATGCCGGCCCCGCCGATGCCGCTCTTGGTCATATCCGGTGCGCCGGTCCCCGATTTGGGCGCGCCCGGTTGCCCGTAGAGGCCGGTCCCGCTCGTATCCCCGGCTCCTCCGGTTCCGGTGCCTTGATTGGCATTACCGGTCCCGGATGAGGTGCTGGGTTGGTTCGAATTCGTGCCGGTGCTGCCGGTTCGATTATAGTCCTTCTTGCATGCCGTCATGAGCACGCCCGCAGACGCCAGGACGGCGACGCTTTTCACGAGGGAATGAACCTTAATCATGATGTTCTCCTTTGCTGGGATTCGTCCGCACTGATTGAATGGTGGGGGGCCATCCCGGATGGTATCGGATACCTTTACACTTTTCCATCCACCCATGCCGACCACCGATGCGCGGCTCGTTGCGTCGTCATAGCTAAGATAAATTCCGCGGGAATCGGGTCCTATCAAAATTGCCGAGGGGCCTGGGAGGGCCTCTGGAATGGGGCTTGGGGCCGTCCGATGAAAAATTCGTATGTTGTCGACTCTTCTTTGAAATACAATTGAGCATATCCCGGAGACGCATGTGCGAAAGCGGTTCCTGATTCTTCTTTTCGTCGCCAGCATGCCGATCCTGATCGCGGCCCGGGGAAACGCGCGCCCGTTCCGATTGGATATTTCCGGGGACCATCTTTCCCAAACCATCGATTCGATGCGGAGCGAGGGCTATCGGATGGCCTCGTTCGATTTGCATGGCACTCCCGAACGGCCCCGCTATGCGGCGGCCTGGGAACGGACACAAGGTCCGGCCTGGGTTTGCCTGCCCGCCGCGTCCGCCGGCGGTTTCGAAGCCGCCAGGCTGCGATGGGCGGAGCACGGTTTCCTCCCGTCCTTGATCACGGTCCAGGGCGACGACAGCGAGACCGCCCGCTTCGCCGCGGTCCTGGAAAAGGATACCACCCCCACCTTGGCGCTGATCGGCCTGGACGCCGCGCGCTTCGAGGCGATCTGCGATTCGGCGCAACGGAACCGTTCCATCCTCGCCTGGGTCGACATTTATGGGACGCCGGCGCAACCCCGGTTCGCGGGCGTCTGGAAGCGTAACCGGCAAGATACCCATTGGAACTACAGCCTGGGGGACGATGCGGTCTCCGCCCGCGCGAAGATGGACGCGTTCGCGCGCGTATGGGTGCGCCCGGCCATGCTGACGCCGATGCCCGGGGGACGCTACTTCACCCTCTGGCAGGAGAATTCGGTGGGTCCTTGGGCCGCGCATGCTTTCTTGAGCGCCCAGGCGGGCGCGGGCGCCGGCGCCTTGGATTCGGAAGCCATCCGCGGCCTGCATCCAGCCTGCCTCCAAGCGATCCCCGGGGAAGGCGAGGCCTCCGCCTTCTCGGCCTTGCTGACCTCCGCCGATCGCCCCCTTCCCCGCCATTGGATCGTTTCCGGTCCCGCCTCCCCTACCCTCGCGGGCTTCGATGCCTATATGCAATCCCTGATGCAAGCCTATGGAGTCCGGGCCGGCGCCCTGGCCATGGCGCATGACGGCAGGCTGGTCTTCGCGCATGGATACACCTGGGCGGAGGACGGCTATCCCGTGACCGCGGCCAACAGCCTGTTCCGCGTGGCGAGCTGCAGCAAGCCCCTCACCAGCATGGTGGTTCATCGCATGTTACGGGAGGCCGGCGGTCCGCATGCGGCTCTCTCGCTCAAGGAGAAGATCCTCGCCCTCCTGAAACGCGGCGGCACGGGAACGGAACAGCGCGATCCCGCGGATGCCCGATTCGGAGACATCACCGTGGATCAGCTCCTGACGCATTCCGGCGGATGGGTGCGCTCGCGCGAGAATCCGGATCCCGTCTTCAACGATTACCCGTCGGGATCGGCAATCCGTCGCGCACTGCCGGCGTCGCGCCGCGACTTCCTGGACTATATGCTGGGCCGGCCCTTGCAGTTCGAACCCGGAAGCCGATCGGTCTACGACAACTTCGGGTATTTCCTCCTGGGCCGCATCATCGAAACCTTGCCGCCGGGATTGGGCCGCAGTTATGAGAACGTGGTGGGAGACCTGTTGTTCAAGCCCCTGGGACTTTCCCGGCCCCGCTTCGGCGGAAGCCGCTTCGAGGAAAGGTCTCCGGGCGAAGTCCTTTATCATACGCGCGTCCCTTACTTGCAATCCGATCCGCAATGCGCGACGGAATGGGTGCCCGGCGGTTATGGCGATTTCGATCTCAGGAATATGGATGCGGCCGGGGCCTGGCTCCTCTCCGCGCCCGACTATGCCAAGGTGCTCGCCTCCTTCGATCTCGGCGAGGACGATCCCATCCTCAAGCCGAAGGCCGTGGCCACCATGTGGAGCCGGGCCGCCATGGCGGCGTTGCCGGGAAACCTGGGGCGCGTGGGCGGAGCCGGGAACGGGACCCAGGATCGTTTCCTCCGCGGATGGTTCGCCACCACCGTGTCGGATGCCCGGGGCGATACCTTGGTGGCCAAATGGCATAACGGGCTGTTCCCGGGTTCGTCCACCTTGGTGTTCTATCGTCCCGACAAATGGTCCTTCGCGCTCTTCCTCAACCAGGACATCCCGCCGCAGCTCAGCGGCGACCGGCAAGGCCGGGAACTCAGCCGCCTGGCTGATGCCGTGGCCCGCTGGCCGGATGCCGATCTCTTTCCCAACATGGGCATCCCCGCTTTCAAGCGCGCATCCAGGTAGCAAGCGAGTTACGGTATGGATCCGCCTGGGATTCCGTCGCCGATCGGCGTGGATTCCGGGCGCCCAGCCCCTTTTTCCGGCCTCGGGCACTGCCGAATTCCGGGCTCAGGCACAGCGATTATAGCATGGTAAATTCTTTCCGACACTGGGACAAAAAGCCCCAGAGGACATGCTCCAAGGCTACAAAAGCCGCTAATAACCTGCGTCCAGAAACAATATTCGCAGATTGCCCAAGCAGAACATCATTGAATCATGGGAGGGATTCGGGGACAATTGGATCATGCTCGCCCGGTTCTCCCTGAATATCCCTTCGAAAGCAGAGGCCCCCTTGAAAGACAAAATCGTTTCCATCGGTTTGTTCCTTTTGTCCCTGTCTCTGATGGCCTGCGCTCCCACCCGGTCCATGCCCAACCGGAACCTCCAGCTCATCCGGGCCGCGGAGAAAGGGCAGACCCGGGAAGTCTACCGCCTCATCGAGGCCGGCGCTGACGTGAACGGACGGGATGCGGAAGGCTGGACGCCTTATATGGCAGCCTCTTCCATGGGTCAGTTGGACGCGATGCGGGTCCTGGTCGCCTTCGGAGCCAAGACCGTTCCTCCCGACCTTTCCGACGAGAACGTCTCCCACAAATTCCTGGCCGACCGCTAGCCTCGGCGAAACCGGCTAACCAAGGCTGCGCCCGCGGCCTTTCCTTTTTATCGGAATATGGAGAAATACGGGCCAATCCCCTCCAGAAGAAATAATTTGTGATTGAGCGATTTCCCCAAGGCCGACGGAGATTATGGAATTCAAAGACTATTACAAGATTTTAGGTTTGGAAAAGGGCGCCGATGTCAACGCCGTCAAAAAGGCGTACCGCAAGCTCGCGGCCAAGTACCATCCCGATAAGAATCCGGGCAAGAAGGCCGCCGAGGACAAGTTCAAGGAAATCAACGAGGCCAATGAGGTCCTTTCCGATCCGGAAAAGCGAAAGCGTTACGATGAGTTGGGATCCGCTTGGAACCAACCCGGCGGCCCCCAGCAGGGCGGGTTCGGCGGCTTCGAAGGCTTCTCGCGCGGCGGGGGACGGGGACAAGGCCAAGCCTACAGCCAGGAAGACCTCAGCGAAATGTTCGGCGGGGCCGGCGGGGCGGACTTCTTCGAGACTTTTTTCGGGGGCGGCGGATTGGGTGGAAGAGGCGCGGGCGCACGCGGCCGATTTTCCGGAGCCCGGATGGCTCGGGCCGGAGGCGACTACCAGGCGGACGTGGAGGTTACCCTGGAGGAGGCCTACCACGGCGCCAAGAAGATCATCGAACTCAATGGCAAGAAGCTGCGCCTCCAATTCAAACCCGGCATCGCTGAGGGCAAGGTCATCAAGCTGGCCGGCAAGGGCGGCCAGGGGCAGAACGGCGGCCCCGACGGGGACTTCTACCTGCGCATCCACGTGGCGCCGCATCCGGATTTCGAGCGGCGCGGCGACGACCTGCATATGACCTTGCCCCTGGAAGCGCAGGACGCGGTCTTGGGCAAGCAGGCGGAAATCCGGACCTTCAAGGGCAGCGTCAAGCTCAGGATCCCGCCCCTCACCGACAACGGCAAATCCTTCCGCCTCAAGGGCCAAGGCATGCCGGCCTACGACAAGACCGGCGAGTTCGGAGACATGTATGTTACGGTATCTTTGCGGTTACCCAGCGGCCTGACGCCGGAAGAGACGGAGCTTTTCCGCAAGCTGGCCGAAAGGCGATCCCCGGGAATGGGGTGAATGGCGGACGATGGCGGGGGAGCGTCCTCCCCGTGGAGCGTCCTCCCCGACCTTTATCCTTCAGTGCGCTTCAGCTTCGGGGCCTTGCAGACATTGCAGGGCGCATAGCCCTGTTTGATCGCGTCGCCCACGGTGATGGCCGTGCCTTTATTCTTGAGG
>DAINDC010000322.1:5311-6604 GCA_036732085.1 Fibrobacterota bacterium | reverse complement strand
GGTACCGTGAGCAGGTTGTCATAGACGTATTCATGCGTCGCGCCGCTGGCGATATCTATGGTGACGATGCGGTTGGCACGTCCGCCGTCGCCGCCGTCCTGGATGAGCGGGCTCTGCACAAAGCCCACCAAGGTCTTGCCGTCGGGGGTGATGGCCAGGCCTTCCATGCCCTTATTGGTGACGCGGCCGGAGGTATTGCCGCTGATTTCGGCGGCTCCGACAGGGAAGAGGTTGCTGATGGCGAAGTGGTTCGGCAGCGCGAAGCTGCGGATGCGCTTGCCCGTGGACCGCTCGAACTGGTATACGTAGGGGCCGTACTCATCCGCGATGAAAACGCTTTTACCGTCGCGGGAGAGGCGGATGGCTTCCGGGTCGATGCGGGCGAAATCCGGATCGGTGGAAAGTCCGGGCCCGAAATTGTCGGAGCGGCCGGTGAAATAGTTTTTGGTCGCGGTATTGGACGCGGGCACCGCGCCCGGCAGACCGGCGGTGGCGCCGTAGATGAGAGGCGTCTCGCTATAGAGCAAGGTGGTGGCGGTCAAGGAGGCGGTCAGGGTATAGGGCAGGGAACCGGACGGCACGGCCGACAGGTTCAGATCCAAAGATCGCACGCGGGCGATGTAGGAGGTGGTATTGTCGATCAACGGGCCGTTCGTATAAGTGGTGGCATTGGGTCCGCGATCGGGAACGGCCAGGAACTTGTTCCCGCCCGCCCAGGCAAGCCCGGAACCGATGCCCCAGAAATTATTGCCGGGCAGCCCGCTTTCCACGGGCGCAGTCAAGCCGGACAGGTCGCCACCCGGAAGATCCAAGGTGGCAATTGCGAGGAGGGCGGGTGCGGAGTGGATCGCAGTGGCCGCTATCAGCAGGCCGGGGAGCAAATGTTTGGAAAGGTTTAAGGGCATGATGAATCTCCTAGGTCGGATTGGATGTCGCGACTGACTCTCGGCGTCAGTTAGGTCCAATAAGCTAGGCGGCCCTTGTTTTCATTTCATGAGGGCCAGGCTTCGATTCCATTACAAACCCGGTTTATTAATCCCATTCCTTGCAGGCGTACCTGCAAGGACGGTCAGCCCTTCGATAACTCCTTGCAGGCGGGCCTGCAAAGTCGGTCAAGCCTTAGATAGGTCTTTGCAGGCCTTGAAGATATTCTCGAACAGCTTGGGCAGCTTGTCCGTCGGCGTGGCCGAAAAGGCCAGCCGCACCACGCCGCCGAAATTGCGCGCCTCGAGCGCGCGCAGCTCGCGCAACTAGAGCAGCGGTCGGCGGGCGACACGGGCTATGCCCTAGCAC
>DAINDC010000322.1:0-5301 GCA_036732085.1 Fibrobacterota bacterium | reverse complement strand
CCGCCGAAATTGATCGTGCCGGTGGAATAGTCGGCCAGGAGTTTCTGGCGCAGCTTCTCCGCATCCACCTTGGGCTGGATGCACATGAAGTAACCGGAGTTGAACGGGAGGGGCGAGAACTGCTCGCGGTATTCCGGATGGGCGGCCAGGATGCCCTTGACCGCCTCGTAGCGGCGTTTCAGCAGGTTGAACTTCTGGGCCTTTTCCGCCGTATACTCGCTGGAGGACCAGGAGCGGACGAGCAGGGACTGGGCCGGGTTCGAGGTATTGGAGATGTTACCCCGGATCGCTCCGCCGGTCTTGGCTTCCAAGGCTTCATAGAGGGCGGGCGTGCCGCCCTTGACGGCATAGCTCAGGAAGCCCACGCGGAAGCCCCAGACATAATCCTCCTTGGTGGCCCCGTCGATCTTGACGGCCAGGAGGTTGGGGTGGAGGTCGCAGAGCTCCACGAAGATGGACTGGGCGTAGACATTCTCCTCGAAGACCAAACCGAAGTAGGCGTCGTCGATGAGGACCACCACCTTGTCGCCGCGCTCGGCGGATTCCTTGAGCGCCGAAACGATTTCTTTCACCTCGGCCGGGAGGGGCGTGTAGCCGCTCGGATTGTTGGGGAAGTTGAGCAGTACGATCTTCTTACCGTTCACGGCGGGCTCGCGGAGCTTGGCGCGCAGGCCGTCGGTATTGAAGCTCCCCTCTTTAGGGGAGCCGCCGCCGGCTTGGGTATAAGTGGGGAAAGTATCCAGGGAGGCGCCATAGGCCTGGGTGAAGATGAGGCCGTAGTTTTCCCAGAACAGATCGGGCAGGATGACGGTGTCGCCTTCGTCGCAGAAGAGGTAGCCGGCCATGCTGAGGCCATGGGTCAAGGCCGCGGTGACGACGGGCAGGCTGAAGATCTTGCCGGCGAGTCCCGCATTCTTGCGGAGCACCATCTCCTTCCAGAGCTTGCGGATATCGGGACGGCCCGGGCTGGGCGCATACGGGAAAGCATCGCCGGCGGGCAGGATGAGGTTCTTGGCCACGCTGGGCAGGGCCACGGGCTTGCCGTCGTCCTCGAGCGCGATGCCGATGGTGGCGTTGATTTCCTTGCCATTGGCTTCCGCAGACTGCGCCAGGATGCCTAGCTTGGGGAAAAATATCGCCTTGCCTTTATCGGACAGCATGTCCAATACGGCCGGGTTGGCTCCCTGAATGGTTCGGTTCAGATTGACGGCTTGGGGATCCAGTTCCATGGCTCTTCCTCGGTATGAAGTCTCTTTATGAAGTCTCGTTATGGAATCTGAAATCTACTTTATTGTGCCCGCGGGGCCGAGGGCGGCGGCCTTTAGGGAGCCGCACCGGAGTTGGAACCGCACCGGATTTTTTCAGCGCAAGCCGCGGAAAACATTGCGCATCAGGCCGGCGCCGATGCGGAAACCCGGCAGCTCCATATAGACCTCTTCGCTCCGCCGGGGCAGGGCATTGCGGTATTCGCGGAACTTGCCGAAAAGGCAAAGGAAAATCCCCAGCCTGAAGACGAAGGAGAGCAGGAACAGGCTCTGCAGCCTCCAGGCGAAAATCACGGGCAGGCGCGTGGCCAGGTAGCCGCCCGCCAAGGTGAAGACGCAGCCGATGAGGCCCACCACCAAGGAGGAGAAACCGATATAGTGGCTGCGATGGCGCTGATCGGTGGCATTGAGGAGATGGCCGAAGTTCGCGAGATTGTAGCCGCCCCAACATGCGCCGCTGTAGAAGCAGATCGTCCAAACCGCCCATTTGGCTTCGAAGAAAAGGTAGGGAATGGGGATGAAGGAGATCAGTAGTCCGCTGAGCCACAGGACGCGCGCGGATCCGAAGTTGTCCGCGAGCTTGCCCCAGAAGCCCACGAAGGCGATGGCTCCGAGCACGGTGACGCCCAGGCAGAGGGAAAGGCTCAGATAATTGAAATGCAGATCGCGCAGATACCAGACATTGAAGAAGGGGCCGGACATCGCGGCCGCGCCCTGGAACGCGCCGCTGGCGACGCAGTAGACCAGGAAGTCGCGGCTGGGCCGGAACTTGAACGGTTCGAAAACCTCCAGGCCCAAAGAAGAAACGGGTTCATGCTGACGCTTCAGGAAGCGGAAGGAGACATACCGTAACGTCGCGGATACGGTGAAGATGGCGGCGAACAGGATCCAGGGCGCGTTTTCCGTACCGTATTTGCGGGCGATGGTCCCGGCGACCAAGGTGCAGGCCAGGTACATCCAGGAGAAGAAGACGCTGCGCCAGGCGAAGTGCCGGCCGCGGACCGAGCTCGGGATGAGATCGCCCATCCAGCCGACCCAGAAGGGCCCGGTCAGATTGGAGCTCACGGCCGCGGCCACGAAACAGGCGATATAGGCGATGGCGCGCGCCGGGTTCGGCAACCAGCCGGCGAGACCGGCCAGAAAAAGGAAAAGGATCTGTCCGGCCACCCCGAGCAGCACGTAATGCTTGCGGCCCTTGGCGGGATCGGCATAGGCCGGCATCAGGAATTGGGCCACCGATCCCAGCAGCATGGGCAGGGAGCTCATGAGGGCGATGCCCATGGAGGAGGCCCGCAGCGCGACGGCGGCGGCGATGCCGAAGGTGTCCAGAAGGGATTGCATGCCGTTGGCCGCGATCCCGTCCGAGAAACTGTTGATGAGGGCGCGGCGGATGACGGGAGGGCCGACGTAGACGCCGCCCAGAGTTAACTCCGGGGTTACCGTAACCGGGAGGAGTTCGGGGATGCCTTCGGCCGGGGCGGAGTCGGTCCTGGGCGCGGGTGCGGCGCGCGTGGCCGGGGCCGCGGAGCCGTTTGGAATGGGGGAGTCGAGGTGCATGGTGAGGCTTGAAAGGCTTGAGATGTGCGCTTAATATATCATAAGTCCGGCCCCGGAGGAAAGGGGCCGGACGTCTGCGGGCCCATCTGGGCGGGCGATTGGGCGGGAGAGGCGGGGTGAACCCGGAAATCGGCCGGGGACGCTAAACCGGCTTCCGTCCGGTCTGTAAAGTCTCAAAGCTTGAGGATGCGCTTGGCCTTGGCCAATTGGGCCGTGACCGATCCGCTGCCGGTGCCGCCCTGGATGCCGCGGCGCTCGGCCGAATAGCGGAAGGTCAACTGCTTGCGGAAGGCCTTGCCGCCGGGGATGCCGTCCCAATCCGCCGCGGGCAGATCCAGGAAGGATACCTTGAGGGCTTCGGCCCTGGCGATCATGCGCCCCACCACGTGATGCGCGTCGCGGAAGGGGATCCCTTTTCCGACCAGGTAATCCGCCAGATCGGTGGCGAGCATCCCGGGATGCATCTTGGCGGCGATGACCTCGGTGCGGAATTTCAGGGAGGCCACCGCTTCGGCCATAACGGTGAGGCAGAGCTCCATGGTCTCGACGGAATCGAATACGCCTTCCTTGTCCTCCTGCAGGTCGCGGTCATAGGCATGGGGCAGACCCTTGAGCACGGTGAAGAGGCGCGTGAAGTTGCCCAGGAGGCGGCCGGACTTGCCGCGGATGAGTTCCATGGAATCCGGGTTCTTCTTCTGCGGCATCATGCTGGAGCCGGAGGTATACGCCTCGCCCAGCTCGATATAGCCGAACTCCTGCGAGGACCAGAGGACGAAATCCTCGGCATAACCGCTGAGCACGGTTCCCAGGATGGCCAGGGCGCCCAGGAATTCCAGCGCCCAGTCGCGGTGCGCGGTGGCGTCGATGCTATTGGGCGAGAGATCCGGGAAACCCAGCGCCTTGGCGACCATTTCGCGGCGGTAGGGGAAGGCGGATCCGGCCAGGGCGCCCGATCCCAGGGGCATCTGGGAGGCGGAAGCGCGCGCGTTACGTAGGCGGGCTTTGTCGCGTTCCAGGACCCAGAAGAAGGAGAGCAGGTAATGGCCGATATATACGGGCTGGGCCTGCTGCATGTGGGTATAGCCGGGCATCAGATCGTTCCGGTATTCCAGCGCCTTGGCATAGACGGATTTCTGCAGGTTGACGACGGCCGCCTCCAACGCTTCCGCGCGCCCGCGGACATAGAGCTTGAGATCCGTGGCCACCTGATCGTTGCGGCTGCGGCCCGTATGCAGCTTCTTGCCGAGATCGCCGATGCGCTCGCTGAGGATGCGCTCCACCGCCATGTGGATGTCCTCGTCCCCGGCCTGGTACAGGTCCATGCCGGCTTCCAAATCGGCGCGGACGCCCTTGAGCCCATCGGTCATCCGCTTGAGTTCGGATGCATTGAGGACGCCGGCGGCCTTTAGGCCCAGGGCATGCGCCAGGCTGCCTTCGATGTCCTCGCGGAAAAGCTTGCTGTCGAAGGTGAGGCTTACGGACAGTTTCTCCATCGAGGAAGCCATGGAGCCCGCGAATCGGCCCTGCCAAAGCTTGCTTTCCCCGCTGCCGGCCTTTGTCGCTTTACCTTTACCTTTACCTTTACCTTTACCTTTACCTTTAGCTTTAGCTTTACCTTTAGCTTTAGCTTTAGCTTTAGCTTTGCTATTGCCTTTGCCCTTGCCTTGGACGGACTTCCCAGCCTTGGTGCCCTTTTCAACCTTGGCGGCCATGCGCTTCTCCCGAATCTTGCCACGCCGCGGATCGCGGCTGACGGGAATGAATTGTAAATGAGTTTGCCGCCTTTGTATAGGCGCTTAGGTCCGGTAATAATGGCTTAGGGACGCTTCGGTGGGCCGGGGCAGACGGGCTTCAGTCCCGTGGGCCTTTGCGGAGGATGCGGACCAGGGCGTATTCGCATTTCTTGATGAGCTGCAGCTTGGTCACCGCATTGGCGGTTCCCGTGCGGATCTGGAAACCCACCTTGGCGCTCTCGATCACCTCTTCGATATCCTCTTCATCCAGCCAACTGGAGAAATACCGGGTCAGGCCTTTGAGCGAGGTGAAGGTGTAGTTTTCCGTGCGGCGGTTGTCGAGCTCGTAACTATGGAAGTTACCCTTGGTTCCCCCGGAATCGGTCGTAAGCTCCATGCTCAATCATACGGGATGGATCCGAATGCGGGTCAAGCCCGCAAAGCGCGAAGTCGCGCCTTGCGCTTGGGAATACACCGGACTTTTTGAGGGATTTAAATTCAGGCGCCGACGGGAGGTCAGTGGGTCACGGTGAAGAAGCCATCGGAAATTGCGACCTGGGTGGTATCCGCGTCCAAACGGACCTGGACGAGGCCGCGGCCGGTTCCCGCGAAATCGGGAGAGGGCGTCCAATTGAAGATGGCGGGGCCGCTTCGGACATCGAGGTGTTCGATGAGGACGATCCATTTCTCTCCGTTGTTCGCCGAGGCCCGGACCGTCACGGGGCCGTGCAGGGGCATCTCCCAGG
>DAINDC010000321.1:0-6615 GCA_036732085.1 Fibrobacterota bacterium | reverse complement strand
CCACAGGCGCGGGACCAGCCAGTAGATCATGCCGAAGATCAGCAGGCCCACCCAGCCGATGGCGCCGGAATGCACGTGGCCGATGGTCCAATCGGTATAGTGGGAGAGGGCGTTCACGGACTTGATGGCCATGAGCGGGCCTTCGAAGGTGGACATGCCGTAGAAGGTGATGGAAGCGGCGAAGAACTTGAGGATGGGATCGGTGCGGAGCTTATGCCAGGCGCCGCGCAAGGTGAGGAGGCCGTTGAGCATGCCGCCCCAGGAAGGCGCGAGGAGCATCACGGAAAAGACCATGCCCAGGTTCTGGCACCAGTCCGGCAGGGCCGTATAATGGAGGTGGTGGGGGCCGGCCCAGATATAGAGGAAGACCAGCGCCCAGAAATGCATGACCGAGAGACGATAGGAGTAGACCGGGCGTTCCGCGGCTTTGGGGACGAAATAATACATGAGGCCCAGGAAGGGCGTGGTCAGGAAGAAGCCCACCGCATTATGGCCGTACCACCATTGCACTAGGGCATCCTGCACCCCGGCGTACATCGAATAGCTCTTGGTGAGCGAGACCGGGAAGGCGAGGCCGTTCACGATATGCAGGACCGCGATGGTGATGATGGTTCCCATATAGAACCAGAGCGCCACGTACAAGTGCTTCTCGCGTCGGCGGGCCAAGGTGCCGAAGAAATTCACGGCGAAGATGACCCAAACGATGGTTACCATGAGGTCCGAGATCCATTCCAGCTCCGCGTATTCCTTGCCCTGGGTGATGCCGAAGAGAAAGCCGATGCCACCGGTCAGGATGATCAACTGCCAGCCCCAGAAATGCAGGCGCGAGAGGAAATCGCTGAAGAGCCGCGCCTTGAGGAGGCGCTGCGTGGAGTAATAGACCCCGCAGAAGATCGCGTTTCCTCCGAAAGCGAAGATGACCGAGTTGGTATGGAAGGGCCTCAGTCGGCCGAAGTTGATGTACTTGATGCCGAGGTTGAACTTCCAGTTCGCGAGCTCCAGGGCCAGGTACAGGCCCGCGGACATCCCGATCACGCCCCAGATGAGCGTGGCCAACAGGAACATGCGCGTTATCTTGTCATCGTACTTTATTCGGATCATCCTATTTCCTCTTTATGGGTTCCTTGATGCGCGATGCCGCCGGCATTCGGCGCCGCCTCGACCGTCCCGTCGAACAGGACGCGCCAGCGCGGGCTTTCCAGATCATCGAACTGCCCGTTCCGGATCGAGGCGATGCACAGGACCACGAAGGTCACGGCCATGGCCAGGGAAACGGGGATGAGCAAAATGAATACCGACATCAGTGGGCCCCGTCCGGGCGCCACGCCGCCGCCATGGCCTCATCCACGGGGTGGAATTGACCGCGGAGGCCGTCCAGGCTTCCCAGGAAATGCACGATGGCCCAACGGTCCTGGACCGAGAGGGAATTGGCGAAACTGACCATGGCCGTGCCCGGGCTGCCTTCGGAAAGCGTTTTGTAGATGTCCTTGGGTTCGCGGCTGCGCGTCCAATGCGCCTTGGCGTCCATGAAGTTGCGGGGCGGGGGCGTAAGCATGGCCGCGGCGGGTCCCTTGCCGTCCGCCAGCGGTCCATGGCAGGCCACGCAGTTCGCCTGGAAAAGCGCGCGGCCTTTTTCCTCGTCGCCGGGAGCGCCCATCACCACGAGTTTGTAATCCACGGGCGCAACCACGGGAGCATTGGATTTGGGATAGGCCACCGCCGCCAGCTTCTCCCCGTTCTGAACGCCGAGCAGCACGAAGATCGGTCCGCCCAGGCCTATCAGGAAGGCGATGAGGAAAAATTCCAAGGTCCTGCGATTATTCATGTCCTACTCTCCTTGAATCAATGGCAGGCGACCGCTCCCGCGGTGGCCAGGGTGAAAAATCTCCAAGCCGAAAGCCCGAGAAATGCGGCCCCCAAAAATCCACGGTAGCGAATTCTGATCCAATTCGGAACGGCTTTGGATCCCAGGGGCAAAACGGCGAAAACGGGTAAGGTCGAAATCCCGAGGAGGACCATGCCGCCGGCGGATTCCCAGGCATGGTCGAGGCCCATGCCCCAGAGCAGCACGGCATGGGTGCTGGGGCAGGGCAGGAGGCTGGCCGCGAGGCCGGCCGGGAACAGGGCTTTGCGTCCGGATCCGGAGGCGGCCAAAGCGCCGAACCAGCGGGCGGGGAAAAGTCCTCCCAGGCGCCGCTCCAGATCAAGCGCGGGGGACTTGAGGCCGAGCAGTCCCAGTCCGAAGGCCGCATAAATCAAGGCCAGGAAGATGCCCACGGCGATCCGGAAGGCCGGGGAAGAGAGGCCGGAAATCGTTTGGCCCAAGAGGCCTACGGTAGCGCCCAGGATACCGTAACCCAGGATTCTCCCGGCATGGTAGCGCCAGATCGATCCCGCGCGGCCATGGGAGGACAGGAAGATATGGATGGGCCCGCACATTCCGGCGCAATGCGAGAAGGAGCTCCCGAGCCCCACGGCCACGGGAAAGAGCGCTCCCGCGAGCAACGGGGCCGTGAGCAGGGAAGCCATGGATCGATATATCGTCCCGTGCGTTATGATTCCGAATTCCATCCATCAACCTGCGTTTGTACCTGAGGACAAAGATATGATGTGGGAGCCTCAAAATTCCCCCCGGAATTTTTGCCAATAAGCCAAGGAATTTTGCCAAAATGGCGAGTCCGGATGGCAATTCGGAAAGTGGGAAGGCAATTCGGATTTTTGGGTACAACCCGGCACGGGTTGCGCCGGGCATGGGAATTGCGTTATTTATAAGCCCATGATGAAAAACTCCACGACCCCCAGCACCGCGGCCGACATGCAAGCCCTTCTCGCCAAATACGATCGCCCCGCGCCCAGATATACGTCCTATCCGCCTGCTCCCTACTTCATCCCTTATGGTTCTCCGGCCAAGTACCTGGAGCTCCTGGAGAACTCGAACAAACTGGGGCCCAAGAACATCTCCCTGTATTTCCACCTGCCTTTCTGTCCGCAACGTTGCCTTTTTTGCGGATGCCATACTGAGATCGGCAATTCGGGCACCATGATACGCGACTATATGCGCGCCTTGCGTAAGGAAACGGCCAACCTCCTCCCCTTATTGGATGCGCACCGTCCCGTCACCCAGATCCACCTCGGCGGCGGTACGCCCAATGCCGTCCCTTACTCGGAGCTCCGGACTTTGTTGGACACGGTCCGGAACGCACTGCCCTTGGATCCGGATTGCGAAATCGCGATCGAATGCGATCCCAGCCTGCTCACCTTGGACAAGGTCCAGGCGCTCCGGGACATGGGGTTCACCCGCATTTCCATGGGCATCCAGGACTTCAACCGCAAGGTGCTGGATGCCGTGCACCGCCGCGTGCCCAAGCTCTCGGCCGCCGAGCTCGTGGCCCATGCCCGGGCCGCCGGCTTCCGCGGCCTCAACCTCGACCTGATCTACGGCCTTCCGCATCAGACTTTGGAATCGTTCCAGGACACGCTGCGGATGACCTTGGAAGCAGATCCCGATCGCGTCTCCGTTTTCGCCTACGCCCATGTCCCGTGGGTGAAGGGCCACCAGGGTTCGCTCGACAGCCTTCCCATGCCCGATCCTTCCGAGCGGCTTTCCATTGCGATTCTCACGCGTAAGTTCTTCACCGACGCCGGATACGTTCCCATCGGGATGGATCATTTCGTCAAGCCCGACGATGAATTGGCTTTGGCCTTGGCCGAGGGACATCTGCATCGCAACTTCCAGGGCTATTGTTCCAAGCGCCATACCGGCCAGGTATATGCCTTCGGCGCCTCGGCCATCTCCCAGATGGAATGGGGATACGGCCAGAATCTCAAGGACCTGGCGGAGTACACCAAGGCGGTCGACCGCGGGGAATTGCCCTTGGAACGCGTCTACTATATGACCCCGGAAGACATCCTGGCCCGCGAGGCGATCAATGCCCTCATGTGTTATGGACGGGTAGACCTCGAAGCCGTGGCCGCCCGCGCGGGTACGGCGACCGAGGCCTCGGCGAAATACGTCAGGGATTGCGAGGCGCGCATCCTTCCCATCCTGGAGGAAGGCTGGGTCCATCGGGACGGCCATGCCTACTCCCTCTCCAAGGACGGCTGGCTCTTTGTCCGGCAATTCGCGGCCACCCTCGATCCCAGGACCTCCGCCGACGCCGCGGAATCCCCGGCGCGGTTCTCCAAGGCCATATGAACTTCTCCAAGCCCCTATGAGCGAGAGCGGCGAGGGCGCGCCGCGCAAAAGCCCCAGGCTGTCCTCGCCCAAACATGGAAGCCTGGAGACCTTACGGGAACTGAGCCCCATCGCCTATGCCTTCGAACGGTTCTTCCACCTGTGGAGCCAGTCCTCGCCGGAGCGCCTCTTCAGCCCCACGCGGGTGGAGATCCATGCCTCCTATACCGATGTCGGCGAACGGCGGCGGGCGGCCCGATCCAGGGGCAGGCGCATCGAGGCCTACCTGCTCGTGTGGATCCTGATCGAGGCATCCGCCATCGCCTTCGGAACCCTTTGCCGTAACCCATGGGTTACCTATCCGTTCCTGGGAGCCGCCCTCCTCCGCATCGCCGACATCATCCAAATAACCGGCAACCACAGCCTGTTCGATCGGCTCAAATTCAGATGGCGCCATTACATCATCGAGAACGCCGTGCGCACCATCCTCCTCTCCTTGATCAACTACGTGGAGTTGATCGTATGCTTCGGATATATCTATTGCGTGATCGGCAGGAACGATGACCTGCTCCGCTTCAAGGATTCCCCCTTTGACGGGTACTATTTCAGCGGGGCCACCCAGCTCACCATCGGCTACGGGGACATCACCCCTTCGGGTCCCGTCAAGTACCTGGCCCTCTTCCAGGGTTTCATCGGCTTTATTTTCACCATCCTCATTCTTGGCCGCTTCATCTCTTTGCTCCCGGAATCCAGGGAAGAGGCCCATCCCAAGGAATAAAGGGTTCCCTTTCCCCTTTCCGGCGGTTAATTTCTGGGGCATGATACGCAAACTCTTCATCCTGCTCCTTCTCGCTTGCGCGGCCATAGCCGCCTTCGTCTATTCCGGCCGCTACGACATCTCCGCGGCCCATCCCCATTGGCCCATAGTCAGGCGCCTTATTTCCGCTTTGGTCGACAATTCGGTCAAGCACCATGCCAAGGATATAACCGTCCCTCCCTTGGAGGATACGGCCATGGTCCGCCTGGGGTTCGAGCATTATCAGGAAATGTGCGTCGACTGCCATGGCGCTCCCGGCGTCAAACGCGAGGAATTCGCCGAAGGGCTTTATCCGCACGCGCCCAAGCTCAAAGGGCCCGCGGAGGAATGGAGTCCGGCCGAACTGTATTGGATGACCCGCTACGGGATCAAGATGAGCGGCATGCCGGCGTTCGGCGCCACCCATAATGAGCATGAGCTCTGGTCCATCGTGGCCTTCCTGAAAAAACTTCCGTCCCTGGACTCGGCCGCCTACGCGCGGTTCAAGGCCACGTCTCCGAAAGAGGATGAGGATCACGAACATTAGGGAAGCCTCGGCGCGGGACGTATCTGGCGGGTTACGTCAGTACGTCGAGAACGGATTCCCGGTCCTGCAGGGCTAGGTCGAGGATCAGGAAGGATTCCCGCCTTTCTTCCGATCCAAGGAACAGCTGTTTAGGCCCAGCATCAGGTAGATGGGGCAGTGCCCGACCATCCCGGTGAGGATAAAAATCAACCCCAGCCATCCCAGCTGGGTTTTCGGCCCCCAGAATACCAAAGACAAAACCAAAGCGCCCAATGCCAGGCGCAACCATCGATCCCACGATCCCAGATTCTTGAACATATAAACCTCCTCGCGGGCACGGAGCCGCGCGCACTAAAGGAGAGCAATTCATAAGCCATGGCCGCTTGGCCCTAATTCCTATCGAAACACCTTGGTTACCTCCTTGGCGCGTGGTCCGCTTGTCACTTTGACATGAAAAAGCGTCCAAAAAACCATCCGGCACCCGGGGAAACGACTCATATAATAGAAGGGTAGTTGATATCTTGATGGGTGATTATGGACAGCCAAGCTATTTGCGAACAGGCCATTTTTCAAGCCGGCCATGCCATCAACATCACCGATACCAAGGGCGTATTGGTCAAGGTCAATGCCGCCTATCTCAAGCTTTACAAGTTCAACAAGGCCTCGGATGTGCTGGGCAAGACACAGCGGATCATCCGTTCCCCCGAGACCCCCGTGGGTCTGTATGACGAGATGTGGAAGACCATCAGCGTGGGTGAGATTTGGACCGGCAATATCGTCAATGTGGCCAGCGACGGCTCCCAGGTATTCGTCCATCTGACCATCTCTCCCATCAAGGAGGATGGCGTCATCATCGGTTATATGGGTTTCTCCCTGGACCGGGCGCAGCAGATGCTGCTGGAGACGCAACTGTTCCATGCCAACAAGCTCGTGGTGCTGGGAACCTTGAGCGCCAGCCTCGCCCATGAGCTGAACAATCCCCTGGCCAGCATCCTGCTGGATGCCGAATATCTGCGCGACGCCACGGTCTCCGAGGATCAACCCGTCAATCTGCCCATGCTCCATGCCGCCAGCGTGTCCTTGGTCAGTAATGCGGACAGGATGAAGAAGGTGCTGGAG
>DAINDC010000320.1:826-6621 GCA_036732085.1 Fibrobacterota bacterium | reverse complement strand
GGCCGGCTTCGGCTGATTGCCCTGGTGAAGAAGGAGGAGACGATACTGGCGCTTCTCACGGCGATGCAGTTGCCGACCCAGGCGACGGGTCCGCCGGAGAGGGCGAAACCGGAGCCGGCCGAGACTGAAGCATTGGAGCTCGAATGGAGCGGCGAGGGTGAAAGCGCGGATTGGCCGGAGTATCCGGACTGAGTGGGCCAATACCCTGCGGGGGGAAGGATGGGGTAGCTCGAGGCTGGGGAACTGGGCCATTGACGGAAAAAGGGGGGGGATCGGTTTCCGGGACCCCCCCTTAGCCAAAAAGCGGATCTCCGGGATATACTCCCAATTTGGAAAGAAGCGGAGATCTTGCCCGACGGATTCCCGCCGGAGGGCGATCCATCGGGGAAAGGGATGGAAATGTAGACCAATTTTAAATGTCAAAACCATATTGACACGATTTAGACCAAGGAATATGGTGTACGATATGCTACTATGGGCGACGTGCGATCGAGTTGTCACGCGTTTCACATCATTAATCGGAGAAACCATGAAAGTATACTTTCCCTTGCCAGCATTCGCCCTGGCCGCTTGCATGACGACGGCCTTTTCCGCGCCGGTCAATCCCACCAACATCGCCTTGGGAGCGCCGGTATCTGCCAGCGCCTATTGGGAGAACAATCCCATCGTGGCGCCGGAGAAGGCGGTCGACGGTTCGACCTACGATCAGTACGGGGGCGGGAACTATTGGGTCCTGCCTAACGTTACGCCCGGTTGGTTGCAGGTGGATCTGGGTTCGCCGCGCGCCATCGGCCTGATCAAGATCATCAATTTCAACAACAGCTACGCCAATGATCGGGCCACCAAGGACTTCCGCTGCGAGATCCTGGATGCGGACATGACGGTCCTGTATTCCACCTCGGGCGTGCTTCCCTTCACCAGCTTCAGCAGCGCCAGCAACCCCACCGTACCGTATATCATCGACCTGCCGGCCGCGATCACCGGCCGCTACGTCAAGATCTACGTGGACAGCTGGTATCCCACGCGCACCGATCCGACCTGGCCCTACCCCGTCATCTCCAGCAGCAACCTGAACAACGAGGGCGGCGGCCTCAACGACCTCCAGGTATTCGAGACCTCCGGTTCCGTGAACTCCGCTCCGACGGTCGCCGCCACCGGCTCCGGATCCTACGAGCTCGGCAGCACCGTGACCCTGGGAGGCGATGTCGCCGATGTCGACGGCGATTCGATTTCCTACGGCTGGACCGTGGACGGCAACGCCATCTGTTCGGGCGGGGTGATCAGTTCCGTGGGCGGCGACCCGGTGGCCCTCAACTCTTGCAACGCGAGCGGCTTGTCCCTGGGCAGCCATACGGCCGTCCTGACGGTGTCCGACGGCGTGAACCCCCCGGTGACTGCCACCGTGATCCTGTTGGTGGTGGATAACACCCAGCCGACCCTTTCCCCCGAGGCCAATCCGAAGATCCTCTGGCCCCCCAACCACAATATGGTGGACGTGGTGATCGATGCCCAAGCCTCGGACAATAGCGGATCCGTAAGTCTCGCCGCTTCGGTGTCCAGCAACGAAGCCCAGGAAGGCCTCGGCGACGGGGATTTGCCCGTCGACTGGCAGGATCTCTCCATCGACCAAGCCACCGGCAAGATCTCACTGCAACTGCGCGCCGAGCGCGCCGGCAATGGCAGCGGGCGCACCTATTCCGTCACCGTGACGGCCACCGACGGGTCCGGGAACCAGTCGAGCGCCGTGGTGCAGGTCAAAGTGCCCAAGAGCCAGGGCAAGTAAACCGCCCGCGACAGGCCTGGCCCTGTCGCCCGTCCGGGCCGGGGATTTCATCCTCGGCCCGGACTTTCTACCGGGCTCTAAATCAAGCCGAACCGTTCTTGGGTCAGGCTTTCGTCCCCGCTCGCGTCCCCAACCGATCCAATCCCATCGCGCCGATGATGATGGCTCCCACCACGATGTTCTGCAGGTAATTGGGGATGCCCGCCAGATTGCAACCGTTGCGCAGGGCCGCCATGAGCACCGCCCCCGCCAACGAGCCCGCCGCGCGGCCTTCCCCGCCACGCAGGGATCCGCCCCCGATCACCACTGCGGCGATGATGTCGAGCTCCATGCCTTCGGCCGCCGTGGGATCGCCCAAGGTGAGGTTGGCGAATTGGAGCGCGCCCGAAAGGCCAACGAAAGCGCCCCCAAGGCGTAGACATGCCGGCCGAAGGCGGTATACCGTAACACCACCGCTACGGTGGCCGTCAACAGGAGCAGCAACCAAACGCCGGGCGCCCAATCATCTGGGCCCTGTGCTGCGCCTTTTCACCGACACGGTCAGCGCCTGGTATCGACGGCATCACCCCGGCAGCAAGACCGCCCCGCCCACGCCCTTCTTCCAAGCCGACGCAAGAGGATATCGAGTGTGTCGTTGAGCGAGCGCGTAAGCGCATTCTGCGCTATCTGGAAAAGCGCGGCGTCCTCACCTTCGCCGCCGCTCCTGGCGATGACGAGGTGAACGCGGTCCTGGGCGAAGGCTTCGGCGAATCGGATCCCGCCCACTCGACCTTGCTTCATGCGGCAACCTCGGGCTCCCCACCCGCCGGCCCTGCGCAGTAGCGCGCGCTGGTGCGCATGCTGCGCGAAGCCGATACCAGCCCGGAACCTAAGGGTTACCTGTGCGCCCAAGTTGGGGCCTTCAACCTGCACGCCGCCCGGCGAGTCGCACCCAATGACAAGCAAGGGAGGGAAATGCTGTGCCGGTACGTCTTGCGCCCCCCGTTGGCCAAGGGCCTTTGGCCCACGAGCGGCTGCACCTCCTCGCGGACGGGAGCGTGACCGTCGAGTTCAAGCGCCGAGTGTTTCACTCGCGTGGTCCGATGGGACGCGTAGCATCGGCCTTGCACCCCACGCCCTGCTCTCGCGCATGGCGGCTTTGGTGCCGCCGCCCCGTCGGCATGTGACTGTTTATTCGGGGGTTTTGGCTTCGAATAGTCCGTGGCGCAGGTTGATCATACCGAAGGCTGCGGGGGTGGCGACGGCAAGTCCGCTACAGAAAAATGCCGAGGTCGGTGGCTTGCCTGCAAAGCCGGTTCCCGGTCCATCCAGCGTTGCGGAAACGAAACCGGAATCAGGCGGCGCTTCTCAAGGCGATGCATTTGCCGACCCAGGCGACGGGTCCGCCTGTGGCGCCGAAACCCGAGCCGGCCGAGCCTGAACCTCCGGAGCTTGAGTGGAGCGGCGAGGGTGGATGCATGGATTGGCCGGAGTATCCGGACTGATGGGGTCCATACCCTGCGGGGGAAGGGAGGGGTGTGCCTGAGCGTGAATGGGGTGCCGGATTTGGGGATGGAAAACGGAAAAAAGGCCTGGAAAAGGGGGGAGTGGGGCTGGAATTGAGGGGTAAGGACGGGGTAGCTCGAGGCTGGAGAACTGGGCCATTGACGGAAAAGGGGGGGGTCGATTTACCTATGCGCATGCGTGCCTTCCGGATCCCTTCGGATCAATGGAAGGCGCGACTGGCGGGTTATGAGGATACCCCCGCGGTTCGCCCGGACGTCGCGATGCTCCCGGCCGGTGACATGGTTCTCCCGGGCGGCATTTGGAATGGCGGGGACGTCCATATCGGACTCCCCAATCAGGGCGGCGACTAAAGTTATTTCACCCGCACCGGAGACCCGTTGGGGAACAATGTTCTCAGGCCTTCCTACTAGGCCTTCAAGCTGGCCAGCGAAACCTTCCGCGGCAGCCTGGTCGAATGCCAGGTGAGCGCACCCGCCGGCAGGTTTCGCCGGCCTTAAAGAACCATTTCCTTGGAAGGCCTGCCGGAGGTTGCCCGGCCACGGAGCGGTGGCTAGCCACATGCCCCTTGGGTGGGGATCCAAGGCGCTCATACATCGCGCCACTGGAGGATCAGGGCCCGGATTGCTCCAGAAAAACGTCTACAAATGAAAATCGATTCCCAGGATCCCGGAAATACCTTGCGGATGGTACATCCCCCGATTCCATTGCATGGGAATGAGATCCCGGTTATTGAGTAGGTTATTGCCGGACACGCGGATATTCCAGTTCTTCCCGAGCACCTTCCGCCACATAAGGGTGGCATCGAGATAATAGCGATTGTAGACGATTATGAATTGATGGGTCGTATTATCGACGGTGCTCGATCCGGTGAAGTAGCGCACAGTAGGAGAAACCACTACGTTCGGGAGAATCTCCCAGTTGAAGCCCATATTCGCGGTCACTAAGGGAGAGCCGACCAGCCGGCGGGAGCTTGGGTCGATAGGCAATAGCGACTCTATGGAATCGATGGTGAGGGGAGGGTGGGCAGATACATTTAAAGTGGAGTAATTGTAGGCGGTATTCGCCCAAACATTGAGCTTTGGGGAGGGGTTGCCCTGGAGGGTCAGTTCCGCCCCATCGCCCGTGAAATCCCCGACGTTGGTGTAGGGGTAAAACCAACTTATGAAATCCTGAAGGTCCTCGTGGTAAAGATTCAAGCTGATCCGGACCCGCTCCCAATACAGAATATTCTGCCATTCTGAGGTCTGGAGAATTTCAGGATTTCTGGGAGGGCTGGAGACTTGGGCCCATGAGGGATCGCGCGGGTCGCCGGCGTTCTGCTTCCCCCAAACGTAGTTCAGCGCCGCCAGGGCTGAAGGCATGCGGACGACCCTGTTGAACATCAGTTTCGACACCCAGTCGGAGGTGGGTAGCGCGATGAGGGCGGCGCGAGCACCGGGGAACCAGCGCTCCTCCGGAAGCTTGGTGTTAAGGTCGCCCCGTATTCCGCCTATGAGCTTTAGCCATTTGGCTGGTTGATAGGTGTCGTCGAGATAGAAACCAATGGCGTAGGTATCCTCAGTGAACATCACGGTTCGAGGAATATTCCCGGGCTGGGAGGGGGCAAGGAATTCGAACCAATTGTCGAAGTTATTCTCGTAATTCGCCTGGACGCCGGCCTGAAAGAAATGGCGCCTCAGACCCGCGTACTGGAGAGCGAGATCACCGGAGTAGTACCGTTGCTTATCGGATAAGGCTACGGCATCAACGGGAGGCCCATCATTGTTGGTTCGAGTGACCTCTTTGAGGGTAGCTTCCGCCGTGACGATGCTGGTTAGCTTATCCGTCCAGGGGTGCTCGTCTTTCACCGATAAGGAGTAGAATTGGTCCACGTACTGTCCGTTATTTTTATGAGCGAAATCGGTCATGTTCAACTCGGGAAAGCTGGACCGATAGACCGTCATGTGCGCGGAAAGCTCTCCGTTTTGCCCATTAACAACTCCAAAGAAGCTGGGCCACTCCTTCTTCCCGTGCCGTGCCATGCCCGCGCGAGGGGCGAAAATATCGGCGTCGAATCCCCGTTTTGCCTCCGTGGTAAGGGAGAGCCTCGCAAATTTGTCAGGGGCCGTTTTTTTTCCTGCCATCATGGTCGCCGCACCTTTAAGGTAATTGCCGGCCGCGGCAACCGCCTCCACCCCCTCCGCGTCCCGGGTGATCACGTTGATAGTTGCCGCCAAGGTGTTGGCCTGCTGGAAAAAGGCGGAGGGACCAACCACTACTTCGACCCGTTCCACGTTATCCAGGTTGATCGGGCCATTTAGAAAGTCGGGTTCATGCGTGTTGTTCAGGTTCTGGCCATTGATGAGCAGGGAGGTCTTTTCATTGTCGTTCGCGTTCAAGCCTCGAACACCCGTGACAAACTGAAGGTCCTTGTGAAAAACCGTAAAGCCCGGAACCGTTTGCAGTAGCTCGCCAAGGCTCCGGTATCCGCGATTTTGGATCATCTCCCGATTGTACACATAAACGC
>DAINDC010000320.1:0-816 GCA_036732085.1 Fibrobacterota bacterium | reverse complement strand
CCTGGAGTTTCATCAACGCGCTCCTCCACGCGCGAGACGGTGAATTCGGTGATGACCTTGACTCGTGCCAGCTCTTCGAGGCTCAGGTTGTAAATCGTTTTATTGGGCTCCTTTGCAACCTCGGCTGCCCCCGCGGAAGCGCCTAGGCGGATTGCGCAGAGAAGGGCCCAGAGACAATACCTATCCGATTGCTAGGTAATTCAGGCATGGCGGGTAAATAATTTAAGGGCCTTTTCATGTCAATGACCAAAATCCCCAGCCTCAACCCGCCTATTCAAATTCACCCAATTCGGGTTGGTAAAGTCCTAGTGACAGGGATCGCAAATGGAAATGGACCGGAGTGGGAAAAACCGATGTCACTCTCCCGGCTAGGATTCCCTGACGCGCGTGTCGCAGTTGCCCGGTTTTCACCACCTCGGCGTACCACCAGCGAACGCTCGTTTTCCCCGGCCTCACCCCCTTGGGCGGACGGGACGCGCAGCATCGATCTTGCTCCCCAGGCGTTGCTCTCGCGCATGGCGGCGTTGGTGCCACCCCCAAAGCGGCATGTGACGGTGTATGCGGGGGTATTGGCTTCGAATAGCCCGTGGCGCAGGTTGATTATTCCGAAGCCTTTGGTGGGGATGGCGACGGAAAGCCCGCTGCAGGAAGATGCCGAGGTGAGCGGCTTGTCTGCAAAGCCGGGTCCCGGTCCTTCCGGCGTCGTGGAAATGAAACCGAATCCCGGCGGTCGCCGTTACATCCCCTGACATGAGTTAGTGCGGCGGACCTTTGGCGAGGAGGTTAAGTGCCCTGATTGCGGCGGCCGGCTTCGGC
>DAINDC010000319.1:3742-6636 GCA_036732085.1 Fibrobacterota bacterium | reverse complement strand
GCTTAAGGCGGTGGTTTGCTAAATCACTGTAGGGTAACACCTACCGGGGGTTCGAATCCCCCCTTCTCCGCCGTAGCAGGGTTAACCGCTTTCCCCACGCTTTTTTCTTAATTTCCCCCTTTCTCAACCCCTTCGCAGACGGAACCGACCATGTCCTCCCAGCCCCGCGCCCGCGTTCGCTTCGCCCCCAGCCCCACCGGCTATCTTCACGTCGGCGGCGCCCGCACCGCGCTCTTCAATTGGCTCTTCGCCAAGCACGTGGGCGGGGATTTTCTTCTGCGCATCGAAGATACCGATCAAACCCGCTACGATGCCAAGGCGCTGGTCGATCTCATCGCCGACCTCAAGTGGCTGGGCCTGCAATGGGACGAGGGTCCCGAGGTGGGCGGGCCGCATGCCCCCTACTTCCAGTCCCAACGCCTGCCGTTGTACCAGGAACACGCGCAAAAACTGATCGACAGCGGAAATGCCTATCCCTGCTTCTGCACTACGGAGCGCCTGGACGAATTGCGCGAAACCCAGAAGCGCAACAACCTGCCCACCAGTTACGATCGCCTCTGCCGCAACCTCCCCGCCGACGTCGCCAAGCAGCGCATGGACGCAGGCGAGAAGCATACCATCCGCCTCAAGGTCCCGTTCCATGGCAATACCATTTTCACCGATCATCTGCGCGGCAAGATTGATTACCAGAACCGGATCCTGGACGATATGGTCCTGCTCAAAACCGATCGCTTTCCGACCTATCATTTGGCGAACGTCGTGGACGATCACTTCATGCAGATCACCCACGTGCTCCGCGGCGACGAATGGATCCCGAGCACGCCCCGCCACATGCTTATCTATCAGGCCTTCGGTTGGGAACCGCCCGTCTTCGTGCACCTGCCCGTGATCCTGTCCGCGGACGGCGGCAAGCTGAGCAAGCGCAAGGGCGCGGCCTCGGTCGGCGACTATCGCGATCTGGGCTACCTGTCCCATACCCTGGTGAACTTCCTGTCCTTGCTCGGCTGGAGCCCCGGCGACGATTTGGAAATCATGGAAAAGGAAAAACTCATCGAGATGTTCACCTTGGAGAAAATCAATCCCAAGAGCGCAGCCTTCGATGAGAAGAAACTGGAATGGATGAACGGCCAATACTTCCTGCGCCGCGAACCCGAATTCCTCCTGCCCCTGGTGAAACCCCTATGGACCAAGGCCGGCATCGATCTGGCCGCCTTCGACGATGCCTATGTCCTCAATGCCGTGGCGCTTTTGAAAGATCGTTCCAAGCGCCTGCCGGATTTCGTCACCTACGGGATGTACTTCTTCAAGGAACCAGAAACCTACGACGAGAAGGTCGCCAAGAAATATTTTGGCCCGGGCGGCGAGAAGCTGATCGATGAACTGACCAAGGCCCTCACCGAGGCGCCCAATTTCGAGGCCCCCACCTTGGAAGTCCTCTACCGCACCCTTGCCGAACATCTGGGCATGAAGGGCGGCGATCTCATCCACCCCACCCGCCTGGCCATTTCCGGGATTCCGTTCGGACCCGGATTGTTCGAACTGATGGCCGGTTTGGGCCGGGAGACCGTGCTGCGGCGCATGCGCGTGGCCGGGGATGCGATCCGCAACAACCAGGTGCGGACGGCGCCCACGCCCTGACAGCCAGCGGAGGAATGGATGGCTCCGGAAATCGCTTCCCCGAGAAGCATCAAGGAAAGCGCCAAGGGCAACCCTGCCCAACCTCCGCCCTATGTCGAGAAACAGATCCGCATGGCACGCGGGTTGGAGGCGCCGGACTCCCGTCTGCCGCCGCTCAATAACAAGACCGCCAAGATGCATAAGATGGTCCGACTCCTGCAGGAGCATGGAGAGGGCTTGGGCATCCGCCATATGTCCGCCACCTTGGGCGTGGACGAGCGCACCGTCAAACGCTACCTCTCCGATATCCGCAGGCTCAAATTCGATCTCGTTTCCGATCGGGCTGCGGGCCGCAAGTCCCTGTACCATATCCGCACCTCGGCCTCCACTCCGGCCCATTTCCTCCCGGCCCTCAAGAAGATCCGCACCGAACTCCATGCCGGCGGCAATCCCAAGTATACCGCGCTCATTTCCCAGCTCATCCGTTTCCTGGATGAGAAGGAAGCCGCCCAAGGCGCGCCGGAGGGCCAGGACGAATCCCCGCTCGCCGCCGAAGCCTATTATATCAACCACGGTCCCTTCGCCGAGGCCGATCCCTCTCCGGGCATCCTCAAGTTGCTGGAGGCCGCGATCGCTTCCCGCACCGCCGTGCGCCTGACCTATTCCGGCTACTCTCCCGAAACCGGCGAGTTCCTTTTCTTCCCTTATGCCTTGAGCCTGCGCGTGGGAACCTTATACCTTATCGGCCGCCAAGGCGAGAACCGCGGCCCCTTTAAAAGCCTGTCGGTGAAACGCATCAAGCGGAGCATCGCGACCCGGGAAGCCTTCAAGCGCGACGCCTTCGATCCCGCCGACTACTATAAATACTGCTTCGGACAGTGGGCGCGGCAGCTCGATGAGAATCCGGAAACCGTAGTCCTGGGACTGCGAGCGCCCTGGCTGGAAAAATACCTGTCGGAAAGCCATTTCAATCCGCCGGGAAAAATCATCCGCAAGGGCAAGGAATGCCTGTTCGAATTGAAGCTGGTGATCAAACCGGATTTCGTGAACTGGATCCTGTCGCTGGCGCCGGATCTCGTTCCGGTCAAACCGGACTCCTTGCGCAAGGAAGTGGCAGGCCGGCTCAAGCGCGGGCTGGAAAGCCTCGCGCCTAATCATTAGCGGCCAGTAGGCCTTGCCTTAGCGACCCTCAGTCCTTGAGCGTGCCGTTGGCCCAGCTACGAAGCAGGCCCACCACATCGTCCATTGTCGGGCTGCGGCCATTGCGCACATACCAA
>DAINDC010000319.1:0-3732 GCA_036732085.1 Fibrobacterota bacterium | reverse complement strand
CCCGAAGCGCCGACGCCGGAATAGAGAGAGTCCAGTACGGGCAGGTCCGCCAGCAGGCCACCACAGAAGCCGCCATTGAAATGGTCGCCTGCGCCGGTCGAGAGCTTGGGACTGGGGCAGAAGGGACCTTCGATGCCGGCGCTTTCGATGCCGATGGAAGCGCCCGCATATTTGATGGCATGGACCACAACGCCATGGATTCCCAGGCGCTCACGAATGCGGATCGACGCGGCTTCCACGCCCTGGACGGATTCTTCCGGCTTCGCCTGGATGCCCAGCACTTCGCTGACCTGTTCGGACTCGCGGAAATTCAGGCCCAGGATGACCTCAGTCTTCTTGCTCAAGGCCTGCATCTGGTCCAGCACCCGGGCTATATCGGCATGGGAACGCTTTTCCGGATCGGCAAGGTCGAAGAAGAACTTGACCCGGCAGCCTTCGGGTACCATGAGGATGATGTTCTCGAGGATGGCATCCATCTCGGTGAGCATGGTCCAGTTGGTGCAAGCCACCATATCGGAAAGGAAGAACAACTCGCGCAGGACCGGTTCGCCCACCACTTCCAGGAGCCGGGGCCAGCACATATCCTTGATGGTATTCAGCTTGCCCAGCATCAACTTGCCGTCGTTGAATTCGATCGCGTCGGTATGGCCGGGGGTGCCCACGGAAACTACCTTGCAGATGCTCTTGAGCGGCTTGAAGACAGGATGGATTTCCGGATATCCCAGCATGCCGATGCAAGTGACCTGGCAACCCATTCCCGATGCGGCCATGGCCATCAGCGGCCCATTGCCGCCCAATTTTTCCTGCTGGGGCACGAGTTCGATATTGGCGGACTTGCCGGCGGCGGAAGCGATGCGGTCCGCGAATTCGGTCAGGGTCTGGATGCGTTGGTATTCGACCTTGTTCTTGCGGGTGGCCACGGCATGGATGATTTCATCCACGAAGCCATCGAAGCCCACGAGGAACTTCTTGGTGCGCATGACGCTCTTGCGGGCCGCGATGGCATCGGCCGCCTTGATGATGTCCTTGATTTGGCTCACAATACCCTTCCAGCCTAGAATGATAGATTCATGAAATGCCCTCTGCGACCCAGACGGCCCCCGTCCCGGCCCCCGTCCGCCTTTTCCGCCCGCCCAAATCGAAAGCAACCCGGGTCCGGAATTCCCCCATCGAGGATTCCCGGTTAGGTCGCCTTCATAAAGGCTCAGCGGTTCAAGGCGATGTCGATGGTCGGAAAGAGCGGAATCATGTCGGTTATGCCTGCGATTTCCAGTACTTCCACTACGTGGCCGGATTGGCAGACTATTTTGAATTGGCATTGGCTATCAATGCCCCATTTGATCAGCTTGGAGAACTCTCCCAACCCCACGCTGGAGAGCATGGTGACCCCGATGCAATCGAGAATCACTTTTTCCGGCTTCTGAAGGCGGAGATTGACGAATTCCTGGCGCATCACATCCACGGTCTCGAAAGTCAGGTCGCCGGTGATTTCGACCACGGCATGACCTTTCTTCGCATAATGTCTGCAGGAAAATACGTTTCTACCCATTCCCTCAAGCCGCCCGCGAGACCGAGACCGTCTCCGCTTTTTTAACTTAGAAACTGAGGATATGCGGCTCCCGCATACCGAACTTCACGATAAGAAAATTGAAAAAGATTCCCAAATTTACATTCTTTTGCCGTCACCCGCCAGAGCGCAGATTCGCGGCCAGGCTGGAAGGAGAGCCATCTGGGCAATTATAAAGTTCCCGCCAAGGTCAAATTGATTATCGGTTTACTGGGGAGGGACCTGGAAATCCTCAAAACCGCCCGGGCCCGGTTGCTGGAGAAATTTGGGCCTGAGGAAGAGATCCTCGAAGCCATTCCCTTTACCTGGACCAATTACTACGCGAGGGAATTGGGTGATGCGCCTCTACGAAGCTTCGTCTCCTATGAGCGGATGATCGATCGGGAGGCCATGGTCGATATCAAGCGGTTCACGAACGAAATGGAAATGGACCTGAGCCTTGCGGGCCTCCGACCGGTCAATGTGGATCCCGGTTATCTCACCTTGGGACAGTTTTTTCTGGCCACCACCAAGGATCAGCGCCAACGCGTGTATGTCCGCGATGGAATATTCGTGGAGCCTACCTTGTATTTCCAGGAGGGCCGGTTCGAGCCTTTCGATTGGACTTATCCGGATTATCGGAGCCCGGAATACCAGGGCTACCTTTTGGCGGCCAGATCGAAATTGGCTTATCAATTACGTCATGAGGGCGTGCCGTATTCGCAAAGAAAGACCAAAGCCGGGACCGAGGGAACCGATCCGAATCACACGATGCAGTAATAGGCCCTAAAGGAATGGGGATGCGCGTTCGTCGAAAAGCGAAGCCCTTGGATTCCCCCCGGCCGAGCCAGGGGGAAGGGATCCGGAGTCAGGAATTAAAGGACTTCGTTGCCGGTTTCACCGGTACGAATGCGCAAGGCGCTTTCGACCGTGAGCACGAAAATCTTTCCATCGCCGATCTTGCCGGTGCGGCCTTTCTCGGAAATGGCGGCGATCGCCCGCTCGACCAGTTCATCCGGAACGACCATCTCGAGCTTCACCTTGGGGATGAAGTCGGTATGGTACTCGCTTCCGCGGTACAATTCCGTATGGCCCTTTTGCCGGCCGAAGCCCTTCACTTCGGTTACCGACATGCCGGTGACGCCGATTTCCTGAACTGCGGCTTTCACCTCGTCCAGCTTGAAGGGTTTGATGTATGCAACGATCATCTTCATGTGCGGTCTCCTTTGCCTCCGATTATCTATCACTCATCAAAAAAAATACTAGGGCCAACTTTGATTAGAAGCCGGTCACGAAGTCAGCGGCCAGTTCGATCTGGCTGCCGGCAGGTTTCTTATCCATATCCTGGAAAATATCTTCGCTGGCGAAGTCCATGCGGAATTCTCCGCGGACCATGGTGGCCTTGGTCAAATTGATGGTCGGGGCTACCGAGATATTCTGGACGGTGATATCCTTAAGGGCGGTCAGCGTACGGTCGCCGTCCGGGTCGCTGAAGAACTCATAGCGCAAGCCCAGGCCGAACCAGTCGTTCAAATGGACCACGGGTTGCAACCCGAATCCAAACCAGGAAGCATCCTTACCCGGCGATGCCAAGGAGGCCTTGTCTTCCATGCCGTAAAGGCCTTGGAACCAGAGGTCAACCTTTGGCAAGACCTTGGTGAGGCCCGTGGCATCAATCGTCAAGCGCTTATCATCGGTATTGCCGGCTTTTTCCGGTCCCCACATGGTTGAAACGGTCAAGGCCAGAGGGTCGCCGAGGTTTACGCCCAACTTGGCGACAAACGAAGGCATGGCATTGTTGTCAAGTAAAGCATCACAGCCATTTACCACGGCAGCGTGGATGTCGATCTTACCGATTACATCGTTTACTTCCAGTCCCGTATGCGAAACAGGTTCGGCCAAGCCGAAAAGCAAGCCGCGGGTCACGGTCGGATTGGCTCCGCCTTCGACCACTTCTATGCCTTGATAGGTGACATATTTACCGGCCTTCAACCCAAACGTTTTTCCGGGGCCGAACGCCCAGGTTATATAGGCTTCTTGCAGGTCGATGATGTCAGGTGCTGCACCCAAAGAAGTATCCAAAGACCGGTTGGCCTTAGCATCGGAACCGAAATCGGTTTCCACATCGTATCCCAAACCGCTCGCGCTATCCGAGCCGGAGAAGACAATATGCGCATTGTTCAAGG
>DAINDC010000318.1:3265-6649 GCA_036732085.1 Fibrobacterota bacterium | reverse complement strand
GCAGTCGGTCCATTCATTGTCTCCCATAACATAAACCACCGGAGAGGAGAACATATTGAACAGGCGGGTGGGTTCGGTGAGGACATTGGCGTCGGTGCAAAAGGAGCTGCCGTCTTTGGTGTCGCCGTCAAAAATGCTGAAGGCAAGATGAGCGTCGTTCATGTCCTCGACGAGGGCCTGCATCTTGGGGCTGTCCACGCGCCGTATCCGATCTTCGCATAAGGCAAATTGCCCCACAGGCCGATAGGGTAACCGCCATCTTCGTCGTCTTTGTCCTGAGCGGATACGGGGGAATGGACAAGGAGCATGGCCGCGACCGCTGCCAATAAGGATACGGGAGGAAAGTCTCAAGGCGGTGACAAGTCGGTATAGAAAAGATTTCAGTTTTAGAACGGATCCTTTTGGCCAGGCCGTACAAAGGTTTGGAAATGTGATTTATCCTGTGCCGGATTCAGGATTCGTCCCGACAAATCGAAGATTTGGATGCTTGGCTCTTGAAGCAGGTTCGCGGGGATGATTGGGCTGATGCGAATGGAACTAGGCGCGCCGTATTCATAAGCGCCCAAGTCGGGAGCCGTTCCATTATAAGGAAGGGAAACGTCGGTGCCTTTATCGATCAATTTGCTCGTCGCGCTTAGCTTCATGAAATTGATTTTCGGCAAGCTCCCGTCGGCTTGACGCGGACCCATGAAACCCGCGTCGGACACGTTCTGGAAGTCCTTGTCGGCGGGCACGATATTCAGATCCCAGGAATTGGATTTGGTGTCCACTCCATTCATATTGGTATTGTGGTTCGGGAATCCGATATTGTTCCGCAGGATATGCACCTTCGACCCCGTGAGGGTCACGTTGTCCACCCTCGTGCCGTCGGCATTGAAAATGCTTGCCATCATGTCATACTGGACGCCATTTTCGTAGGAGGTATTGTTGTACCAATCGTTCCCGCCAGTGGAGTGGTTGGCGTAAAACCCGGCGGCTTTGTTTTTCCAGGCCACGCAATTCCTAATGACATGCCTGACGCCCGTCCTGCTGCTGCCCGCCTTGAAGCCATTGCCATTTCCGGAAGCGGGTTTCCCGGTTCCCGAATTGGAATATCCTTGGCCCATGGCCCAGGAGTTTTCCACGATCACGGGGACTTCCTGCGAGATGAAATCCCAGCCATCGTCCGAGTTCCACCAGGCGCGGCAGCCCCGCAATATCGTGCTGGCGCCGGTCTTTTGGTAGTGGACGCCGAAGCCATCCGCATTCTGTCCGTCCCCCTGCGTGGACGTGGGATCGTAGTTATCGTGCGAATCGCAATTGAGGACTTGATGCCCTCCCGTTCCTCTGCTGATGAAAAAACCCGGGCCGTTATTGTGGTGGAAATCCATCTGCTCGAAAATATCATCATGGGCGTCCTCCACCCCCATGCCATCGTTGGAACGGATATTCATCGGGACATTACGAATCGTGAGGCCTTTGAAATGCAGCCAACTGCCGCTGACCCTGAATCCGAAGGTATAATCGGTCGTGGAAATCTCCAGCTTGGAGAAGTCGAAGACCGGAACCTCGCCATGGTAGGCCCAGAAGTTTATCCGGTTGGCATCCGACGTCCCGCTTTTCGTGATCGAAATGCCGGCTCCGGGGGTCGTGGGTGTGGTGATATCGTAAGTTCCCCCGCGGATGTAAACCGTGTCGCCCGCAGAGGCCATGTCATGGCCTTTTTGCAGGGTAGCGAAGGGTTGATTCAAACTTCCGGAATTTTCATCCTTACCTGTGGGGGCTACATAGTATGTCGCCGCCCAAAGGGCCGGTGTCGCTGCTAAAAAGAATACGGCCAGGAAATTCATTTTTTTCATTCAATGTCCGCCCCAAGTAAGATATTCCTCGATATGGATTCCCGCAGGCAATACTCCGATTCCTTAAAAAAGCTCAAGTTCTCTCGTGAGAGGTCCAAGTCCCAATCTGCCGCATGCATCCCCAAGGCTCACAAACTCTCATCCCGCGTCTCCCGCGAAATCACCAAGGCGCACAAGGTAATCGCCGCCGCCGCCGACAGATAGTACCCCACGAACCGCAACCCATACTTCGTCGCCAAATAGGTTGCCGCATAGGGCGCCAAGGACGCTCCGAAAATCCCTGCCAGGTTGAAGGTCAAGGAGGCTCCCGTATATCGGACCTGGGTGGGGAAGAGTTCCGACAACATCGCCCCCAAAGGCCCGTAGCAAAGACCCATCAAGCCCAGACCCAAGGCCAAGGCGAGCATGACCAAGGGCGTGCTGCCCGATCCGAACAAGGCCCCAAAGCCCAGTCCGAACAGGATGATCGCCGCCATGATGGCTATCTGGGTGCTGCGCCTTCCGTAGCGGTCCGCCAACTTGCTGGCTACGGGGATGGTCAGTCCGAAAAAGATCACGCCGAACATCTGCATCAGCAGGAAGGAATTCCGGGAATAGCCCAGGGCTTTGGTTCCCCAGGCCAAGGTGAACACCGTCATCAGGTAGAAGTCGACGAATACGGTCAGGGCCAGCATGGTTCCCAGCACCAAGGTCGGCCCATGGGATTTGAAGACATCGAGGATGGGCACGGAGACGCGCTCCTGCTTTTCCAGAGCCTTACGAAACACGGGCGTTTCCTCCAACCGGAGGCGCACGTACAGGCCCACCCAGACCAGCAGGGCGCTGGCCAGGAACGGGATGCGCCAGCCGAAGCGGAAGAATTGATCGTCGCTCAGGAATCGGCTCAGGGCCAGGAAGATGCCATTGGATAGGATGAAGCCGATGGGTGCGCCCAACTGCGGGAACATACCGTACCACGCGCGTTTCCCCGGGGGCGCGTTCTCGGTGGCCAGGAGGACGGCGCCGCCCCATTCGCCGCCCAATCCCAGGCCTTGTCCGAAACGGCAGAGGGCCAATAGGGAAGGGGCCCACAGGCCTATCTGGTCGTAGCCGGGCAGGAGGCCGATGGCTACGGTGGAGAGGCCCATGGTGAGGAGGGCCGCCACCAAGGTGGCTTTGCGGCCCACGCGGTCGCCGTAATGGCCGAACAGGGCCGAGCCGACGGGGCGCGCGAAGAAGGCGAGGGCGAAGGTCGCCAGGGATTGCAAGGTCGCGGTGGCGGGGTCGGATTTGGGGAAGAACAGATGCGGGAAGACCAGGACGGCGGCGGTGGCGTAGATATAGAAGTCGAAGAATTCGATGGACGTGCCGATGAGGCTGGCGAAGAGGATATGCGCGGTGGAATTGGTCTTGGTGGGTGTACGGACGGGGGATGGGGCGGTGGATTGGGCGGTCATCCCCTAAGGATAGGAAATCGGTGGCGAGTTGATAAAATTCAAAAACGCCACGGCGATTGAGCTAGGGAATCGGCAAAGCCACCGTATTGTTGGTTTCGTCGGACTCGGTG
>DAINDC010000318.1:0-3255 GCA_036732085.1 Fibrobacterota bacterium | reverse complement strand
TTCCAGGTAACGAACTTCATGGTCGCTGCCGGGGTTCCGGACGCATAGTAGGCGCCCGTGTAGCTTTCGCCCGGCGCCAAGGACTTGGTGATACCCAGGATCGATCCACCGGCGGCCGCGTCTCCGGTATTGTTGAAGACATTGTCGACGGAGAAGAAATTCTGGATGGATACATTGAAGAGATTGGGGATAGTAGTGCCCCCGTTGTTCTTGATGGTATAGGAATAATCGATCTTGGTCGCGGACACCGCCGTGATGGTCGCACTGGTGACGATCAGATCCGGAAGCGAGGTGCCCGGCACTGTGAAGCCAATGGTATAGGTCTTGGTCACGCCACCGCTTTCCGGGGTGACCACGATGTCGACATTGGTGGTGACGCCGCGGAAGCGTACGGGCCGTATGTGAACGAGGAGCTGGTTGGTGAGGCGCTGGCGCCTTACCGCGGCCCAGAAGCCGTGGATTGTTCCTATTCCGGGAACCACCAAGCCGAACCGATTGGAAGAAAATATTGACGCGGTCAATGTAAATGGGTCGCTGAAGGAAAGGCCGGAATCGGGCTGAGGAAATTAATTTTTCAGCAGACCGAAAAAAGTGGGGCGTCCCTGTCGATTTCCGGCCCCGTCGATCGTCGTGTCCATAGAGCCGGGAGACTGGGCAATCCCGCCCAATCAACCGGAACCCAGGAAAAGGAAAGCCATATGAAAGTCATCGTCATGGTCAAAGCCACCAAGAATTCAGAAGCCGGAGTCATGCCCAGCGAAAAACTTCTCACGGAAATGGGCAAATTCAATGAAGAGCTGGTCAAAGCCGGAATCATGCAAGCGGGCGAAGGCCTCCATCCTTCCTCCAAAGGCAAGCGGGTGCGCATCGCGAAGGGAACCCGCACCGTCATCGATGGGCCGTTCACGGAAACCAAGGAACTGATCGCGGGATTCTGGATTTGGAAAGTGAAATCCATGGAGGATGCGGTGGCCTGGGCCAAGCGCTGCCCGGATCCCATGCCCGGCGAAGACTCGGAGCTGGAAATCCGCCCGGCCTTCGAAGCGGAAGATTTTGGGGAGGAATTCACTCCTGAGTTGCGGGCGAAGGAAGAGAAGCTGCGCGCGGAATTGGAGAAGCAGCAAAAGAAGTAATTGACCCGGGACCACACGGTCCGTTTCCGTACCATAGAAGTTACCGTAACATTTGGGTTACTGTTGGATCCCGCCTTGCGTCTTCGTTCCGAAGACGAACCCCGCTGAATACTCCGGAGTGCGATGCCATGGAGGCCCCGATTCTAGTGGCTTTGGGGGTATTTCATACCATTGCCTTACCATACTTTTTTTTTACCGTCAAAATATTGTCCTTGGCCTCCGGCTTTGATATAATTCGTAAGTCGAAAAACTCGAAGGCTACGGGGACAATGGCATAGGCTGGTCTCATCAACGAATCCCCGCAACCCGCGGGGCTTCGCCGATGGAGCCGGTACGCAGGACGCTTTGCCTGCACACCCGGTCCCGGATTTTCCTGAGCGGTTCGGCTATCATCAGCGTCTCCTACCGGCCGTGGCTGGTCAAGGACAACCGGCGCAATATCACCCCATCCGTTTAACGCGAAGGATACCGCACATGCGTATTTCCCCTTTCCAACTTTTTGCCGTTCTTCCAATCCTGTCGGTTATGTCCTGCACCCAATCGGACGCTCCCACCGGATTCACCCCGGAAACAATCACGTCCAAGGCGGTTCCGGACTCAACCAAACCAGTCAAGATCACAGCTTCGGATTCCTTGACCCATGTCCCTGGCAATCCTTCCCTGCTGACCGAGATATCGGATTCGACCGTGATCGTAAAACCATCCGTCAAGCCCAACGATTCCATCGTGCCCACATCGTGTGTGAAGGACTCGACCATTACGAAACCCCTGGTTAAGGATACGACCGCCACGAATCCGGTGGTCAAGGACACAGCCACCATCAAACCTGTTGTGATAGACACCGTGGTCATTAAGCCGGTTGTGAAAGACACGACCGTCACCAAGCCGGTTGTGAAAGACACGACCGTCACCAAACCTGTTGTGAAAGATACGACCGTCACCAAGCCGGTTGTCAAGGACACCGCTATCCCGATCACAATCCAACCGCCAATCATCACCACGCCGCCTGGTAGCGGTTCGATATTACTGGCCACGGATTTGGAGGACCAGAGCACTTCCTGCTGGAATAACCGCAATTCAAGCGGCATGGCCTTAAGCTCTTGTGGAGTATTCAGCAGTATCGGCGCTAGTCCGTTTGTCTTGGCCCAAGGCGGCATCACCCATTCCGGCAGCCAGGCCATCCGGATCACTTATGCCAAGAACGAGGAATTCGCGGGAACGAACGTTTCCATCTATTCCGATTCCGTGAACGTGCGATCGTATTATTACTTCGACACGAATTTCGATTTCGGCCAGGGCATGAAGATAGGCCGGGTCTCGTCGTTCAACTCGGCCGCACAACTGAACGATGTGGATATCATCATGGCCGTGCGCAGCTCCGGATCCGTGAACCAATGCGGTGTCACCGACATGCGGGACATGGGCATATTCTTCAACGGAGCGCCGAAGGGATCCGATTGGGGTAACGTCTCGGCCGACGTCTCCTTCCAACGAGGCCGTTGGTATGCCGTAGAATATCAGGTGGTCATGAACACCCCCGGACTCTCCGACGGCAAGATTCGCCTTTGGGTGGACGGCGTCAAGGTGGCGGAACGGACCAATCTTCCTATCCGCGGGAGTCTGGGCTCGTCGGTCAAGTTGAACACGGTCAAGATCGGCGGCTGGTATTCCAACAGCGCAGGAGGCAACACTTGCGCCAACCCAAGCCAGCCTTCCACTCTCTACATGGACGATATCGTGATCGCGAAGTCTTTCATCGGCACCTCGATCGTTCCCAATACGACCAAGTAGCGGGGTCAATCGGGAATGGGATCGTATTTCTTCGCCTTAAAGGTGACGGGGTGCGCCTTCGTATCGGAAACCGGGCCTGGTTTGGTTCTGAACGTCAATTCTTCAGACGTGTAAGCCTGGCCCGATTTCCAAATACATTTCACTTTGTAGCGGTAGACGTGGTTGGTGTCGAGTCCGGGCATCAGGAGAGTATGCGAGGAGGACGGGTGCGCCTCCACGGCGGTGACGCTACCGTACGAAGACGTGGAGCCGTAGTCTATTCTGCAAGTGCCGCTTTCCGGCATCGTCCAGGTCGCGTAGCGGTTTCCGGCCGCCGGTCCCGGCAGGAATA
>DAINDC010000317.1:1983-6652 GCA_036732085.1 Fibrobacterota bacterium | reverse complement strand
CCCGAGGATAGCTCCCTTTCGCCTCGAAGTCCTCAACCAAGGAGGTGGTCGAGGCGGAATTGAAGGAGGAAAAGTTGGTCTAGAATACCAGGGAGGCGTGCGATGAAAGAGGCAATACCGCCGAAAGTAGCCCGAGTCCGGTAAGGGTGTGAAAAATACCGTGCCAGTCCCCGGAAATGCCTTTAGGCCGAATCCCCTCACTTTTATGGGGCCGACTCCCGGGAGTCGGCAATTATCCTGGCAAAAGTCGGAATACCTAACATGAAAACCGGAACCGGCGCAAGCCGGGAAGCCACTAGGTAACATCCCCGTTACCAATCCGGATATGGCCGCAGGCATCGGCATCCGGGCGGATTTCCCCTTCCCCGGGCCAATCCCATCCGCTTTAGCCTCGGGTCGTTACCCGGTTGGGAATCCATTCGTCATACCCGGGTGAAAAGGAGGATTCGATTGGGGAAGCTGGGCTTTTTTAATAAAATTTACACTTCCTTAATTGGGTTTAACCGGGACTAGCCGCGTGAATATGAGCAACTCGCCGACCGGATTTCATCCCGCTGGGTCTTCTGGGGAGCAGCCGGGCCTGATCGGGGCCCTATTCGATTGGGATGGGGTCGTCATCGATTCCTCCGCCCACCATGAGGAAAGCTGGAACCGGTTGGCCCGGGAGGAAAAACTTTTCCTGCCGGAAGGCCATTTCCTCAAGGGCTTCGGGATGAAGAACGAGGCCATCATCCCGGGGATACTCGACTGGACCCGGGACCCGGCCGAAATCCGGCGGCTTTCCCTGCGGAAGGAAGAGCTTTACCGGATCATCATCAAGGAGTGGGGCCTGGAGCCCTTGCGCGGCGTCCAGACCTTGCTCGACAGGCTGTCGGATGCGGGCGTGCCCTGCGCCATCGGCTCGTCGACCCATCGTCTGAATATCACCACCTCCTTGGAAATCCTGGGCCTCCGAAAATATTTCCGCGCCATGGTGACGGCCGAGGACGTAAGCCACGGCAAACCGGATCCGGAAGTGTTCCTGCTGGCGGCCAAGGCCCTGGGCCTGCCTGCGCTGCGCTGCGTGGTATTCGAGGACGCCCCCGTGGGCATTGACGCGGCCCTGGCCGGAGGCATGAAGGCCGTAGGCGTCACCACCACCCATCCCAAGACCGTCCTGTCCAAAGCCCACCTCGTGGTCCGCCGCCTGGATGAATTGGACATCGACAGGCTGGAGGCCCTGTTTGCCTGAGGATCCCCAGGTCCCGGCGCCCTCTCCGCCCGCACCCAATGTGGGTTTGCATCTCAACCGCGAACAACGGGAATACGTAAAGCGCGAAGTGGTCCTACGCACCGTGGAGGAGCAGAAGGACTTGTGCCGCCGCTCCCGCGATCTCAGCTTGGAAGTCATCCTCAACGATGCCGTCTACCAGGAACAGGAACGCCTGCGCGGCGAGAAGCCGACCCGGGCCATGCGGGATCAGGCGCGCTTCTGGGGCATGGTGGGCCAGGAATTCCATAGGGTAACCGACGAGGAACGGGAGGCGATCCTGAAGCGCATCGTGGAAGTGTATGTCGATGAGATCATGGGATATTTCAATCCCGTCATCCACGGCATCGCCGCGCGCATCATCCCCTGGGGGCTCAAGGCCATGCTCAGCCGCTTCTCGCCCGCGGCCCTGCTCAGGTATATGGGCACGCGCCTCAACCTGGAGGAGAACCTCACCATCACCGGGCCGGTGGACCGCATCCGCGAACTGGCCGGCCGGGCCACCCTCATCATGGCGCCCACCCATATCAGCAACCTGGACAGCGTCGCCATCGGCCTGGGCCTTTACATGTCGCGGCTGCCGCCCTTCACCTATGGAGCCGGCCTCAACCTCTTCAGCAATCCCATCATCTCCTTCTTCATGAACAACCTGGGTGCGTACAAGGTCGATCGCCGCAAGAAGAACGGCATCTACAAGAGCGCCCTCAAGCAATACGCCACTTTGTCCATGGAGATGGGCCAGCACAACCTTTTCTTCCCGGGCGGCACCCGCAGCCGCAGCGGCGAGATTGAACGGCATCTCAAGCTCGGCCTCCTGGGCTGCGGCGTCAACGTCTACGTTTCCAACCTGATCGCGGGAAAGCCGAATCCCGATCTCTTCGTCATCCCCTGCACGCTCTCCTACGGGCTTGTGCTCGAAGCCAAATCCCTCATCGACGATCATCTCAAGGAGACGGGCAAGAGCCGCTATATCCGCGTCCGCAGCGACTTCAACCGCCCCATGCGGGTCCTGAACTTCTGGCGGAACCTGCAGAGCATGGATTCCCGGATCCACATGCACCTGGGCGAACCGCTGGACCTTTTCGGGAACCGCGTCGACGGGGACGGGGTGAGCCGGGACGCGCATGGACGCGTCGTCGACCGTCGCAAATACGTGGAGTCGCAGGGCGCGCCCGCCCATGATTCCCAGCGCGATCACGAATACACGCGCGAATTGGGTCGCAGCATCCTGGCCGCCTTCCATCGCAACAATGTGGTCATGAGCTCGCATGCGGTCGCCTTCGCGGCGTTCGCGACCTTGCGCCGCCGCCATCCGCAGTACGACTTGTACCGGATCCTGCGCACCGAAGGCCCGGACCATCATGTGCCCAGGCAGGAAGTGCTCGCGGCCCTGGCCACCCTCCTGGAAAAGCTGCGGGCGATGGAGGGCCGCGGTGAAATCATCCTGGCCCCGGAACTTCACGCGGGCGGCGAGTCGGAAGTCTTCGGCAAGGCCATGCAACATTTCCGCAGCTTCCACGACGACGAAGTGCTGCGGGAAAGCCCCGAGGGCGTGTATACCCTCAATATGAAACTGCTTTACTATTATCGCAACCGGCTCGATCATTACGGACTGGACCAGCAGGACTTAAAGGTCTGAAATGAAGGAGAAGGAGGACATGGAAACCATCGGCATCATCGGCGGAGGCAGCTTCGGGAGCGCCTTGGCCGACATGATAGGCACCAAGGGGCATCCGGTCCTCCAGTGGTATCGTTCCGGCGAGTCCGCCACTCTCTTCAATACCACGCGCGAGAACGCGAAATACCTGCCCGGCGTGACCCTCAGCGCCAATGTCGCCGCCACCGACGATCTGGAAAAGGTCGCCCGCTCCTCCAAACTCCTGATCGTTTCCGTGCCCAGCGTCCACTTCCGCCAGGTGGCCCGCCGACTCGGGGATTGGGTGGACGGCAGCCAGATCCTGGTCTCGACCACCAAGGGGATCGAGGCCGATTCCTTCAAGCTCATGACCGAGGTCTTGCGCGAGGAGACCTGCTGCCTCAAGCTGGGCGCGCTCTCCGGACCCAACCTGGCCAAGGAAATCGCGGCCCGGAAACCGAGCGGCACCGTGATCGCCAGCCGCTATGACGAGGTGATCCTCAAGGTGCAGGAGGTGCTTTCAGGCCCGTACTTCCGGGTCTACAGCAATAGCGATGTCTACGGAGTGGAACTGGGCGGGGTCCTGAAGAACGTCTATGCGATCGCCACCGGCCTGGTGGCGGCCTTGAAGATGGGCGACAATACCATGGGCATGCTCATCACCCGCGCGCTGGCCGAGATGAGCCGCTTCGCGGAGAAGATGGGCTCCAATCCCCTGACCTTCCTGGGCCTGGCGGGCGTGGGCGATCTCGTCACCACTTGCACTTCGCCCTTGAGCCGCAACTTCCGCGTGGGCAGGATGCTCGGCGAGGGCGCCACCTTGGAGGAGGCCGTGGACCGCATCGGGGAAACGGCCGAGGGCATCAATACCGTCCGTATCGTCAAACAGAAGGCCGCCCAACTGGGCATCCGCATGCATATCCTTGAAGGCCTGCACGCCCTGCTCTTCGAAGGCAAGGATTTGCCGACGGTCCTGCAGCAATTGATGAACGTTCCGCAGATGGAAGACGTCGAATTCGCATACCGGGCCGCGCAAAGACCGCAAGCCTGAAGCCCCCGGGCCCCGGTTGATCCCCCGCCCCATAGGAGTCCGCATGCGTTCCAAGACCCTGATCCTGCTCAGCGTATCGGCCGGGGCCGGCCACGTGCGCGCGGCGGAAGCCCTGCGCGCCTATGCCGCCGAACTTTATCCGGAAGTCAAGGCCATCCACCTGGACCTGATGGAATGGGTGCCGCTGATGTTCCGCAAGGTCTACGCGGAATCCTTCCTTTACCTGGTCGAGCGCCAACCGGAACTTTGGGGTTACCTCTATGGCCGCACCGATCGGCCCAAAGACGGTTCCAAGTTCGAGGCCTTGCGCAAGGCCGTGGAACGCCTGAACACGGTGCGCTTCATGAAGGTGCTCAGGGACCTCGCTCCCGATCACGTCATCTGCACCCATTTCCTGCCCGCCCAGCTCCTCTCGCGAAAGATCCGCAAGGGCGTGTTCAAACTTCCGACCTGGGTGCAGGTCACGGACTTCGACGTGCATCGCCTGTGGATCCATCCCCATCTGGACGGCTACTTCGCGGCCAACGGCGAGGTCGCCTACCGGATGGCGGACCGCGGCGTGGAGGCCAGTACCATAGAAGTTACGGGCATTCCCATCATGCCCGCCTTCGCCGCGCCCTTGGACAAAACCACCTGCGCCAGCGAACTGGGCCTCGATTCCTCCCGGCCCACCCTCCTGCTCATGGCCGGCGGCGCCGGCGTGGGAGCCGGGACCCAGGGCGGGGGCATGGAC
>DAINDC010000317.1:0-1973 GCA_036732085.1 Fibrobacterota bacterium | reverse complement strand
GGACCAGACCGCGGCCAGGCTGTTGGCCATGCCGGGTAACTTCCAGGTCGTGGCCCTGGCGGGACGAAACGAGAAACTTCTCGCGGATCTAAGACGACTGGCCGAGGCCCATCCCGGCCGCCTGCATCCGCAGGGATTCACGCGCACCATCGAACGGATCATGGCGGCCAGCGATCTCGCGGTCACCAAACCCGGCGGCCTCACCTCCTCGGAATGCCTGGCCATGGGCCTGCCGATGATCCTGGTCAATCCCATTCCCGGCCAGGAGGAAAGGAATGCAGACTGCCTCCTGGAAGGCGGAGCCGCGCTCAAGGCTTACGATGGCGCCGGTCTCGAATACCGGGTCAAGTCCCTGCTCGAGGATCCCGGCCGGCTGGCCGGCCTACGCGCCCGGGCCCTGGCGATGGGCGCACCCAAGGCGGCGGAAAGAGTTTTGCGGAAGGTGTTGGGACCTACGGAGGCGGCTCCCATCTCGCAAGATTCGGGCATCACCCATTCCGGAGCGGCTCTCCGGCAGAAAGCATGAGGGCCATGTCCTGGCGGCCCTTTGGCGCGCCTTATGCGGCTCTGGCAATCTTAATCGCCGCGGCGCTCTCTCCCGTTTTCTTGGTAAGAGCGGAAGCATCGGGGGAGCCCGACCTTCATCGTATCACCTTGGAGTCTCTTCACGGCAAATACGTGGACTGCCATGTGCATACGGCCGGCATCGGAGGTGGCGGCAGTGGTTGTTTTATCGGGAAGAAACTCCACGCCAGTTACAAATATCGAATCTACCTGAAGGCTTTCGGCGTCACCGAGGAGGAGATGTTGAAGCAAGGCGATGGGATTGTAATGGATAGGATTTCCGCCCGACTGGAGAAATCAAAAACCGTGGGAGCAGCCGTCATCCTGGCTCTGGATGGCGTAATCGATTCCTCCGGCTTCCTCGATTCAGCGAGGACCCAGATGTATATCCCCAATGCTTTTGTCGCGGCCCAGACCCTTAGGCATGGCAACCTCCTCTTCGGCGCCAGCATTAATCCCAGACGTAAGGACGCGATTCCATTGCTGCTCCAAGTCAAGGCCGAAGGAGCCGTACTCGTCAAATGGATCCCGTCCATAATGGATATCGATCCCGCCGACAGCGCCTTGGTTCCCTTCTATCTAAAGATGAAAGAACTGGGCCTTCCCCTCCTCACCCATACCGGAGAAGAGCATTCCTTCATGGATGCCAAGGACTCGCTTTGTGATCCCATGCGACTGGAGCTCCCGCTAAGATTGGGCGTTACCGTCATCGCAGCCCATGTAGGCACGCCCGGCAAGAGCCACGGGCAAGAGAACGTCGAACGGGCGTTGTTACTGCTCGGACGATATCCCAATCTCTACGCCGATATTTCCTCCCTCACCCAGATTAACAAGTTGCGCTACCTGGGCCATATCCTTCCGCGCAGCGAGATCAAAGGCAAGTTGATCTACGGATCGGATTTTCCTCTCATCGAAACCCTACTGGTATCGCCTTACTATTACACTTTCCGTGCGCGCTTCGGCAGCTTGCGGGCCGCGGCCCGGGAGGAGAACGCATGGGATCGCGATGTGGCCTTGAAAAAGGCGTTGGGAGTGACCGCGGAGGTTTTTGATCGAACCGGGAAGCTGCTACTGCCGAGCGGTTCCTGAACTTTTCAGAGCGAGGATCTCAATTCGTGAACTTGCGCTGAATCCAATTCTCGGTGGCGGCGCGATCCGGATCGCGTCCGTAAAGCCCCACCGTCCAGGATATGCCCTTTCATGGCGACATCCAGTTCGGGTTTGGTCGCCTTCAAGGACAAGTCCAGCTTGATGTCCAACGCGTAGATCTTGAATAGGTAACGATGTACGCCCCAGCGCGGGCAGGGTCCGGTCCAGGCCGGCATCCGGAAATCCGTTTCGCCTTCCACCGACCCGTCGGGGATGCTGTTCTCGCTGATGACCTTGGTGGTCGCATCCATGTTCCACAC
>DAINDC010000316.1:2382-6699 GCA_036732085.1 Fibrobacterota bacterium | reverse complement strand
CTATAATCCAGGGTATCCATGGTGGTACGGGTCTGGAAATGCAGGTCCTCGCGCCAATCGGCCCGCTCCAAAATATGTCCGAGGAAACCGTGCACGTCGCGGATATCCAAATCGGGCTTGTCTTCCTTGGCGGCGATGAGCAGGTATTTCGCCAGGGACAGTTGTCCGAAGCCAAGTATGGCATTCGCGAGCGTCAGCAGTTCCCGAGGCTTGCGCGTCGCATAGGGCACGTAGCGTTCGCTGCCGAGCGCCAGCAATAAGGGGTGGACACCGGAGGCTTCCACCGCATGCACTCCATGCAGGCCCGGGATCTCCGTGGGCAGCACCGGACCCGCGAATTCATGGATGAGTTCCGAGAGATGGGAATCCTCCTGCGGAGGCCGCCCCACCACGGTGAAAGGCCAGATGGCATCCTTGCGGTGGTAGACCTTTTCGACTTGCATGACCGGGAAAGGATGCGCGAGGCTGTAATATCCCAGATGGTCCCCGAAAGGCCCTTCCGGCAAGGTGCGCGAGGGATCGATGGTGCCGGTGATGCAAAAGTCGGCGTCGGCGGAGATCAGGTCCGCGCCGGAACGGAGATAGCGGAAGCGGCGGCCCGCCAGCATGCCCGCAAAATAGGTTTCCGGCATGCCTTCGGGCAGGGGCATTACCGCAGCCAAGGCATGGGCCGGAGGACCGCCCACGAAAATACTGACCCGCAATTTCTCCCCGCGGCGGATGGCCGCATGATGATGCACGCCGATGCCGCGATGGATCTGGTAATGCAAACCGATCTCCTTGCCCGGCAGGTACTCGCCGGCCAAGGGCCTGTACTCGCCGCCCGAGAGCTGGATCCGATACATGCCGAGATTGGAAAAGCGGAGGCCCGGTTGATCGGGATGTTCGGTATAGACTTGCGGCAAGGTGATATAGGCGCCGCCGTCCTTCGGCCAACTCACGATTTGCGGCAGGCGATCGATGGAAGTCTCGCAGTCCATGACCGCGGCCCGGGAAACCCGGCTGGGCAAGGCATGCAGGGCAGTGAAGGGAACTTGCAGGTGGCGCCAGGGCCGCTTGGTCCAAGCCAGCGGATCGCGCTTGAGATCGAGTACGGCCTTCACCCCTTCCAGGGTATTCCGGAAAAGGAAGCGGGTCCGCTCGCTGGTGCCATAGAGATTGGAAAGGCACGGAAAGGCGCAGCCTTTGACGCGCGTGAAAAGGAGGGCGGGACCCCGGGCCGCATACACGCGTCTTTGCACCTCCGCCATTTCCAGGAACGGATCGACCTGTTCATCCACGCGGCGCAGCTGCCCATGGCGCTCCAGATCGTCGACGCAATCCTTCAGGCTGGCATATGGTTTAGAGGACATAGGACCCTTCGGTTTTCACTTGGCCCAGACGGCTTCAGGATGAGGCCGAGGAATACGCCCGCAGCCCCGCCGGCCAAACCATCAGGATGATCAGGAAGAACGTAACGAGCACGGCGGAAAAGTGCAAGACCAGGCGCCCCTGGAAGCCTTCGAAAAAAAGACGCGCGGGATAGGAGGCCATCAGGCAGAAGGGCACGGCCGTGACCAGGATTCTCCTCACCCAACCGGTATAAATCCGATCGGGCCTTTCCATGAACCGCGCCAGGTTGTAGAAAATCGCATGCAGCCCCGAACCCGATTGCATCCAGAAAACCGGCAGGACCACCAGGAGATGCAGCATAGAGTGAAGGACGGCTCCCAACCCCAGCAAAACCAGGAAGCCTAATATCGGACCTGCCGATCCCAAAAAGGATCCGTGAGGAAGCGAGGGCAGACGCGCCAAGGCCCAGCCCAGGATTCCCAGGGCCAACAAGAGATTGAGAAAGGAATTCGCAGCGAAGTCCCGGAGGGTCAGGAAGAAAAGCGAAGACACCGGGCGGACCAGGTAGTAATCCAGATCGCCTCGATTCACCAGCACCGGCAGCCCCCAAAGGTTATTGGAAAATACGGTCATAGCAATCGCATCGACCACCAGGAATCCAGCCATGAATACGAAGGTCTGATCCTGATTCCATCCGCCCAACAAGGGCGTCTGCAGGAAAATCACCTTATAGAAAGCCAGATTGACACCATAGTACGCGAGGTCCATGATCACGCGGAAAAAAAAGTCCAACCGGAATTCGAAGGCCCGTCCGATGGAGAAGCGAATGAAGTGTCCGTACAGGATGAGGTACCGGAGCATCAGATGCCTACTCCCGTATATCCGCGCAGGCCCCGCCGCCAGGTCCAGGCGGCCGTGGCCGCGAACAGACCAATCCAAAACGCCGTGAGCGTCAGCCCGCGAAGCCATTCCCCGGTCCCGACCTGGCCCAGAAGGCAGCGGATGGGAAAGGAAGCGAGTCGCGTGAAAGGAAGGTATTCCAAAACCGCCTGGGCGCCTCGGGGGAAGAATGCCAAGGGAATCAGGCCGCCCCCGAGCAGGTGGGAGATCATGCGATTGAGCACCGAGATGCTCCAGACATTGTCGGCCCAAAACGCGAGCATCTCCAGGTTCACGGTCATGGTGAAATGGAGCAGGCCCGCCAGAAGAATTACCGGCAAGGTCTTGGCGAAGGCGGTGAGGCTGAGCATGAAGGACGTATGGAACAGGGCCAGGAAAATCGCCAGCGACACCAGGAGTTGCACCAGGAAGACCGAGGTCTGCGCCAACTGCCCCAGGTATTTGACGCGGAAGTAGGCTATCGGATAGATAAGGTACCGGGTCAAGCCACCGTCGTAGATCTCGCCCGAGATATATCCCATCTCCTGGCCATGGACGCAACGCTCCACCAGCGGCACCAACAGGTAATACAACATCAAGGCGCCGAAACTGTAGCCCTGCAGGCTCGTGACCCCTCGTGCGAAAAATACGGCCTTCCACAGAAAATAGGCCACTCCAAATTGGGTCAGGACATTGCCGAAGAATCCGACCCAGAACTCGACACGATAGGTCAGGATCTTCTTGATCTCCAACTGGTAAAACTGGAATCCGACGCTCACCCGCCCGGGCCCTCCTTGAGCATGGACTCGATGACGGTCCCGATATCCTCCTCCTCGATGCTCAAGTCGGCCACGGGATAGGTCCGTAAAAGATGGGAGGCGACGGCGGTCGCATCCTTCCGATCGACCTTGACCTTGAGCATGGCGCCGTTCCATTCCAGGATTTCTCCCAGGGGTTCGGTTGGGCGCGGAGGTGCCCACGAGCCTGCAACCCCGTCCGGGGCTTCCCCCCCGGCTTGCAAGTGGGCCGTCAACACCTTGTGCCTCGCGTAGGAGGTTATCATGCGTGTTACCGCTCCATCGTATACCACCTCCCCCTTCCGCATGAGGACGATGCGCTCGCAGAGCTTCTCGATATCCTCCATATAATGCGAGGTCAGGATCATGGCCGGATTTTCCCGGCGGCGATACTCGAGGAGGAATTCCCGGATGGCCCGCTGCGCCGCGAGATCCAGTCCGATCGTAGGCTCGTCCAGGAAGACCACGCGGGGCTGATGCAGCAGGGCCGCGATCAGCTCCATCTTCATGCGTTCGCCCAGGCTCAGGCGGCGGAGTTGGATATTGAGTTTGTCCTCGACGCGGAGGGCTTTGGAAAGCGCTGCCAGGTTTTCGCGGAAGGTTTTTTCCGGCACCTGGTAGATTTCCCGAAGCAGGATGAATCCATCGCCGGCGGGAAGATCCCACCAGAGCTGAGCCTTCTGGCCCATGATCAGGGCGATTTGCCTGCGGAAGGCGTTCTTCCTTTGCCAGGGAATATGGCCCAGCACCTCCGCGGTCCCGGAGGAGGGATGGATGATGCCGGCCAAGGCCTTCACCAAGGTGGTCTTCCCCGCCCCGTTCTCGCCCACCAGCCCCACGATCTCACCCGGACCTACGTCCAGGTCGACCTTGTTCAGGGCATGGACCTCCTGCCATTCGCGGACGAACAGGGACCGGAAGGAACCCTTGAGTCCGGGATCCTTCCGATGGACGCGGAAGGTTTTGGAAAGACCCCGGGCGCGGATCATGCGATTACGGCGTCAGCCTCGATCTCCACGAGCATTTCGCCCGATATCAGCTTCTTCACTTCCACCATGGTGGTCACGGGACGGATGTCGCCGAAAATCTCCCCATGCGCCTTGCCGGCGGCTTCCCAGGCCGAGATATCGGTCATGAAGATGCGCGTGCGGACCACGTTCTCGAGGGACGCGCCCGCCTGGGTCAGGGCCGAGGCGATATTCAGCAAGGCCTGCTTGGTCTGCGTATAGGTATCGCCGGCCACCTTTCCGGAGGCATCGGATCCCGTGGTGCCGGAAACGAAGACCTGGTTCCCGACGCGCACGGCGCG
>DAINDC010000316.1:0-2372 GCA_036732085.1 Fibrobacterota bacterium | reverse complement strand
AATCTGATTGCCAATGCGTACGCTGCGCGAATAGCCGATGATCGGCTCCCATTTGGATCCGGTGGATATGTTCTTTCTTTCCATGCAGGGACTCCGGTAGCTGGTGGTTTGGCTGAAGGGCAAAATATATTAGTCGGGAGATATTCGTAACAGGGCCCGGGCCCAGTCGGCAGTATCCGGCAAAAGTCATCCCAGCCTGGGCTAGCGCTGCAACAGGAGCTTGGCCACGATAGGAGAATAGCGTTTGCGCACCCAGGCGGCATCCGCCGCCTCCTTGCCCCGCAGGCAGGCTTTCAAATCCGCGTCCAACATGAAAAGAAAGGGCGCCCATTCCCGATGGAGCGGGGAAACCCAATCCCATATCAGCGGATACAGGGCCTTGCGATCGGCCGCAATCCTTTTCTGCATGAGGTCCTGCGACTTGGGCACGTGGAAGGGCGAGTCCAGGAACCGGGATATCTTGCGGAAGTTTTCCGGGACCGCGAAAGCCTCCAGGGCTTCCTTCCAAGCGGTATCGGCCGCGACCCCGCGCCGGCAAGCCGCCAGCAAGGTCAGCAAAAACATGTCGGTAATCGGCAAGCCGGTCGGATTGAGGAGCACGCCCCGGGTCCAATCCCAGAGCCCATAGGGCCGGCCACGGTAGGGCCCGACGAAAAGTTTATTGGGGCAGTAATCGTTGGCGTAGAGGTTGTCCCAAACGACCAGGTTGCCGCGGAAAAGTTTCGCGACGGGGCGGATGGTCGCGGCCGTGAGGCTTTGCGAGATGATGCCCGGCCCGGTCCACATGACCGTGATTTCCTTGGGCATGGTCTTGGCCAGATCAACCAGGTAAGGATCGCGGGCCGCGGGGCCGCGGGCGAACTGATCGGTGTAGATCGTGGGACAGAACCACAGTCGGCAGGACTTCCCGTCCCGGTTGAGATCCCCGAGCAGGCGGGTCAGAAGCAAACCATGCGCCTCGCCCAGGGAGTGGAATTTGCCTTCGCAAGCCTTGGGAAGCCCGGGCGGGATATCGTCCATGAGCAAGGCCAATAAGGTGCTGCCCGAATCCCGGAACATTTCCAGCTTACGTAAGAGGATCCGGTAATCGGCCGGATCGAGGTAGTCAAAGGAGAGTCCCGGAGCCAAACCGGGAATGGCATCGACGCCCAGCTTAGCCGCCTTGGCCGCGAAGGTCTTCCACTCCGCGCGCCATTTCCTGCCATAGGGAGACCGCCATTCGCGGCGATGGAGGGGATCCTCCTTGGGGGCATAGAGGTAACAGTTCCCGCCCAACCCGGCCATGTGTTCTAGCAAGGTAGCGCGTTCTTCCCAGCTCATGAGCCGCCAGTAGTAACCTTCGATATACCCCCAGAGATTCCGTGCCATCATGCCTCCCACAGCCGCGGGTAAAACATAATAGCTCCGGACGCCGGAGGCAGCTAGATATTCACCAGGACCGGTTCGTCAAGGACGGCGCGGATTTTCTGGACCAGGATCTTGGGAGTGAAAGGCTTGGCCAGAAAGGACACCTGGGATTTGTGGATGCCGTATTGGACCACGTCATCGTCCGGGTAGCCGGAGATATAGAGGACCCGGACATCAGGCCGGCGGGGAAGCAATTGCTTGACCAGTTCGCTGCCGCTCATTGGGCTCATCACCACATCGGTCAATAGAAGGTGGATGCGTTCCGGGAATTCATCGCAGACCTTGAGCGCCTGCGGGCCGCTATCGGCTTCCAATACATGGTAGCCTTCGATGGTCAGGATGGCGCTGACCAATTCCCGGATATAGTCCTCATCGTCTACCAGCAGAATGGTTTCCCGGGGCGTCACGACCTCGCTCTTCTTCGCTTTGATGATATCCTCGCTTTCCAGGAACGCACGGCGCAGTACAACGCGTCCCAATGATGTCCGCCAGGAGCCTTCCACCGTTATAAGGGTTAAATAAGATTCTTCGCGACATGGAAGCAAAGAAGTCCTCCGGGATTGCCTGATTCACCTTCCGAAAATCCAAGGCCTTCCGCAACGATCCGGGTCTGATGGCCAGTTGGCTGCGCATGGGCGCGATCCTGGGACAAGGCGCGCGCCCTGACCCTGGAATCGCCCAATGTTTATCGCAAGCAATTGGCCCGCATCTGCGGTGAAGCCGGCGTGGCCGCAATCTCGCTGAGCCAGCGCTCCCCGGATGGATGGGAGTTTGCTGATGCCTCAGGCCCCGGATTCCAGGCCTTGCAGCCGCAGCATATAGCCGCCGGCCACATCCAGGTTCACGCCGGTCACGTAACTGGCATGTTTCCCCACCAGGAAGCCCACGGCTTCGCATACGTCCGCGCATTGCCCCAGTCGGCCCAGGGGAATCTGGTCCCTGGGGCGGCGGGGAAGCTCCACGCT
>DAINDC010000315.1:0-6721 GCA_036732085.1 Fibrobacterota bacterium | reverse complement strand
GCTCCCAACCCGCCACTCGCATCCGCAGTGCCTACCGCGCTGGGCGCGGCAGGCCTCAGTGACTTGCCGTTCTCGTGCGCATTTATGGCCTATGACGATCATGCCGCCTCCTTCCTAGGACCCCATGCCTCCTGAAACCCCGTCCCAGCCGAAAGCCGCCGCAGATCCCAACCTTCCCCCGGATCTGCATTTCCATCAGCTTTCCCCCGTGCTCGCGAAATTTCTGGCGCGCTACGGATTCAATGAAGGCTGCGCCATCACCTTGGCCGGCACCGCCGGTTCGCGCCGCGTGTACTATCGTCTCCGGGACGGCCTGCGCACCTTCATCGTCCTGATTTCGCCGCCCGATGACGCGGACTTCGGACGCTTCCTGCGCATCACCCAATTCTATCGCCTCATGAATTTTCCCGTGCCCATGGTCTACTGCATCGACGATGCGGCCCACCAGGTGATCCTGGAAGACCTGGGCGACAGGCGCCTGTTCGATCTCATCAAGAAGGGCGAACCGGCCCGCGAGCATTACCAGAAAGTCATCCACCATCTGGTCGACCTCCAGACCCGCTGCTTCCAATGGCATCAGGAAAGCCCGGATATCAACTCGCGCATTTTCGACGAGCACGATCTGCTCTGGGAGACCGATTACTACGCGACCCAATACCTGCGCGGGCATCGCGGCATGACCTACGATGAGAAGGGCCAGGCGAAGTTGGAGGCGGTCTTCCATGAGCTCGCGCGCCAGGTGGACCTGCAGCCGAAATCGATCATGCACCGCGACTTCCAATCCCAGAACCTGATGATCCAGTTCGATGGGACCGTGCGCGTCATCGACTACCAGGGCAGCCGCCTGGGCTCGGTCTATTACGATCTGGCCTCGCTGCTGCTCGATCCCTATATCATGCTCTCCGACGAGGACATCTTCGAGCTCGCCCGCTATTACCACGCCAAGTCGCTGAACCCCCTTTCCTTCGAGGATATGGCCCATCAGTTCCTGCTGGCGGGCGCGCAGCGCGTGATGCAGGCGCTTGGGGCTTACTGCTTCCTGTCGCGCGAGAAAGGGCTCACCCAGTTCAAGGCCCATATCGGGCCCGGGGAGCAGAGGCTGCGGTGGCTCATCAAGCTGCTGGGGTGGAAAGAGCTCAAGATCGTGATGCCGGCGGCTTAAAAAGCCGTTCGCGGCATAGGCAAGGCCGGCGCAGTAAACGAGGGACCATCTTTTATGGTGCTTCAATTTAAAACCCGGTTGCACCGGCCCCTGCCGAAGCGGTTTGTATATATTTCCGGATAAACCCGCTATCCCGCCGGAGCCCGTTTCCGTGCGGTTTCGCATGCATCGCGCCCATGGGCATCGGAAATCAAGGAGCCTAGAAAATGACATGGTTACAATTTTCCGGACTGTTGCTTTGCGCGTATATCGTGTTGGGTAATGGGTCCTGCGGAACCAGCCCCGATCAGGATACCATCCTTTCCAAAGACGTATGCGGACCCGCCGCGCCATACTACTGGAAGGGCGGGAAGTCGGGGAAAGATTACGAAGTGATGAGATGCAAGGCGGTCGGCGCTCAATGCACGGTCGTCAGCATGGGCAAGTACTCGGAACCCATTCTTCTGGAATGCCCCGCCGATTCGACGGATTACTACCTCGTCAAGCAGTAATATCTATCCGGGCATCCCCTGCTCTCCACGCTGAATCATACTCATCGATAGGCGCAGTTTCTACCAAGCACCATTTTTCATGGTGCTTAAACCACGATCCGGTTTGATCGGGCGCCATTCGGAACGATTGAATATATTTCAGGATAACCCCGATAACCCGCTGGAACCTTGTTTTCTTGAGGCTTCGGGTGCATTGCGCCCATGGAAATCGGAAATCAAGGAGTCCAGAAAATGAAATGGTTACAATTCTCCGGACTGTTGCTTTGCGCGTATATCGTGTTGGGTAATGGGTCCTGTGGGAACACGCCCGACCAGGACAGGTATTACTCCAAAGACGTGTGCGGGCCTGCCGCCCCATTCTATTGGACGGCGAGCGAGGCAGGAAGGCCGTATGCTATTAACAAATGCAATAAAGACGCAACCGAATGCATTCAATACAAATCAGGAAATTATTCTTCACCGATTTTGCTCGAGTGCCTTTCGGACACCACCATGTTCTATAATGCCGAGCAGTATAATTGAGCGGTCCCCGAGGATTCGCTGAGCAGCCGGCGGACAACGCCTCCCCATACCCATCATCCGACAACGATGCCGCAAACCTAGGCTAGGTAACCCGAGAATTACTCCCGTGGGAGGCGGCCTTCCGTCTCGACCGCGGATTTTCCAGACCGCTTTTCCAGAACATAAAAACCGGCCCGGGCGGAACCCGAACCGGCTATTAGATCCTACGGGCGAATCGCCCTTGCGAAGGGTTCCGTCCCCTTACTGGACCATTCCCAGTTCCTGGATCGCCGGATAGAAATTGGACGAGTTGATGTAGAGGCAGGTGGGCGCCGTGACTCCGTTATAGTCGCCGCAGGACTTGTGTTCGATCAGGGAATTCATGTCGGAATAGATCGCGATCTTCTTGTCCGACAACTGGGCCGACTTCGCCAATTCATAGAAGGCCTTGTTCTTGTCGCCGGAATAGCGGGCGGCATAGAGCAGTCCGCCGACATTGATGATCATCAGGGGGGCCGAATCCTCGGTGATGACGCCCGTGGTGGCGTTCTTGGTATAGGTGGGGCCCATCTTCACCGTGGTCGGGACGGCTGGTACGCTCCAGCTGGGCATGGCGGCCGAGGCGATGCCGGCGGCGAGGGACAGGGCGGCGAAGGCGACTTTGAGATTGAGCATGGAAGACTCCGTTGGTTGTTGGTGTGAAAAATTTTCCGATTATTTCGCGATGGGAAAATGGCTGCCCACTTCCCGCGGAAGAAGTTATCCATTTCCAACGAAAAAACAAGGACCATTTTAAGTGGTGATATTTATTGTCACCATTTTAAGTGGTTATTAACCGCCCGCTATCCCGAGGTCGGGACGCGAGTCCCGGATGCGGGACGGGAAGGCGCGACTCCGCCTAAACGGAAGAGCCGCCAACCACGGTCGGGTTTTCAACTAGAGGTGGATTTAGCCCTGAGGTATTTTCGCCCTGAGATAATAGGCGACCAGATCGCCCTGGCCTTCGCGATTCAACTTCACGGAGGCGAGGTGCTGGGGCAGGAAGGACAGGCTCCGGTAGATCCGGTTGGTGAAATATTCCAACTTCGATTTCTGGGCCTTGTGGCTGATGCCTAGGCTATTGTTGCGGGACTGCCAGAACTGGGCCGCTTGGGAAGTCCAGACCCGATCGAAAATTTCCAGTCCCGCCTGTTCCGCCGTGAGGGTGAAACTGCGATCGCTATGGAGGACCACGTGATCGGGCGCGGCCAATTGGGCCCAGGCGATCCCGTACTTGCGGTAAGCCAGGCAATCCACGGTGGGGATGTCCACGATGAGCGAGCCGCCGGGCGCGAGCAGCTTTTTCGCATGCACCAGGGCCGCGAGATTGTCCGGGATATGCTCCATGGAAAAGTTGAACATGATGATGTCGAACTCGCCGGTCATGTTCCTGAATTCGGTATTGTGGATGCGGACCCCGTTCGGGTACGCCAGCGGCCGCTTGAGGAAGGGATCGACGCCTTCGACTTTCCGGTAGCCTTCGTCGGCCAGGAAGTGCAGGATCCGTCCCGCGCCGCAGCCCACGTCCAGGATGCGCGTCCGATCCTTGTCTGGCTTGAGACGCGCGAGGATGCGCAGGGACGGTTCCGGCAGGGGCGCCGCGAACATCCGGCCCAGGAGCCCTTCCCCGTAGAACTCGTAATGGTTCCGCAGCTTCTCCAGACCGTCCTTGAAACGCCGGTAGAGGCTGCGCTTGCCGCCCACCTCGGAATAGCTGTAGTAATCGTCGGGATAGAATATGGCCAGGTTTTCCGGGACCTCGGCGATTTGCAGGCAGCCGCATTCCGCGCATTGGAAATAATCGAACGCGCGCTTCGAAAGGTATTGGTAATCCACCACCGAGAACTGCGCATGCTTATCGGAAGCTGCCCCACAGATCCGGCAGGTATGGACGCGCGGCCCCGGCCGGGTCCGTTCCAACTCCGCGCCTTTGGATTTCGTATCAGACATGGTTGTTCACTGGCATGATGGAACCATTCTAGAAAATAGCGACTGCTTTGCACATGGAATCGGCGGCTCCCTCCATGGGGCTGCCCCCTTGAAATTCCTACTTTGTTGGGGTTTTCCGGTCCGGAGAGGAATGCCCATGGCGAATTACGTCCAAGAGAAAAAACGTTGGCTGTCGGAAAATTGGCTGCCGGTGGTCCTCATGACCATCCTGGGCTTCCTGCCCTTCCTGCCGGTCCTGCTTTCCGGCAAATCCCTGTTCGCCTCCGACCAACTGAGTTCGCCGTCCTGGAACTTCTATTTCGAGGCCCTGCGCAAAGGGACCGTGCCCCTCTGGAATCCCTTCGGCCTGGCCGGCATGCCCACCTTCGACGCCGGCTTCGGCGATGCCGCCTATCCGGTCTTCATCCTGATCGGACGGTTCCTGCCCATCGCCACCTTCATGACCTGGCTGTGGATCCTGCATACCTTGCTGGCCGGTCTCGGCGCGTATTACCTGGTCAACCGGTTCTTCAACCTGTCGCGCATCCTTTCCATGGGCCTGGGCTTGGCCTATATGCTCAATACCAACTACATCTCGCATATCCACGCCGGGCATACGGGCAAGTTCTACGTCATGTCCTGGCTGCCGCTGGGGCTGTACTTCCTGCTACAAAGCCTCAGGCGCGGCGCGCATTGGCGTCATGCCCTGGGCCTCAGTTTCACCATGGTCATCTTCCTCCTGACCAACCATATCCAGCTCACCTACTTCGTGCTGATGGGCTTCTTCGCGGCCTATGCCTACAAGACCTTCTGGCTGATCAAGAACAAGCAGGCGGGCGCGGCGGCGCTTACGGCGGGACGATTCTGGATCCCGATCTTCCTGGGCCTGGGCATGGCCTTCTTCATGTTCCTGCCGCCCAAGAAATGGACCGAGAACTACGGCATCCGCGGCAGCCAGGAGAAGATGAACTACGAGCATGCGACCTCCTGGTCCATCCATCCGGAAGAAGCCTTCTCCCTGATCGTGCCCGAGTTCACGGGCCTGAACGAGCGTTACTGGGGCCGCAATCCCTTCAAGCTGAACTCGGAATATCCGGGCATCTCCATCCTGTTCATGGGCATCCTGGGCTTGGTCCTGTTCCGGCGCGCGAAGGAAGGCTGGTTCTGGCTCTGGGGCGGCGTGGGCCTGATGGCCGTGATCTTCGGACTGGGAGCGCATACCTTCTTTTTCCGGATCTTCTATGAGCTGATTCCCGGCATCAAGAATTTCCGGGCCCCGAGCATGATGCTGTTCTGGCTGGCCACGGCCTTGGTGGTCATGAGCGCGGATGCGCTTTCGCGGCTCACGGGACCGGGACGCAAGGTTTCCGCCGAGCAGGCCAAGCTTTGGGACAAGCGCCTGATGCAGATCGGCTTCGGACTCGCGGGACTGCTGATCCTCATCGGCCTGGCTCCTTCGGTCTTCTACGGAATCTGGGATGCCGTCTTCGGCGGCGAAGCCTCCCAGAACCTGGGCAACCGGGTGAACGATCAATCGGCCTTCGCCTTCGGGGCCATCAAGAACGGCGTGCTGCTGGGCCTGCTCGTCTTCGGCGCCCGCAAGTGGCTCATCCGGGAAAACCATGCCATGGCCTTCGGCCTCCTGTTCCTGGTGGTGACCTGCCTCGATCTCTATTCGACCAATGCCAACTTCCTCCTGCCCTACGATACGGAAGCGACCTTGGGCAAGGACGCCACCATCGCCTTCCTCCAGAACGACAAGACCCCGTACCGCGTCTTCGGGCTGCCGGGCGCGTATGAGCGTTGGCGCATGCAGTACCACGGCATCGAAACCGTGGACGGCTTCACGGACAACGAGTACAAGCTCTTCCGTGAATACCGCACGGGCGACAATCCCAATTACCAGGAGAATCCGAACCTCATGGCCGGGCTCAAGCAGAATCCCGATGGCACGGTTTCGGGCAGCACCTTCCTCGATCTGTTGAACGTCAAGTACCTGGCCTTCCGCGACCCGCGCTCCGGACAGATGGGCCTCGCCCAGAATGCGAGCGCCCTGCCGCGCGGCTGGTTCGTCCCCGCCTCCGAGGCCGTACCGGAAGCCCAGGCCATGGACCGCATGAAGGAACCGGGCTTCGATCCGCGCCGATTGGCTTTGGTCTCGGGGGAGAAGTCGCCGCCGCCGCCCGAGGCAGCCATGGCCGCCCCCGCTTCACCGACCGCGGCCCAAACCGCGACTGCCGCCACCAGTAACGCAAAGGATACGTCCGCCCACGCGGTTGCCGGCAACTCGGCCGATACCTCTGCCCATGCCGCGGTCGCCGCCCAAACGCCCCAAGCCGCTCCGGCAGGGGAGGTCGCCCTCCAAGCCAAGGACTTCAACCGGTCCAACTGGTCGGTCAAGTCCGCGAACGGGGGTCTCCTGGTCCTCTCCGAACTCTGGTTCCCGCATTGGCATGTGAAGGTGGACGGCAAGGAGGCCGAGCTCCTCCGCGTCGATTATGCCTTCCGCGGCGTGCGCGTGCCGGCCGGCGATCATGCGGTGGAGTATTACTATCACTCCCCCTGGCTGGCCCAATCCCGCCTCATCGCCCTGTTGTCC
>DAINDC010000314.1:1332-6729 GCA_036732085.1 Fibrobacterota bacterium | reverse complement strand
TGGTAGGGCCGATACCCTTGGGAGTCGAGCAGGGATTTGGGCCGATAGGTATTCTCGTCGCAGGTGAAGCCGTCCTTTTCCCGGCGATGCCTATATTCGCGCCGCACGGCGGGCAGGTATTGCCCGAACAGGAAGCGGCCGTAACGTACAGGTTCCCTGACCGCGATCCGTGCATGGTCCCGCGCCGTCCAATTGAAAAGGGTCGCCATGGGCGTATTCTCCAGGGAGTGATCGTTGAAACCCATCATGCTGATGCTTATCAAGACGATGGGCTCCGACTCCAGGATGCGCGGGTATTTCCGCAGGGAGTTCACCAAGGTCGCGATATCGCCGCCCAGGCTGATGATCTCCGCCACGTTGACGCTGCGGAGACCGGTCTTCGCCTCCAGCACGCGCGGATTGATCTGGGTTTTGGCCCGGGAATCCCCGCCGATGAGGATGCCGGCGCCCGCATCCCCATCCAGGACGCAGAGCGCGTCTTCCACGCCCGAATATCCGGCGCCTACTTCCCGGCCCAACCCGGCCCGCGCGATTTCAATCCCGATTGCCAGGGCGAGGACCAAGGCGAGAACCAGCATGAGAAGAGAGGCCCCGGCGGCCGCGGCGACAAGGCCCAAGGCGCGGGTTACGGTCATGGGAAGCCGGGGATCGATCCGTCCCATATTTTTTTCGAACCGGCCGCGGGCAGAATGAAAATGCCGGATCCAGGCGTCCGGGAAGGTGGGGCCGCGAATCGGACCAATGAAAATCGGCCCTGGCGGAGGGAATTCAGGATCGTCCGCGGGGTCAAGTTAGGGCAATGCCGGGCTTCCATGCCCAGTATTATACCTCGCCCGCAATCGCGCGGACAATCATCGACGCGGGCCAAGACCATTGAAGGCCCGGCACGTTTGGCGCCATGCACCGACCTGAATTATTATGTTAACAGACTATAGGAGCCCTTATGCATTCAGCCAAACATCTCGACTGGAAAAACCTCGGATTCCAATACCTGCCGACCCACGGCCATATCCAGGCCGATTTCGTGGAAGGCAAATGGGGACCGCTGGAAGTGAAGCGCGAGCCCTATCTCGCCATGCATGTCGCCGCCAACTGCCTCCATTACGGCCAGGCCTGTTTCGAAGGTCTCAAGGCCTTCACCACCAAGGCCGGCAAGTGCGTGCTTTTCCGTCCCGAGCGGAATGCGGATCGCATGCAAGCCTCCGCCGATCGCCTCCTCATGGAAGCCCCTTCCATCGAACTTTTCGTGAATGCCTGCCGCATGGCCATCGACCTGAACAAGGAATTCGTTCCGCCCTATGGAACCGGCGCCAGCCTTTATCTGCGGCCTTTGCTCATCGGCACCGAACCCACCGTGGGCATCAAGCCTTCCAGCACCTATTCCTTCATCGTGCTGGTGACTCCCGTGGGCCCGTATTACAAGGATGGCTTCCATCCCGTCGAGGCCCTGGTCATGGAGGAATACGATCGCGCCGCGCCCAAGGGCACGGGTCGCGCCAAGATGGCGGGCAACTATGCGGCGAGCCTCAAGCCCGGCTATGAGGCCAAGAAGAAAGGCTTCCCCATCGTCCTCTATTCCGATCCCAAAGAGAACAAGTACGTGGACGAGTTCGGGACTTCGAACTTCATCGGCATCACGCATGACAATGAATACAAGACGCCAGACTCCTCTTCCATCCTGCAGAGCATCACCAATGAGAGCCTGCAGATCCTGGCTCTGGACATGGGGATGAAGGTCCTGAAGGAACCGATCCTCATCGACAGCCTGGATCAGTTCAAGGAAGTGGGAGCGTGCGGAACCGCGGCGGTGATCACGCCGGTATACGCCATCCAGTCCGGCAAGCGGAAGTTCACCTTCGGGCGGCCGGACCAGGCGGGGGAGACTTTAACCAAGTTGTACCATGCCTTGCAGTCCATCCAGTACGGGGACAAGCCGGATATCCATGGGTGGTTGACGACGGTCTAAGCCGCCTATAGTGGGGTAGGGACGTGCTTGGGCGCGTGGTGGAAAAGGTATAGGCTGTCCCTACCATATTCCATGGTCCATTCCGGCGAGTTCGCAAGGGTGACGATTCCCTTGGAAAGGATCGCCTCATTGTTCCGATTTAACCAGTAGGGGAGTTTCGCGTCGAGTACGATATAGTCGTACGCTTCCACGGGTTTGATTCGATAGCCCCATATCCCGATTTCCCGTCGCGCCGCGAAGCGGGTCACGAAAGGGCCGTTCACGAGCACGGACGCGTTCTCCGGGATCCGGTCATGGATTTTTTTTATCTCCAGGTTGCGGCCCAGATTCCCATGGGGGATGGAAAAGGCCTCCCGCCAAAGGGGATAGCTGAGCAGCGAGGTCGCGACGCAGGCCAGCAGGATGCGGCCATCCAGGGAGACCGATCCAGGCGGGTTGCATGCCTCGACGGATCCGATATCGCTCCATCGGACTTCAGGTTGCAAAATCAGGCCCGCGGCACAAAGGATCGCCAAGGGAAAGGCGTAGTTCGGCCACATGACCATGAAAAGCGAATCAGGGAAGGCGGCGTAAAAGGCCATCAGAGGCAAGGGCAAGAGCAGGTAGCGTTTGGGAAAAGCCAGCAGCAAAGGCAGGAAGGGCAACGCGATATGCAAGGCGTAGCGCAGAACCTCAGGACGGCGCCACATGGCCATGGCTTCCTGGATTGAGGTGGGCATATAGGAGGAGAGAAAGTTTCCGGCGGGAGCGAAACGGGGCATGATGACGAACCAGTATATCGCCATCTGCAGGCAGCAAAGCAGGCCCGGCAGCACGATCCATTTCCAGGGCCGTTTCTCCACCAGGGCCAACAGCAATACTCCTCCCACGACCAGGGTGAACACTTCCTTGCTATAGGCGAGGAAGGCCACATAGGCCAGGAAGCGTCCCAGCTTCCCGTCGCGGTAGGCTTCCAACAGCAAAACCAAAATCGGCGCGGCGATGAACTCCGGATGGAAGCCGAAAAAAAATTGGGAGGCGATGGGCGGGCTGAGCAGAATGGCTACCGCGGCCCAGGACAAAACTTTCAGGTTACCCCCATGCCGACGCAGGACCAGCAGGGCCGCGGCCAACAGGAAAAGGCATTTCCCGATTTTAAGACCCAGCTCTCCGGTGAGCCAGTGCCAGGGAATCCAAAACATCGCGGTATACTGGGAATGAACCCCGAACATATTGGTGCCGCGAATGGAGTAATGGATCCACCCATGCCGGATATTCCAAAAGGCGCAAGAATACATGGCTTGATCCATATCGCCTAAATCCTGCAACTGCAGGAATTGCCAAATGCCCAAGGCCGGCAAACCCAGTCCCACCAATATCAAAACCACGATCCCGTACGGGCCGCGTTCCACCTGGTTCCATAAGGAGTAGGCCACCAAGAAGCCCGCCAGCACCAAGGCCCCGCCGAGCAGATAGGCATGGGAATGATAGCGCAGGAAAAAATAGAGGAAGGCGAGGAAGGGCGTGAGAATCGCCGGACGCAGCAAGGCCCGGAGCATGGGTCGCAACGGCATGGTCAGCTAAGCACCTGTGCCATTCTTCCGGTTGGCCATGAACTCTTGCATCTCTTGGCGGCCTTTGTATTCGATGCCGGCATGGGTGAGCGACTGCCGGATGAAATGCGGGCGTGATTTCGCCTCCTCGAAGATCTTGCCGATATATTCCCCCAGGACGGCGAGCCCCAAAAGTTCCGTTCCCCCCAGGAACAGGATGAGGACGATGATGGTGGAGATTCCTTGGGGGATTTCCGGATGCAACAGGCGCCCCCAGACTTGGAAGATGATTCCCAGGACGGACAGCAGGAACAGGGATGCGCCCACATATCCCATCACCTCCAGCGGCATATAAGTGAAGGAGAAAATCCCCTTCTTGGCCCACTGGACGTTCTTCAACAGGCTATTGGTGCTGGTTCCGTATTTCCTCTGCGGTCTCAGGTAGGCCACCCCGGTTTGGCGGAAACCTACCCAGGCCCTTAGTCCGCGCAGGAACTGATCTTTCTCCGGCAGGCTCAGGATCTCCTCCACCACCTTCCGATCCATCAGGGAAAAATCCCCCGCATCGGTGGGAACCACGATATAGGACAGTTTGCGGAAGAGGCGATAGAAACCCTTGTAGGCCAGGTTGAGCAGGAAGGGCGCTTCCCGCTTGATGCGTCGGCCGTAGACCACGTCGTACCCGTCTTTCCATTTGGCGTGGAATTGCTTGATGATTTCCGGCGGGTCCTGCAAGTCCCCGTCCAGCAGCACCACGGCCTTGCCGGAAGCGACGCCCATGCCGCTTACGAAGGCGGATTGCGATCCGAAATTGCGGGAATGCTCAACCACCAGGATATTGCCGTCGCGAATGGACAGTTCCCGCAAGACCTGGCGGGTTTCATCCGGAGAACAATCGTTGACGAAGACAATTTCATAGGTAACGCCCAGGTTATTGAAGACATCGGCGAGGCGGGCATGCATTTCCGGGATGGCCTGCGCATCCTTGTAGCAGGCGATGATGGCGGTGATCTCCGTGGGCTTGCCTTCGCCCTGGCTGAGGTAGCGGGCCTTGAGGCCGGCATAATCGATGCCAGTCTGCCAATCCATATTCGAACGCAAGCCCTGCTCCAGGCCTATCTTGGCGCTCCAGCCCAGGAGCTTGGCGGCCTTGGAGGGATTTCCGTACCAGTTTTCCACGTCCCAGCGCCGGTTGGCCATGGAGCCGAAGACGGGTTCGGCCTCCAGCTGGAAGACCGAACGGGCCAGTCCCGCCAAATCCTGCATGGTGGTGCGGTGTCCGGTGGCGATATTGATCGATTCCCCCTTGAGCGCCGGTCCCATCTTCCCCGCGGATGCGATGAACGCCCGTATCGCATCGGTTACGTGGACGAAGTCGCGGGAAATCCCCCGCGCGACCAGCGGAGGCAAGGCGCCCGCGCGGATTTTCTCGAGCAATACCGGAATCAACCGATCCGGCTCCTCCCAGGGGCCATAGACCGAATACAGCCTTAGGTTGACGACGGGAAGCTCCAGGATTCGGCCGTAGTATTTCAGGAGGCTGGCATTGCCGAGCTTGGAGACGGCATAGTGGCTGTTGGGGGCGGGGGCATCGTCCTCGGACGGACCGGCGGCATTGAGGCCGTATTCGGAAGAGGAGCCCGCATGCACGTAACTGTCGAAGCCCCGTAACTTCAAGGTATCCAACAGATGCATGGTGGAAAGGAAGTTGGTGCGGTAGATGAGTTCGGCATTCTGCTGATGGGCATAGGCTCCATAGGCGGCCAGGTTGAAGATCGTGCGCGGCCGGCAGGTATCGACCATATGTTGGACGGAATGCTGGTAATTGAGATCGCAGATCAATAATTGCGAGGCCGGTACGCCGGCCTGACCGAGACGCCAGCCGGCATTGAGGCGATG
>DAINDC010000314.1:0-1322 GCA_036732085.1 Fibrobacterota bacterium | reverse complement strand
CCGCTCCCAAGACCAAGATGGGTCCGGGAAGGCTGCGGGCCTGGGCCCGAAAATCGGGATCCAAATCAAAAAATCCGTCCGGCTCCATCCCGCATTTCCCTTCCCATTCGTCCTATTCTGATTCGTGACCATTGTACCATTTCAGCCCCATCGCGGGCATTTGGAAGTCGGCCTCGGTTCCATCCCGGGTTTACGCGGACGCCGGTTGAAAGCCCGGTCGAAAGCCCTAGACGGTTCCGAAGGGAAGAGGGTACAATCTGGAATCCCTTACCAGCGGATTTTGTAGGCATTCCATGGCAACTACCTCGACCTATCCTGGCGTCACTCCCAAGGCCATCCGGCGCGTGATCCTGGAGCAGGCCAAACGCGCCCACGTGGGCCATATCGGATCGGCCCTATCCGTCGCGGATATCCTGGCCGCGTTGTTTTCGCGCCACCCGGCGCTTTCGGAATATGAGGAAAATGAGGAAAATGATGTCGCCCATGCGGATCGGCGCGATCGGTTCGTCCTCTCCAAAGGTCATGCCGCACTCGCCCTTTACGCCGCTCTGCATCTCCAGGGCCGACTGGAGCAGGCGGACCTCGACAGCTATTGCGGGAACGGCGGTTACCTGGGCGTGCATCCGGAAAAAGCACTCGCGGGCGTGGATTTTTCCTCGGGTTCGCTCGGACAGGGCCTGAGCACGGGCGCCGGCGCCGCCTTGGCCATGCGCCTCAAAGGCAGCCAGGGCCGGGTGCGGGTGCTGATGAGCGATGCGGAACTCAATGAAGGCTCGACCTGGGAGGCCATCATGTTCGCCGCCCATTGGAAGCTCGCCAACCTGGAAGTCATCCTCGATTTGAACGGCCAACAAGCCATGGGACGGACCCGCGACGTCCTCGACCTTGCGCCCCTGGTCCCGCGCTGGGAGGCCTTCGGCTGGGCGGTCCGGGAGGCGGACGGCCACGATCTGGAATCCCTGCATACCAATCTGGATGCGATGGCCAATGGCTGCGATCGGCCTCAGGTATTGCTGGCCAAAACCGTTTCCGGCAAGGGCGTGAGCTTCATGGAAAGCCAGGTCAAATGGCATTACTGGCCGCTCTCCGAATCCGACTATGCCACGGCGATGGCGGAAGTGGAGGCGGCGGCATGAGAAAGGCCTTAATCAGGACCTTGGTGGAACTGGCCGAGCGGGATCCGCGCGTCCTGTTCCTGACCGCGGATTTGGGTTATACCGTGGTGGAACCCTTCGCCGAGCGGTTTCCGGATCGTTTCTTCAACGTCGGTGTCGCCGAACAGAACATGATCGGTCTGGCCACGGGCCTCGCCGAGGGCGGCT
>DAINDC010000313.1:0-6738 GCA_036732085.1 Fibrobacterota bacterium | reverse complement strand
CGGGGAGATGCTCGTTGTTCATTCCGTCTTCTTCGCCGCCGACCACGCCGGCTTCGACTTCGAGGATGATTTCGTTCTGGGCGCAGAGGACCATGAGTTCCTTGGCGATCTTCATATTCTGATCGAGCGGGAGTTCGGAGCCGTCGAACATATGGCTATTGAAGAGGTTCGGCTCGCCCTTGGCGCGGCGGCGGGCGGTCTCGGCAATCAAGGGCTTGAGGAAGGTGTCGACCTTCTTGGGCTGGCAGTGATCGGTGTGGAGCGCGATGTTGATATTGTATTTGGAGGCCATCAGGTGGATGTGGTTGGCGAGGGAGATGGCGCCGAGGACCATGTCCTTCACGCCGGTGCCGGAGGCATGTTCGCCGCCGCCGGTGGAAACCTGGATGATACCGTCGGACTTGGCTTCGGCGAAGCCGGCGAGGCAAGCGTTGGCGGTTTCCATGCTGGAAACATTGATGGCGGGATAGGCGTATTTGTTCTTGTTGGCGGTATCCAGCATCTTGATATAGGTCTTGTAATTGACTATCGGCATTGTGGCGCTCCTTCGCGGTCGTTTGCAGGGAAATTTACTTCCACGTTCGATTGGCTGCAAGGATTGTGAGCCGATGGAATGGGCTCCGGAGTGGATTTTGAGGCGGGTGGGAGCTTATTTTATAGTTTTCAGAACATGGGCTTGGAACCACGAAAGCCGAACCTGGCGGACTCGCTGGCGGCGGCTCCGCTGAAGTCCGTTTCCGCCGGGGAAAGTCTGGACGACGCCACGACGAGAGAATCCGGCCCGCAGGCTCCCAAGTTCTTTTCCATTACCCAATACAATCGCAGCGTCGAACGGCTTTTGAAAACCCAGGTGCCCCAGGTTTGGGTGAAAGGGGTTATCACCCAACTCAATGTCCGGGGGAAAATTGCCTATTTGACACTGGGGGAATTCGAAGAAGGCGATGCCCGGCCGCGCGCCGTCCTGGAGGTGACGCTGTGGACTTCGGAGCTCGAGATTTACAACCTCCGCTTCTCCCAACTGCCCACGCCCTTGGCTTTGCGCGTCGAGCTCAAGGTCGCCTTGCAACTGGAAGCCAACTTCTATGTGCCCTCCGGGCGGTTCCAACCGCGCGTGACCGGCATCGACGAGAACTTCACGCTCGGAGAATTGAGCCTCACGCGGCAGCGTACCTTGGAGCGGTTGCTCAAGGAAGGTCTGCTCCATAAGAATAAAGGCCTGACTTTAAGCGACGTGCCCCTCCGGGTCGGGCTCATCACCGCGCCGGGATCGGCGGCGTTCCATGATTTCACCACGGTCCTGCTTCACTCCGGATATTCCTTCCAGATCCTTTTAGCCGGCGCCAAGATGCAGGGCGAAGCCACGGAAGCTACGGTCCTGGGCGCGTTGGAAATCCTCGGCCGGAAAAAACTGGATGTCATCTGCATCGTGCGCGGGGGCGGGGCCAAGACGGATCTGGTGTATTTCGATTCGGAGAACATCTGCCGGGCGATAGCCAAGTGTCCGATTCCCGTGCTCACCGGCATCGGACATGAAATCGACAATTCCCTTTCCGACCTGGTCGCCTTCGCCAATAAAATAACGCCGACGGATTGCGCCAAGTTCCTGGAGGAAATGCTGACGGCCTGCTATGCGCGGCTCTGTGCCTATGCGGGCGAGATTTCCGAAACCTGGCGGATGGAATGTCAGCAGTCCTGGCACGAGATGTCCCAGAGGGCCTCGGTCCTGAAACACAATTGGGAAGGGCGTCAGGCGACCGAGACCTTGCGCGGAAGGGAACAGGCGCGGACCTTGGCTTCGCTGGCTCGGCAATCGCTGCGGGCGGAAGGTTTGCGGATGGCGTCGGACCTCCGCGGGTTGCTGCGCGGGCCGCGCAAGATCCTCCGCTTGGAAAGACTGCGCTTCGCGAATCGTACCCAAGCCATGGGGCATGCCTGGGATCGGCTCAATGCGGATAGCAGCCAGCGGCTGCGGGAAGCCTATCTGCGCCTGAAAGACAAATCGCTGCTTCGGACGGGCGGCGAAGGGCATCGGCTTCAGCAAAGCGCGGAGCGGCTTGAATGCGGAGCCCGGCTCGAAATGGATCGGACGGCTGCGGCGATCGGTCCCTGGCTGCGCATGATCAAAACCTGGTGGCGGCAAGGCCTGCGTAGCGGTCGTGAATCCCAGCAGCTCAAGGAGAAACTGATCCATGCCGCGGATCCGGCCCGGCTCCTGGGATTGGGTTTCAGCATGCTCCGGACTTCGGAGGGAAAACTGGTGCGCAGCCTCGCGGAGGTTCCCGAGAACGGCATCTTGATCAATCAACTCAAGGATGGCACGGTGGAGAGCCGGGTCATTATGAAAACAAAAGAGAAAACAGCAGAGACATCGGAAGCGAAAAAAGAAGCAAAAAAGGAAAAGGGGTCCGAGTGAAGGAAAGCAAGCAGAGCTATAGCGAGGCTATCGCGAGGTTGGACGAAATCCTCGAGGACATCGACCAGAGCAAGGTGCCCATCGACATCCTGGCGGAAAGGGTGGTGGAGGCCGCGGGCCTGTTGAAGCGTTGCAAGAGCGTGCTCACGGAAACCGAAGCCAAGGTCAAGGATGTCCTCCAGGATCTGGATAAGGAATTCGGCGAGGACGCCGATGATGATGACGACGACGATAACGACGAAAAGGAATAGCGCCGGCGCGCATCCTGAATATGGCTGGGTCTCTCATTCCGGAACTGCAAGATCGCCTGGCTGCGGATGTCTTCCAGAAGTCCTATCGGCAATACCTGGCCCTGAAGCCCACGCATTATCGCTGGTACGAACTCGCGCCGCAAAGCGTACGGCATCTCCAGGAAGCGGAAGATCGGCATTGGTCGGTCGAGAAGATCGCCGATTATCTCCACTGCGAACCCGAAGAGGCTGCGGCCTGCCAAAGGAGGTTTATCATGTCGAAAAAAGTGAATGCCAAGGATACCACGGCTGCCAGGATCAGGCAGGGGTTTTTCGAATGGATTGGCGGGGTGATGGAACTGGATGAAAAGGCAAAGGAGAATTTGGCCGTTGAGCTTTCCCAAATCGTCGCCAACCAATTATATGGCGCTGCGCTGGCCCACGAGGACCTGATGAAGCTTTCCCTAGCCTTGGAAGGAAAAGAAGGCAAAGGTGAAGAAGCCGGCAAGGTCGCAGCGCCCAAACCTCCCGTCAGCAAGGATGGTCCGCCCTCCCAATGGGGTCCGCAATGGAAGGATTGAAACTCCATCTTTGATCCTTATGCTTCGGCATTAGCTTCGGCATTAATGTGTTTGGCTCCCCGCCGAATTCGCCGATAGCCTTCCCGCTGATTGACTTCCGATTTTTTGAGGTGATAAAATTGTCACCATAATGACGGTGAACCACCAGGCGGTGCGTTTGAAATTCATGGCTTGCTTGATTCTTGTTGGCGCGTTTTTATCGGCATGCCAAAAAAAAAATGAGGTTCCGGTTCCGGTGGCCAAGGCGAAGGCCATGGTGGAGCCCGCGCCTAGGGCCGCGATGGATTCCCCCAGGGATACCTCCCAAGTCGCTTCGGTGGACACGGCCAAGGTTAATCCCCCGGTGATGACGAGCCCCTCGTCTGAATCCGTCCGGAAGCCAGGATTCGTTTCCCATCCCATGACCAAAGCCTTTCCAGGCCGCCCCTTCCAATATCGTCCCAGCTTGTCCATACTCGGTCCCTTCCAATTGCGAATCGTGAAAGGCCCCGATTCGATGCAGGTTGTAAAAGGGCAAGTGCTGTGGATGCCGATCAAGGAGGGCCATTATCCTGTAGTGCTGGAAGCCGTTCTGGTTGAAAAAGGCGGAGCGAAAGCGAGCCTCCAGCAGACTTTCGTTCTCAATGTGGACAAGGTCCTGGAGCTTGCCTTAAAGCCTTTGCCGGTCCAGGTGAATAAAGGCGATACGGTGACTTTCGATTTGCGCGGATCGGTTTTCCCCGCCTGGGCGGCTGCGGACATTACCGTGCGGTTTGATTATGATGGAGATGGCAAGTGGGATGGTGAAAGGGATGGGGAAGGGCTGCCTCTGGCCGCGAACCTCGTCCATCGCAAAGTCTTTGACATGCCCGGACGGTTCCGGCCTAAGGTGGAGGCCCGCTATAAGGATTTGGAGATCAAGGTTGCCGAGGGTGCGATTACGGTTGTGAGTGCCGTAACGGCAATTTTGAAAGTTAGTCCCGATACCGTGGAACCTGGCGGTACGATCGCGGTGGATGCTTCCGGATCCAAGGGGGATGGCCGGCTCGTCTTCTCCCTGGATCTCAACGGGGATGGCGCTTCCGACTGGATCGATTCCACCACCGGCAAGGCGGAACTGAAGGCTCCCGCATCGGGCGTCTACCAGGCCATGCTGACGGCCCGGAATCCCATGGGACAGGAGGGAAAGGCTTCGGCCACCGTCCGCGTGAATGCCTTGCCGAAACTGGAATTGAAGGTGAAGAATCCCAAAGAGAATATGGCCGCGGAAGTGGAAATCCGGGCCCATGCCAAGGATGCCGATGATTCCCTCGCGCGTGCGCGCATCAACTTCACGGGCGACACCTCGGGTTGGATCCTGCGGACAGCGCCGCCGGACAGCCAGATAAGCCCCAAAGACTGGCTCCTGCGCTTCCGACATGCCTATGGCAAGGTGGGGAAATATACGGTTAAGCTTTGCATCGCTTCTGCGGATGGAAGGGAGGCCTGCCAGAGCGCTCCCATCGAGATCTTCAATGCGCCGCCTATTTGCAAACCGGGAGCCGATATCCATGCGACCGTAGGCAAGCCGATGGAAATCGACGGGGACGGCATCGATCCGGATGGCAAGATCGTGAAATGGGAATGGGATTTGAACGGGGACGGGAAGTTCGATCTGGTTTCCGTGGCGAATGGAAAATTCCGATACACCTTCGCGAAGAAAGGCGTCTTCCCCTTGGTGCTGCGGGTGACCACGGCCGATGGGATGACCGCCACCGGCAGCCGCAAGGTCGAGGTGAAGACCAAATGGTAATCGGCCGGATATGGCTCTGCGTATGGATGCTGCTGCTGGCGACCCTATCGGTGCAGGCCGACAAGCTGGTCCTCAAGGATGGCCGGATCATATTCGGCACCATCACCGACGAGAAGGATTCCCTGATCAAATATTATGACCGGTATGAACGCCCGCGCAAAATCGCCGCCGCCCAAGTGGATACCATCCACTACGATACCAAGGAGATGCGCGGCCTGGTGAAGGTGGCCTTCCGCAAAGGGCAGCCCAAGGATCGCAGCGGCTATTTCCGAATCCGCCAATCGGAAGAACTGGATCTCGATGTCGAATATGCGACGGACTCGATCTCCGAACTCGATTTGTTCTTTCGCAACAATGTGCATGTCCGTGTGCTGCCGGGCTCAAGGTTCAAGGTGATCAAGGCGCCCAAGTCAACTAAGGATCCGCTCCAAATCGCGCTCTACGTGGGTAGAATCCTGGCCACTTCGTCCCAGGACGAAGCCCTGGCGCGCTTCTCCACGCCATGGGGCATCGGGGTGGGGCGCGGGAAATTCCAGGCCGGCGTGGTCGCCTCCGTTTCCGATTCCTCTTTGTTGGTGATGTGCATGCATGGCTTGACCGGCGTGCAGGAGTCCATGGACAGCCCCGGCGAGGTGGTGGTCGAGGAAGGCAAATCGGTTTCCTTGGTCAAGAAGGAAGGCATTTTCAACCGCAAGGATTCCGATCCGGAAATCGAACGGAAACTGACGGCGCTCGCGGCGAATATGGAACACTACCTGTTCTCGGAAGTGGAATATCCGAAGATCGGCTACTTGCCCAAGGCCATAACGGGATTGGGCTTCATGGTTTTCTTCTATGGCACGGCCATCGGTATATTGGACTATGTCAATCATATCTAAGGGCCGCGATCTTAATCGCCGCGATCCTAATCGCCGCGATCGGCGATGGCTGAGGGCTGCGGCGATTCCGCTGCTTTGCTTCGCGATTGCGTCCGCCCAATTCACGGATTTCCAGGGCGGCAAACTCTACCTGAATATGGAAGGCAATATGTCGCCTTTCGGCTTGGCGAGCAATACCGGCGCCCGCGGCGCGATGAGCAATATCTCCTCGCTCTATCCTTCGGCGAGTTCGATCTTCGGCAATCCGGCCGCCTTGGCGCGGCTGCAGGGCATGTCGGTGCAGACCGATTTCTTCCTGCCTGGGCTGGGCCTGGGCGTGAGCAGCGAGCGGACCAAAATTCTGCGCAACAATATGCGCGTGCCCATCGAAGATTTCCTGAACTCCGGGAACAACCACGTGGAGCAGGCGGTCTATCCCGACGTCAGCCTGGGATTGTACCAGTCGACCAATCTCGGTGGATTCTCCGTCGCCTTCGGCGGGCCGTCCGCAACGGTATCCGCGGGCGTGCAGCAGCCTTTCCGGGGCAAGCTGGATTTCGGTTTGGGCGGATTGCGCATAGGCCTGGGCCTGCCCGAGGATGAATCCAATCCGGAATCGGACAGCATCAAGGTCCTCCTTTCCGCCGACGCCTTCGCGCGCTTCTCCGCCGAGTTGAACGATTTCTCCTTGGGCATCGCCGGCATGCCTTGGCCCAATGTGCGACTGGGAATCGCGTACCAGCGCTATACCGCGGACATGGTCCTGGAGGCCGGGGCCCGCGTGGATGGCATCCTGCAAAGGGCCGGGCAGGAATCCTATTTCCATGGCGAAGGCGTAAACTACCATGATGATCTCGATGCCCATGGGTTCGGCCAGGTCAAAGGA
>DAINDC010000312.1:0-6746 GCA_036732085.1 Fibrobacterota bacterium | reverse complement strand
GGAGTGCGTGATGCGACTGTTAATCCCGAAGTTTAAATCTTCGTTATTGCCCCTGGTCTCGTTGTTTTCCCTCGCGCTCATGCATTGCGAGCCGGGAAAATCCCTGGACGTGACCACCAAGAATGCGCCTGCGGACACTTCCAAGGTCGCCAAGATCGAAGTCGTTTCCGCTCCCGCTTCGGTCCTGCCCACGGATACGGCCTCAATCCAGGTTTCCATTGCGGATTCCGCCAATGGCCAGGCGCTCAAACACGCCGTGCTTTCCATCACCAGCACCCGCTTCATCATCCTCTCGGCCGCCGGGGAAAATGTTTTCCAAATCGATACGGTGCCGGATGATGGCAAGGTTTCCTTCCGCGCCTTCTCCTCCGCGCCCGGCACGGGGACCATATCGGTCAAGGTCACCTCCGGAACCCTTTCACGCAGTATCCCCATCACCGTGATCGTGACCGAAAAACCCGTGGCTCCCAAGATTGTCGAGACCTTGCCCCAGAAGCTCATCCCCAAGGAGATGGCCCCGGTGACTTTCCAGATCCTCGATTCCGCCCAAGACAAGCCGATTGCGAATGCGGTGGTCACTTTGAACAGCACGGCCTTCTCCATCTACTCGCCCACCAAGGCGGATACCCTGACCATCGATACCACCGGTTTGGACGGCACGGTTTCCTTCCGAGTGCTTTCCACGGCGGCGGCCAGCACGGTCGCGACCGCCGGGACTATCCAGGTCAAGGTGAAGACCGCTGCGGGCATCAGCCGGCAGGTTACTTATACGCTCCAAGTGGCGGAGGAGACCGGAAGCGATCGTCCGAGGAAGATGGTCTTCACGGCCGCGCGGTCCACTCTGCGTGCGGACGGGTCCGATTCCACCGAGCTGCGCGTACTGGTCAAGGATGACAATAACAATCCCCTGAGCGGAGAGAAGATCACCTTTACCGCCACCGGAGGCGTGGTCAAGTCCGAGGCGACCACGGATGTCTGGGGCATCGCCATCTCGACCTTGAAGTCCGAGCGGGTGAACAAATCCATCATCGTCACCGCCACCTTGGTCAAGACCGGCGCCACCGCCCAGCAGACCGTGGCCTTCGACGGCGTGACCATCACCATCTCCGCGCAGAAGCGCATTCTGATGAAGGACAGCCTCGATCCCATCGTCTTCGCATTGAAGGACGGGGGCGGGGTCGCCATGTCCGGCGACTCCTTGGAAATCGTGGCCTCCGGCGCCTATAAGGGATTCGCCAGGTCCAGCCAGGATTCCATGGTCGTGGTTACCGATACCCGTGGCGAATATTCCACCTTCGTCACCAGCCAGGATGCCCGGGACATCATTATCACCGCTCGGGCCCTCGGTTCCAAGTCCACGGATACCGTCACCTATACGAATAATACCTTGACCCTGTCCTCCTCCAAGGCGAGCCTCAACGGCGATGGCATCGATCATGCCACCATGACCGCCAGCCTCAAGAAAGGCGATGGCAGCAATATCGACGGCGCGGAATTGCGCTGGACCACCACCTTCGGGACGTTCACCACAACTCCGTTCTCCACCACGAGCGGCGGCGCCGGTTCCATCATCCTCCAGAGCGCCCAGGGTTCGGGACTGGCCACCGTCAACGTGGAGGCCTATGACAAGACAGGCGGCGCCCGCAAGCTCCTGGCCAGCGGCAAGATCACGGTTCCCATCAAGGCCCTTAAGGTCAGCCGCCTGGAGCTGAAGGTTACCCCCGATAATATCCCGGTGAAGATCGGCGAGACCAACCTAATTGCCACGGCCTTCGACAGTTCCAACAATGTCATGACGGGCGTGCTCATCAGCTTCAGGCTGGTCAAGGGCGCGGGCGGCGGCGACGAAGTCATCAATCCTCCCGTCGACTATACCAAGGCGGGCGATGCCCAAGCGACCCTGAAGGCCGGAGGCGTCATAAGCCTATATAGGGGCGTAAAGCTCGCCGCCGTGGCCCTGGATATTTCCGGCGCCGATACCCTGGTGATCGCCTCCTCCGATACCGTGGGCCTTACGATTTCCGGCCCGCCTTATAAGGTGAGCGTGGGCGTCAACATCCTCAAGGGTCTCAACGATAATGACGGCACCTTCGCCTTGCCTTCCGCGGCCGTGGTGACCGACGTGAACGGCAACCTGGTGGCGGACGGCACCCCGGTCAATTTCAGCACCACGCCCATCGGCGCACTCTACTATGGCTTGAGCTACCACAAGACCAGTCAATGGCCTTTCTACGTGCTCGGCGGCGATACCGTCTGGTTCGAACTGCCTTGGACCGATTACAATAACAACAAGAAACTCGATTCCGATGAGAAGCCCAGCATCTATGATTTGAGCGGCGCCCATCCGGCCCGCGGCGAGGATATCGACGGCAATGGCGTCATCAATTTCCCTCCGGATAGCTATGACGACATCAATCATAACGGCAAATACGATGCCACCAATGCCGAGCCCCTGGTGCCCGTGCCTGCCGGGGACACGTCTTCCGTGCCGCCCTTCGTCGACTACAACCTCAACGGGATCCGGGATTTGGCCGAACCGATTTTGCATGATGCCAATGGCGACGGCATCTGCCAGTGCACGGGAACCCGCGATGCCAATGGCGATCTCTACGAGGAGACCTATTTCGGAAGCACGGCGAACCATCCTTTCCCCGGAGAGGTTTCCGTGGGCGTGACGCGCCAGGTGTCGACGGTGGGTGGCAAGGCCGTGACCAAGATCGTCTATGTGCAGTCCATGGCCAGGCATGTCGATGTCAGGCTTACGGCCGAGTCCAACGGCATCCGCGCCTATGTGGACGTGATCCTGCCCATCATCAAGGACGCGAACTGAGGCTCCTATGAGAAACCGCATCGCCGTCGTCGCTTTGATCCTACCCGCCTTGGGTTTCTGCTTTCCGCCCGGTTCGCCGATGTCCGAATTCGGTCCCTCCCAGGTTTCCCTGGGCGCCTTCTTCGATCATAGCGGACAGGATCTGTATGAAGAAGCCTATCCTTCGGTCCTGAATACCACGGGCTTGAGTCTCGATTACGGACCCTGGAGCTTTATCCAGCTGGGCGTATTCGGCGGCGGCGGGGAATTGGACGTGGCCGTGCCGGACTCCAAGGCGGCCGACACCTCCCTCCATGCCTACAATACCGACTACAGCCTCTATGGCGGAGGTTCGGCCAAGCTGGCTACGCCGCGTTTCGCTTCCAATACCACGCGCCTGGTGGCCTTTGGATCAGCCGCCTACCTGATGAGCTCGGATGCGCTCGGGAACAGCAAGACGCCCATCATCTACAATGCCGGAGCCTCCGTCCAGTTCATGCTTTGGGACAAATTGAACTTCGTCCTGGGCGGCGAATTCTACGCTTGGGACGGGACCCAGAAATCGGCCAAGGACGTGGAAATGCCTTTTGGACTGAACGCCCCCACCGGCGTCATGGATTATATGCGCGGTTTGGTGGGCGTGGAATATTTCTTCCAGGGCAAGAATCGGCCCTTCATCAGCGTCTCCTTCCGTCCCACCGGAAATATCGGCTGGCATGATGAACTGGGATTGCGCAATGGTTCCATCGCCATCTCGCTGGGAGCCATGGCCACCTTGGGCAAGAACAAGCCGGATGGCGGCGACGACGAACCAGCCATGGTCGATCAGTAGTCGATAAGCGGACGGGCTTTTAACAGGCCTGGATTTGTCGCCCGGGCGGATGATTACTTACTGCGCCAGCGAATGAGTATTCACTGCGCCAGCAACCACTCCTCGACCACGTCGAGGAAAAGCTCGCCATCCCGCTTCCCGCATTCAATCAGTTCCTTGGCGTACTCCCCGTCGAACAAGAGGTAACTCAGGAGTTCCGAGGAGATCCAGCCGCCGAAAAGGTAGCGCAGGGTCTTGGGGAAGCGTTTCCGGTATTTGGAGGCGATCAGGCTGAAGTCCAGCATCGGGCCCACCCGGCATAAATCGATGATGCGGACATCGCGATCGGGCTCGTTCACCTTGGTGGCCAGGAGGTTGATGCGGTTCATGAATTGGGAATCGATATCGACGGCATCCAGGAACATGGAGTCCAGCATGGTGGCGGCGATGCGGCCCAAGGTGGGGGCGACATTGGTCTTCTGCTGGTAGGAGTCGCCGCGCAGGCTGATATTGATGATGCGCTCCGCGCCCAGGCGGATGGCGGCATTGAGCGGAGTCATGTTCCGCAGCGATCCGTCCCCGTAGTAATGGCCGTCCATGACCACGGGAGAGAAGATGAGCGGCACGGCGCAGGAGGCCATGATATGCTCGATGGTCAGGGACGTGCGCACCCCGCGCACCGTCGGGCGCTCCCAGGAAGGGCAGACCTCGCGCGTCTGGAAGAAGGTCACGTTCTTCATGTCCGTATAGTCGAAGCAGCTGATGGCGAGGGAATGATCGGGCAAGGTCCGCAGGCGTTGCTGCACCTGGCCCATGTCGGTATTCTTCCGGAGATAATCGTACAGGGGCGCGGTGCTGAGGACGGCGTTAATGAGGTTGGTATCGGTTTGATGGTGCTTCTGATGCCGCGAAGAACGCAGCAGGCGCATGAGGTTTTTGACCACGGCCTTGAAATCCGATTCGAAGATCTGTTCCGGCTTGAGGTTGGTCCAAAGGTCTTCGATGGCTTCCACGCCGGTGGCATAATTGGGCGCGCTTTGCATGAGCCGCACGGCATTGATGGCGCCCGCTGAGACGCCCACGATGATCTCGATATTGCCGTTGCGGCGGAAGATATCCTTCCAGGCGGAAAGGATCCCGGCCTGATAGGCGCCGCGCGCCCCGCCACCGCTCAGGATCAGGGCAACTTTCTTCCTAGCCATGGCTTATCGCGCTCCGCTTCAAACCGCCCGGAAGGCCAGCTCCGCCTTGCGCGCCTTCTCGAGGGAAGCCAGCCAATCCTTGATAAGCAAGGCCGTCAACTGGCTCGCATGGATGCTCGAATATTCCCGATGGACCAGCATGACCGCGAAGGCCAGTCCGCGGGTGGGATCGTCCTTCAATTTGACATAGCCGATGAACCAATCGAATCGGCCGGGCGTCTCTTCGCCATCGAGCGATCCGGTCTTGCCGCCCACTTCGATCTTTTCCATCTGGGCGGCCTTGAGGGTGCGGTAGAAGCCCTTGCGCGCCGTGCCCACGCGGACGGTGGCTTGCATGAGCGCTTGGAGCTTGGGCAGGTTGTCGGGCGAGAGGAAGGCGTCTCCCGGTTCTTCATGGATGGCCACCTGGCTTCCCGCGGAGAGATCGGTGATGCTGCGGATGAAGGTGCAGTTGCGCATCTTGCCATCGTCGCCGGCGGCGCGCGCGATTTCCAGGGCATGCCAGGGAGAGATGGTGGTCTTGGCCGTGAAGCCGCAAGCCGCCTCCGCGAGCGAGAAACCCGAATCCGGGAATTCGATGCGGCTTTCGGCGATGCCGACGGGAAGGCCGGGCTTGTTGAATCCCAGCCGGCCGGCTTCCTTACGGAGGGCTTCCGGTCCCATGCTCAGGCCCATGAGCGCAAAGGCGGGATTCACGGATTTGGCAAAGGCCTCGGCGAGCGTGATCTTGGGATATCGCCCCGGTCGATTGGTGAGGAGCTGGCGCTTGTAAAGCGTATGGTAGGAGCCCAACTGGGGGATGCTATCGAGCAGGTATTTTGAATTGCATTCGAGCGCGGTGGAGGCTGTGAGGATTTTGATCAGGGAGGCGGCCGGATATCCGGACCCGAAGGCCATTCTGGGCTTGTTGGAAAGGATGGTGTCTTCCCGTTCACCCAGGGCCATGACATGACCGGATTTCAGATCGGCGATGAGGATGACGCCCGTTTCCGGCCGATAACGCTGGAGATAGAGATTGACGCGGGCATTGAGCAGGGAGTCCAGGGCATAATCGGCGACCATGGACTTGCCCTGGTAGCTGAACGTGTCCGGGCGGGGGAAATTCCGGAGCGGGGCCTGCCATTCGACTTTGGAAGCTCCTGCCACGGTGGAAGTAAGCGGAATCGAGGCGGCCGGAACCACCTGCGCGGGCTGGGCCGGAAGATCGGCTTGCGCGCCGATCCGCATTTTATGTCCGAAGGCTTTCTTATATCCGAAAATGGCCCCGGCGAGTGCGAGCAGTGCTCCATAACGGAGGACCAAGGTCCGAATCGTCGTCTTGCCCGGAGGCGTAGTCCTGGAGGCATGGCGACCCTGTCGGCCACCGAAATCATAGCGTTGCAGTTTTATGACTTTATCCTCCAATAAGACAGCCGGTTATTTGGTTGCCTTTTTCTCATTCGCGATACCTTCAGTTTAAGATTTTTTTGATCCGAAAAATAGGAATAAATCAAAACCCGGTTTCGCTGTCGGGAAAGAGCGGAAGGCCGGCAGTAAGGGGCTGTGAATCGGCCCGGCAGGGGCGACAAGGGCCGAAAAATTCGGGGCCGAGAATCCGCCCCAATAGGAGCGGGGAGAGATTGGGCTTGCTCAGGGCTGCGCAGGTTGGAAGCAATTGCGCCGATAGTACCGCAGTTCTTCCAGTGATTCGCGGATATCCGCCAAGGCCTGATGCGACTCGGCCTTCTTCATCGGCGGAAGCTTGGGATACCAACGCAAAGCCAATTCCTTGATCGAACTGACGTCTATGATCCGATAGTGGCAGAACCTGTTGAAGTCCGGCATGTACTTGTCTATGAAGCGTCGATCCTGCCAGACGGAATTGCCGCACAATGGAGAGGCCTTGGGCTTGCAATGACCGGCCAGGAAGGCCAAGGTTTTTTCC
>DAINDC010000311.1:0-6757 GCA_036732085.1 Fibrobacterota bacterium | reverse complement strand
AAGATGAACACGGCGTTGGGGTTGCCCCGTCCATCCAAGGTGAGGGTCCCGGTGCCCGCGGTCAGCGTTCCCCCCGACTGCGTGAAGCTGCCCGCCACGGTGAAGACTTTCGTGGTGCTGGGTGCGGTCAACGCTCCGGAGCCCATGGTGAAGTTTCCATTGATATCGAGATTGCTGTTGGAGGCCAGGAGCGTGCCACCGTTGAGGGTAAGGTCGTTCGTAGTTAGGTTCAAGGTGGAGAGGTCGAGGGTGCCATTCGTGAGCGTCATTGCGTTGGTGACTCCAAGATCCGAAGTATTCACCGTCCAATCGCTCCCGCTTCCGGTGAAGGTCAAGTTGTAGAAGCTATGGTAGGCGTTGATCCAATGGCTGAGGCCGCCCCCATCCATGGTGACGGTGCCGGCATTGGTGTTCCAACTCATCGACGAGCCTTCGGTGAAGTCTCCGGATACGGTGAATGGGACGCCGGTGCCGGGGCTGTAGAAGCTGCCTGAGACGAGATTGACATTCTTGGCGGTCAAGGGTCCATTGGTCGACAGCATGAATCCGCCATTGTCGACGGTCAAAGTTCCAAGCACGGTCACCGCCAGGGCATTGGTCGAATTGTCGAATGTGCCTCCGCCATTCACGGAAAGATTGTCGGTGGCGAGATCGCTGCCGGCCAAGGTCACGGTGCCGGTTCCATTATGGTAGACTCCGGGATTGGTGATTCCCGGGGCGGGAGTGAAGACCTGGTTTGAGGATCCGCGGAAGTCGAGGCCGCTGGAGCCGGTGGTCAGGGAGCTTACGCCGGACAGGTCGCAATCGCCGGTCATGATCTGCACCGTGCTGGGACCGAAGGCCATGGTGACGCTGCCGCTGGTGATCAGGGACGCCATGGTGTTGATGACGCTCGAGTTGGGCCAGTTCCAGGTGCCGCCGCTGATTGTCAAGGCCCCCATGGTGACCGCTCCGCTCACCGAGAGCGTGCCTGTGCTTGTCTTGTCGACGTCGGGGTGGGTGGAACCGGATTTGGGCGTGAAGGTTTGCGCTGAACTTCCGTTGAATTTCAAATGCCCGGAAGTGTTGGTTATCGAACCCAATCCAGAGAGATTGCAATTGCCGGAAACATTGATCGTGGCCGTATTGAACGCCATGGTTCCCGCCGTAGTGGTGATGGCGCCGAGGGTATGCGTATAGGCGGACCAATCCCAGGTGCCGCCATTCATGGCCAGGCTCGCGGCCGTCAGGTTGGAATTAAGGGTGATCGTGCCGGTTCCGCTCTTGGTGATGGCGGGAAAGGTGGCGCTCGATAAAGGGATGAAGGCCTGGGCCGAGGATGAAATGAAGGCGAGGGTTCCCGTGCCGGCGGTCAAGGCCGTAAGTCCACTGAAGTCCGCGGATGACATCGATAACTGCAAGGTGGAGGATCCGAAATCCAAAGTCCCGCCGGAGATTGAGAGGGTCGAAGAGACGGAATGGGTCAGGCCGGAACCCAGGTTCAAGGTGCCGGCGGTCAGGGTGAGGCTGCTCAAGGAAATGGAATTGGATCCGGAAAGGGTCCAGGTGCCGGCATCGTTCTTGGACAGGATGCCACCGTTCAAGGTGCTGGCTATGAAGCCGCCCTGAGCCCCTCCCAAGGTAAGCCCGTAGGGGCCAGAAATGGATCCGGTATTGGGAAGGTTGATCGTTCCGGATTGGCCGATGATGGAAGTGGCGCTTCCCAAGGTAATCAAGCCGGCGAAACTGGCCGGAGTGGCAAGGCTATTGACGAGGGCGCCTATATTGCTCGGCCCTATGCCATTGAGGGTGAGCGGTTCCGCGCTGGTATAGCTGAGCCCGTTCAAATCCATGGCCGCGCCGGCGGAGAGGGTGGTTCCAGATGAGGTCGCGCCCAGTGCCGAGGTATTGTTCAGTACGAGCATTCCCGAGGAAACGTCGGTCGTCCCGGAATAGGTATTGGCCCCGGAAAGCTTCAGGAAGCCGTTGTTCGTTTTCGTCAGTCCACCGGTTCCGCTCAGAACGCCGGTGATATCGACGTTTCCCGCGCAGGAAACCGTCACGAGCAAACCCCCGTTGCCAATGGCCCCTCCCAAGACCAGCATCCCGCCGGAAATGGAGCTGATGATGGGCGCCGACGTGGAGAAGGTGATGGGGAGACTCAGGTTAATGGTATTGCCGGTGACATTGTTCGCAATGGCAAGGGCGCCACCCGTTAAGACTACGGAATTGCCCGTGACGACAAAGGGCCCCGCGCCGGCGCCGAAGCTGATGGAATTGAAGGCCATATCCGCGGTGAGGTTGTTGACGGGAGCCAATCGCGTCGTCCCCGCGAATACGATATCATCGCCCGCGGCCGGTGCGGTACCTCCCCAGTTCCCGCCGGTGCTCCAGTTATTGTCAATGCCTGCGCCGGTCCAGGTCCGCGTGACTCCCGAGGCCAGACCCACCGCCAGTAACATCCAGGTTAACATCGGCAATATCCAGGCCGGCAAGCTCGACCGTCCGCCCGACAAACCGGATCGTCCGGAAACGCGCGGCGCTTTACGCTTCTCAGACTCGGTAGGGGAGGCGGGCCTTTTCAGGTCGATCATCTATTTCCTAAAATCCATGTCATCCGGGCTCCTAGAGCGTATCGGCAGGAACAGGAATTTGAGAAGCCCAAAAGCCGGATCCTTTCCCCACTTGTCCGGGCATGTGACGGCGCGCACTGGAAAAATTTGAAGAGAAACTTGACTTACGGGCCCGCCACCCCCAGGCTCGGTATAAGCCCGGGTCTTCCCCAGGCCGGTTCTCCCCTTTACCCCATTTTTTTACGCCTTTTGTGTTGCCCTGGACGGACCCGATCCGGATGGCAAGGCACTAATCGCAATCCTTCGCAATCCTTTGCGATCGCCCCGGGCCGGGAAAACATATCTTCAGGATAGGCCCGGTTCCCGGGTGGCTGGAGGCGCATGCTCTTCAAATGGTTGCCGTGGAAATACATCGTGCGCCGCGCGGCGCGGGCGCAGGGATTCCTGGATCCCATTCTGGTGATGTCCCGCCTCGCGAATTTCGCGCAGCCTTCGGAAGTGGGCGAACCCATCGAGCTCCTGCGCGCAGGCATGGTCTTCCATGCGCGCGGGCTCATGAACACGCGAGCCATCCAGAACAACCTGGATTGGATCTGGCCCTATTGGGTGGACCGCCAATTCAATCCGCATGACATCTCCTTCATCCCGCGCGCCTTTTCCATCAGCCACGTCAACCTTTCCCATCGCAACTGGACGGCCGTGGGCCTGCCGGACTGCCCTTCGCTGCCGCTAGTCGATCCCAGCGGCCTGGTCACGCCCTTTTATGACGGCTGGTCCCTGGATGCCTGGATCGTCCCGCTGGACGGGGCGCCCCTCATCCCGTCCAAATCCAGGGCCATCTCCCAGACCTGGGAACTCGAGGCGGACGGACTGGCCGTGGAAACGGCCCTGGGAGGCAATGTTTCCGCGGGCGTTTCCCTAGGCGCGGAGGCCGGCCATGTCGGCCGTGGGCTGCAGTCCCGCGTCGACGTGATCGCGGAGGGCCCGGCGGGCACCTGCCGCATCCGCCTGCGCGGCCACTCGGATCGCAAGGGTTGGCTCGTGGTCTCGCTGCGTCCCTATAATGCCGAGGGCGTCAGCTTCGTCCACGACCTCAAGCTGGATCCGGGCCGTACCCTATGGACCGTGGATGGCTATCCGGCCGTCCGCTTCTCGGAAAAGGTGGAGAAGCACCTCTCCTCGGAGTATCATGTCGGTGACGTATTCCACAAGGTACTGCAGGAGGGGAGTAAGGAAGACATGGGCGCACGCTGCCGGGTGGGCCTGGCCACGGGAGCCGCGCTATTCTCCCTGCAGCCCGGCCAGACGCGGGAGATCACCCTCAAGGTCGATCTGTCCGGCGACAAGGAGACCCGCAGGCAGTTTCCGGGCCCGCATGCGCCCGCGGCCTGGGCGCCCTCGCTGGCGGGATTGGCCGAGCTCCAGGTCCCCGATGAGCGTTTCGATTTCCTGTATCGCGCCGCGGTGCGGTCCCTGCTGCTCCATTCTCCCGGCGAGGTTTTTCCCGGCCCCTATACCTACAAGCGTTTCTGGTTCCGGGATGCGGCCTTCATCATCAACGCGATGCTGGCTGCCGGCATGGTGGAACGATCGGAGCGGGCCCTGGATCTCTTCCCCAAGCGCCAGACCTTGGGCGGTTACTTCCTTTCCCAGGAGGGAGAGTGGGATTCCAACGGCGAGGCGCTTTGGATCCTGAAACGGTTCTGCGAGGTGACGGGCCGGCCTGCAAAAGAGTCCTGGATCCATCCCATCGCCAAGGCCGCGGAGTGGATCCTCGCCAAGCGCATCAAGAGCCATAAGGAAGAGCGCGTCCTGGGTCTTTTCCCGGCCGGTTTCAGCGCCGAACATCTGGGCCCCAACGACTTCTATTATTGGGACGATTTCTGGGGAGCGGCGGGATTGCAAGCAGCGGCCTTGATGTTGGAAGGCACCCGGGAAGCCAGGACGGCCGCCAGGGCCCGGGACCAGTCCTCGGATTTTTTGGCGGCCATCGACCGGAGCCTGCGCGCCGCGCAGCGCTTGCAAGCCGTGGGCGGGGCCATGCCCGCCTCGCCTTTCCGCCGCATGGACCCCGGGGCCATAGGTTCCCTGGCAGTTACCTATCCGCTTGCGCTCTGGTCCGGGGACGATCCGCGCGTAATCGCCACTTTGGATTTCCTTCTGGCCAAGTGCATGTTCAAGGGCGGTTTTTTTCAGGACATGATCCATTCCGGGATCAATGCCTATCTCACCTTGCACATGGCCCAGGCCCTGCTGCGCGCCGGGGATCCGCGCTATTTCCAGCTGATCCGGGACACGGCCGCTTTGGCCACCCGCACCGGGCAGTGGCCGGAGGCCATCCATCCGCATACCTTGGGCGGTTGCATGGGAGACGGCCACCATGTCTGGGCTTCCGCCGAATGGGTGCTCATGATGCGCGCCTTGTTCATTCGCGAGGACGGCCGGGTCCTGGTGCTGGGATCGGGGCTGCCGGAAGAATGGCTCCGTTCGGGAAAGACCCTTTCCTTCGGGCCCTCGCCAACCACCTTCGGTACCCTCTCGGTTACGGTCAAGCCTTCCGGTGAGGGCGTGCAGGTCTCTTGGGAAGGCTCCTGGCATGCCCGGCCCTCCTGCATCATGATCAAGTTGCCGGGAAGGGGCATCGTTTCCCTCACCGACACCCAGGACGGATCGGTGGAAATCCCGCATGCCTCGGTTTCCCCTCGCTACCACGATGCATCCCAGGTATGATTAGGAAATCATTTTATACCCAGCGCATGTAGTTCAAGGTCGAATTGATCCTTCTGATGAATGTCCGGATATCGAAAGGCTTGGAAAGGAAATCGACTTTGACGTCTTCGAAAAAGTCCGGGGGGATGTTGTTGCGGACTTCACCGAATCCCGAGACCAAGAGAATGGGAATATCCGGTTGCTTGGCCCGGACAATCTTCGCCAATTCATAGCCGTTCAATCCGGGCATCCGTATATCGGTTACTAGGAAGTCAATGGTCACGGGCTTTTGGAGAAGACGCAAGGCGGCCTCGGCATTTTCCGCTTCCAGAGCATTATGCAATTCAATCTTGACCAGTTCGGACATCAAGACGCGCACCACGGGATCGTCGTCAACTACCAAAATGTTTTTCATTTTTGAAAAATAAAACCGTATCGCCCGACCCATTGAAATTTTTTTTCGGTTTTCGAATGCCGTTTATTCGTCATCGTGTAATTAGCGTAACAACTGAAAAACAAGCTGGATTGGTAAAATAAACTGGATTGGCTCGTAAAAAAAGCCAGTGGCGCCGTGGATTGTCATCGGAAGGGAGAGGCCTCATCCGCATCAGGGAGTGATGCTCGCCACGGAATGAAATCCAAACCCAAAGCAAAACCCGCAGCTTGATCGATTCAATTGTGCTCGGGTAAAAAGCTTGAGTTCAATCGGATTTGAAAAAGTGGGGGAAGGGATTTGTGGATCAGGGAAGCAAGCAGAGAGGGCGGAAGGTGGCGTTCCCAAGGGGAGTCGAACCCCTGTCGGCGCCGTGAAAGGGCGCTGTCCTAGGCCACTAGACGATGGGAACTAGACCCGACCGCCGGTAGTCCTCTTCGGCCGTAAAGCCTTGGAATCCTACCAGAGAGGCAGGAAAGGTAATTCAACATGGGCATTCTTAAAAGGTCTGGGCCGGTTAAAACCCGACCAAAGTGGGACTAGGATTCCAGCAGGTAGGCTTTGCTATCGACGAAAATCTGGAACAGTTCCGCGTCGATTTTACCGCCTTTGACATCCATATTAATGATATCCAGGGCTTTTTCGGCCGACAGGGCCTTTTTATACGGCCTATCCGTGGCGGCCAGAGCATCGAAGATATCGCATATGGTCATGATTTGCGAGGGTAGGGGAATGGCTTCCCCGGTCAGTTTGCGCGGATAGCCGGACCCGTCCAGTTTTTCATGATGGGAGTAGGCGATAATGGCCACTTGCTTCAGGTCCTGGGTCCAGGGGATTTGCGAGAGAAACTTATAGGTATGCGACACATGGGAATTGATCTCGAAGCGTTCCTCCTTGCTCAAGGTTCCTTGCGGGATGGTGAGCCGGGACAATTCATCCGGCTTCAGGAAACCTTCCGGGGTCCCCATGGAATTGCGGTAGGTGCGGGTGCCGATGGTTTTCAGGATCTCGAGCGTGCCCGGGTCCAGGCGCGTGGGCTCATTGGAATTACGGATGGCTTCGA
>DAINDC010000310.1:0-6778 GCA_036732085.1 Fibrobacterota bacterium | reverse complement strand
GGCTCCGCGGGCGTCCTCGACCAGGCGGCGGGCTTCCCTCCCGGCCGCATGGATGCTGGAGGGATTGCCGAACCCGGAGAGCAGGGCGGCCGACATGGCTTCCGCCACTTCCGGATGCAGGGGCGTGGTGGCGTTGTGGTCGAAGTAGAGTTGCGGCATGGGGGACATGGCTGGGCCAGAGTGGAGGTTAGTCGGGTTGGCTTGGACGGACCGGTTAGATGGCCTTGGATATCCTGGCGACCACGAATTCGGCCCCCAGGTTGGGACGTCCCAGTCCGAGCAGGAGCCGGGACAGGACGGAGCCGCCCAGGTAGCGGATCTCCTCGATGCGGATGCCTTCGCGGGCGCACAGGTTCCGGAAGTCGTCCAGGCTGAAAAGGTGGATGTTCGGCGTATCGTGCCAGTTATAGGGTAACGCCTCGGATACGGGCATCACCCCCGAGGCCAGCAGGGACAGCCGGTTGCCCACGTAGGCGAAATTGGGGAAGGCGACGATGCCCTTGCGGGCCGCGCGGAGCATCTCGCGCAGGACGAGCTGCGGCTTCTTCACTTCCTGCAAAGTCCGGTTCAGCACCGCATAGTCGAAGGTCCCGTCCCCCACCAGGGAAAGCCCCATGTCCACGTCGGTCTGCAATACCGGTACGTTCTTGCGCAGGCAGGACACCACATGCTGCAGATCGAAATCGATGCCGATGCCCGTGACCCCGTGGCTCTTGTACATGCTGTCGATGAGGGCGCCGTCCCCGCAGCCGACGTCCAGGATATGGCTGCCCGGTTCGATCAAGGAGGCCAGCACGGCCAGATCCTGGGTGGCGCCGAAGCCATTGCCCCGACCCGTCTCCGGCGCAGCGGAGTCCTTCGCTTGCATATGGCCGTGGCCCTGGCCGGGAGCGAGGGCCAGACCATTGCGACTTGGATCATGCGCGGGCTTCTCCAGGAAGCCGTTGATGACCTGGGAAAGATTGGCGACTTCCAGCAGGAAGGCGTCGTGCCCATGCGGGGAATCGAGTTCCACCACGGAGACGACCTTCTTCTGGTTGAGCAGGACCCGGCCCAGCTCCCGCGTCTGCTCCGGATAGAAATGCCAATCGGAGGATAGCGCCACCAGCAGGAACTCGCTCTGGGTCCCGGCGAAGGCCTTGTCCAGGTTGCCGTAGCGGGCCGTGAGATCGAAATGATCCATGGCCCAGGTGATATGCAGGTAGGAGTTTGCGTCGAAGCGGCGGATGAATTGATCGCCCTGATGATTGAGGTAGCTTTCCACCTCGAAACCGGTCTCGAAGCGTTGCTCGTCCCGGTTTTCCTTGCGGTTGCGGCCGAACTTCTCATGCATGGAAATCGCCGAGAGATAGGTGAGATGGCCGATCATGCGCGCATAGGCAAGGCCGCGTCCGGGAATATCCCCGTCCAGATAATAATCGCCGCCCCGGAAATTCGGATCGTTGACGATGACCTTGCGCCCGATGATCTCGAAGCCCAGCGCCTGCGCCGATACATAGGCGGCCGCCGCGATGCAGATGCACTTGCGGACCTTGCCCGGGAACGAGATGGTCCACTGCAGGGTCTGCATGCCGCCCATGCTGCCCCCCACCGCCGCTTCCAGGATGTCGATGCCGAGTTTGAGCACCAGGAGGCGCTGCACTCCCACCATGTCCTCGACCGTGATTTTCGGGAATGCCGATCCGTACGGGCGTCCCGTTTCCGGATCCAAGGAGCCGGGTCCGGTGGTGCCCTTGCATCCGCCCAGCATATTGGAGGAAATGACGAAGTACCGGTTGGTATCGATGGCCTTGCCCGGCCCGATCATGTCGTCCCACCAGCCGGGCTTGCGATCCTCCAGCGAATTCCATCCGGCCGCATGGGCGTCCGTGGTGAGCGGGGAACAGATCAGGACGGCATTGCTCTTGGCGGCATTGAGTGTCCCATAGGTCTCATAGGCCACTTCCAGGCGCTTGAGGCATTTTCCGGAAACGAGGCGGAATCCTTCCGGCGGCAAATCCAAGGCGAGGATACGGGTCTCGACCAGCATTTTTGCGGATTCCGTCGGTTCCGTCGGTATAACAGTCATCAAGTGCGCGCGCCTGTTTGCTAGTTGGTGATGGTTTGCGAATAATAGGTCGTGAACCCCAATTTACATATATTGTCCGATTCATCCGTATGCCGGAACTACCCGAAGTCGAAACCATAGTGCGCATGCTGATCCCCAGCGTGGAGGGACGCCGCGTCGAGGCCGCCGAGTTGAAGCTGGGCCGGTTGCTATTGGGCTCCGATCCCGCCAACTTCGCCGCCAGGCTGGCGGGACGGACCGTGCTCCGCATCCTGCGCCGCGGCAAATACATCGTCTTCGAGCTCGATGCGATCACCTTGGTGGTACACCTGGGAATGACGGGTCAACTGACCTTCTCGCCCGCGGCCTACCGCGAGGACGGCTCCTTCATCCGTACCGTCACCGGCCTCCAGAAGGCCAAGGGCGTGCATCCCGTAGACAAGCATACCCACCTCATCCTCCATCTCGACGGCGGCGAACGCGTCCTCTTCCGGGATCCGCGCACCTTCGGGAAGATCTTCCTGGTGGACGGGCATGCCTGGGCCCAGCATCCGCGCCTGCACATCCTCGGAGAGGAACCGCTCACCCTGCGCGTGAAGCCCTTCCTCAAGCGCAGCTTCCCGGCCACCAGCGCGCGCGCCATCAAGGCCCTGCTGCTCGATCAGACCTTCCTCGCCGGGGTCGGAAACATCTACGCGGACGAGGCCCTCTTCCGCAGCGGCATCCACCCGGCCCTGCCGGTTCGCGACGTGGGGGAAACCCAGAGGATACGTCTGCTGGAAGCGGTCAAGGACGTCTTGCGCAAGGGGATCCGGAACAGCGGCACCACCTTCTCCGACTACCGCAAACCGGACGGAACGCAAGGCTCCAATTTCGAGCGCCTCCAGGTCTACGGCCGCGGCGGCGAACCCTGCCGCGTCTGCCGCACCACCTTGCTCAAATCCCTGGTGGCGCAACGCGGGACCGTCCACTGCCCCAAGTGCCAAGGCCGGCCCCGGAAGCAAGCCCATTAAAGCCCATTAGGCGATCAGTAACCTACAAGTTACCCTGGCGGAATCCCTTCCGGAGCCCACCCGCCGTCCGGACTCGCCCGCCGGGGCCCGCCCCAGGCCCATCCGGAGCGCCCCCACCTACTGCATAATGCAGGCTCCGTCAAGGGTAAAAATCGGGTCCGGAACGCAATTTTCCCTGGGCCGGAATGGCCGGTTAGGTATATTCTAGAAAAGAGATTCTTCCACTGGACAAAGGGCGGAGCCGAAGGCATACTAATCATGATGGAACGCGAGGGCAACGTGGAAAAGGCCATCCTGTCGGAGATGAGGAAGCCGCAAAGCAATCTCATCGATCGGGTGACTTTGCACAACCAGATTATCCTGCATAACTTCAAGCAGTCCGTGGAGCGTTCGGTAGGCTGCCAGCTGATTGGCTGCTGCCATAACTTTCCCCTGACCATCATCCCCAACCAGATCCTATATCCGAAATACTGCGAGGAACATCGTAGCGAATTCCGCCGCCGGAACTTTTTGCGCCAGTTCGCCGCCCAGCCCTCCGTCTACAATTTCACATCGGTCAAGATCCTCGATCCCGCCGTGGCAACGCGCCTGGCCCCGTCGCCCGGCCCTGCGGACGCGGCCTCCGAATCCGATTAAACCTTCCGTGAACCGGCTGCTGCTGCGTCTGGGCTGCCTCTGGCTCCGCTCCCTGCGCGTGCATTGGACGTCACCCTGCGAACTTCCGGAACGGGCCATGATCGTGCTTTGGCATGAGCATCTGCCTGTCTGCATCCGCGTCTTTTCCGATCGAGGCATCCGGGTCCTGATTTCCAAAAGCGCCGATGGGGACTGGGCGGCCGAGGCCTGCGAACGATTCGGCTATCGCGTACACCGGGGCTCCACCTCGCGCGGCGGATCCGCCGGCCTGCGTGCACTCGCGCGAGGCCTGGAAACCGGAACGGGTTCCGCCGGTATGGCGCTGGACGGACCGCGCGGCCCCAGGAGGGAAATCAAGCCCGGCGCCTTATGGCTTTCCCAATCGATAGAAATCCCCGTGGTCCCAGTCTTCATCCGCGCACAACGCGCCTTCCGGCTGCGGAGCTGGGACCGCTGCCTGGTCCCCTTCCCGTTTTCGAAAGTGGAGGTCCGCGTGGGGCGGCCTTTGCTTCCCCTTGGAACCGAAGACATCCTCCGCGCCATGGACGCGTTGGAGCGCGGGGCCGCGGCGATCCCGATTTCCCCGAAGGATATTTATATTGCAACGCGGTGAGCATTCCCGCCCATCCATTGCCACCCATCGTAAAACCAGGAGTCCCATTTGCTTCCCTTCGTCACCATGGTGGCCTTCGACGTAGAGACCACCGGCCTCGATCCCGACAAGGAGGAACTCATCGAAGTCGCGGGGATCAAATTCACCTTCGAGAAGAAGGACGGGAAACTGATCACCAAAGAGATCTCGCAATACTCCAGCCTGATCAAGCCGGGCAAGCTCATCCCCGAGGATGCCACCCGCGTCAATAATATCACGAACCAGATGGTGGAGAACGCGCCGGATCTGAAGCCCGTGCTCATGGCCTTCCTGCGCTTCTGCGGACTCAGTTCGGTGCTCGTGGCCCATAACGCCTCTTTCGACGCGGCCTTCCTGGGCAAGGCCATCCGCAAGCAGGGCATGGTCATGCCGCAGAATCCGATCATCGACAGCCTCAAAATCGTCCGGAAGATCATGCCCGAATATGCGTCCCATAAATTGGGCGAAGTGGCCCGCAAGCTCGGCGATCAGACCGGCATGGCGCTCAGCAAGGGCGAACTCCATCGTGCCACCTACGATTGCCAGATATTGAAGGAAGTGCTTTGCGCGTGCCTGCGTAAACGTTATCAGGACAAGGATTTGGCGATGGACCAAGCCCTGAAGTCCATCGAGAGCGTGCATGGCGCGCCGCTCAGCTTCGTGCAGTTCACTTAATTTTTCCTTCCGTTCACTTTTATATTCTGGCTCTCAGGGTTACCGCCATCCTTTTATTTCCGTCTAAACAGCGAAACTCCGTTCTCCATGTAGAGAACGGGAAAATGCCCCAGGCGCCTGTTTATTGCGACGCCACTTGCGTTTTTTTAGTCTGGAGGTGGATGACGGGAAATCCGCAGGGAAGCGGAAAAGAAATTTTATTTAGCTTTTACCCAGTCGTCCCTGAAAATCGGCAAAGGACTCTTACCAACCCTCGGTAGGTCCTTTGCCGGGAGGAAAGACAAAGATGATCTGCCCGCCCCGAGTGACATATTTCCGATTCCCCCAAATCGCCGCGGCTTTTTTTGTCTTTCCAATTCTCGGCATCCCAGGTCTTTCCAACGCTTCCGAACATAAAGAAACCGCCATAGCCACGGCCGAACCCGTCGATTCCGCCGATGTGTCCGCCGGGAACCTTGGAAGCATGGCAGCGGACATCTCCCCCGCCGATACCGGTATCTTGATTCGCGACGTCAAGGCCGTCTTGACCCGCAGCTATGCGGGCATCGACACGGTGGCGCTCATCGGAAAAATCCAGGAACGCCTGCAGTGGGGCGAAAAGGACGACCGCCTGATCGAGGCGGAAGGCATCCTGCATTGGGATCGCGGCGAGACCCACCTGGCCCTGCCCTGCTTCCGTCGCCTGGGGAATCCCAGCGCCACGGCGATGGGACTCATGGCGGAAGGCCTGCTCCTTAAAGGCGATCGCTACGAGGCCGCCGTCTGGTTCCTGAAGTCAGCCCGCACCTTCGCCCCTGAAAATCTCGTCGGCGTCACCATGTACCGGCGTTACCTGGAAATCAAACCCGGCCAGGGCAAGGTGGAATTGGAATTGGCCGCCGACTTAGAGTTACAGCGAAGTTACCCCGAGGCCATCGCGATCTATGCGAAGCACCAACCCGAGATCGCCGCCGATACCGCGGCCGCTCTGCGCGTCGGGGCCTTGCTGTCCGGCATGGGACGCGATCTGGAAGCCATCGCCCTTTACCGGATGTCCCAGGAAACGCATCCCGCCGACAAGGCCCTGTGGATCCGCCAGGCCCAGACCCGGGAGATCCTGAACCAGAAGGTCGAGGCCGCGCAAGCCTGGATCAGCGTCTGGACCGTGGATCCGCTCGATACCAATGCCCGCAACCGCGCCATCGCCCATCTGGAGGCGACCGGCCCTTCCGCGGATACCTTGCTCAAACCTCTGGTGGAAAAAGCCCTCGCCAAGGATTCGCTCTCCGCCGCCCTCCACTTCAAGCTCGCCGTCCTTGAGCTGCGGGCCAATGATCGTCAGGCCGCATATGCCCATTTGGAGCAGGCCCTCAAGGCTTCGCCCAAGAATCCCACCTATCTCTCGCGGATCTCGGAAGCCATCGAAGGCGATAGCCTCATCCGCGTCCATTTTCCCTACCTCAAATCCCAATATGAAAAAGACGGCGCCTCCGTGCGCCTCATCCAACAAGTGGCCCGCGGCTTCAGCCTCGCCGGGGAAAAGGCCAAGGCCTGCCGCGCCTGGTCCCAAGCCCGGACCCTTGCCAGCCAAGCCCTGGACGGCCGCCGCGACGCCTTCATGGATCTGGTGGCCTGCAATGACGTCGCTTCCTTGTCGACCGCGGAAAGCGTGGGCGAGAGCCTGGTGGCCGCCTCGCCCGATCGCGAAGTCCTCCGCGCCATGACCCAGGTGACCTTGCATAACAAGTCCTTCGTCAAGGCTTCCGCTTTTTCCGTGAAGCTGGTCAATGCCTTCCC
>DAINDC010000309.1:0-6782 GCA_036732085.1 Fibrobacterota bacterium | reverse complement strand
GGGCAGGCACCGGTCCGTGGCCGGGATCGAAGCCGGGCTGATCGCGGGAGGCGCCTGGAATGCTTCCCTCCATCGAATCGATGGAGTGCGATTAGGGAAATGGAACAAGCAGAGGTAACAGGGGAAAGTACCTGTCCTAAGCCGGTAAACGGATACACTTAAATCACCTGGATTTGCTTTTTTTTGACCAACCCAGTCCCGGAAAAATTTTACGTACCCGTTTACGTACATCTTGAAATTCGCATAAATTCCCCATAAATCGTGGGTTCGAATCCTGCCATCCCGACCAGTTAGAAGGACCCGGTTTTCCGAAAGGGAAGCCGGGTTTTTCGTTTTTGAGGTTCGAATCCCGCCTCCCGGCCATTAAAGAGAAGCCCGGTCCTTCGCGAGAGGAATTTCGGTTTAGATCGCCACACCCAGCTTCAGGCCCCAATACCATTTGGATGGGGAGGTATAGATCTCCCAAGGAGTGCGGCCGTAATAGTTCCAATCCCAGGAACGCCCGTGATCGCTGGCTGCCTGGGCGGTCAGGGTTACGCCCGGGACCAAGGTGCGCTCGGCGTATACCGACCATTTTAAGTTGTCTTTGTCCCAATCCGTCGGATAATAGGAATCGGGCGTGACCGGGACGGGGGTTGCGTTCGGCTGGTTCGGCTTGAAGGTCGGGGGAAGCTGGGAAGCGTAATATTCGAATTCGAGGGAAAGGACGTCCAGCAGGTGGAAGGTAGGGACGTTGAAACCGGCCATGACCGGAATGCGCTTTCCGATCTTATCATAGAAGACGGGATAGTTCTGCGCGCCCAGGATGATGGCCTCGCCATAGACGATAAGGTCCTTGGCCCCGAGCAGATCGGAACGGCCGAAGAGGATCTTGGGATCGAAAGAGAACCACGCCATGGGCTTGATGGCCCGATTGAGGATGGTCTTGATGTCCGGGTCGATTTGTCCGGTAGAAAGGCTGTCCAGAACCGCCAGGGCATCGGTGGCCCGTGCCAGCTCGGCATTCAGCTTGGCCGTATCGGCCCCGGGCTCGGCCAGCTTTTCCTGGATCCCGGTCTGCAAGGACTTGTAGTAGCCCGACGCTTCGCCGTACCAGGTTCCGTTATGCTGGAAATACTTCAACTCGGTTTCCTTGTCCCCGTCGGCCCGCAAAAGGCGCGCGATCTGTAGGCCCCCTCCCAGCTTCAATGCTCCATCGCCCAGGTTCAGTCTCGCCATGTAGGTCAGATTCAGATCGTAAACCGGAGTCAGATCCGTTTCGATGGTGGCCATCAGTTCGTGGGTGAAGGCCCCCAAGGGCTGTTGCACCTTCAGGCCAGTAAGCGTGGCGCTGTTGTTCCCGATGTACCCATAGGTTCCACCGGTCGAGACGATGCCGGGGTAGGCCCAGGTCCGGAACATGTATTCCCCGAGATCCCGGGAATTCTCGTTGTACTTGTAGTTGAATATACCCGCGTCCACGCGCAAGGCGGGATGCGCGACATCACCGAATATGTAGCTGGCGTCGAGCTTGGGGGCTGTAACCGAAATGTTACGGGTATAATTCTGGACCTGGTCGTAGTGGTAGGGCGCCGCGAAATAGGTGGCGGCCACGGTTACGTCCAGGCCGAGCCGTTCATCCTTGCGGGCCTGGAAGGAAATCGATCCCACGGTGGGCTCCATCCAAGCGTCATCCAGGCCGCCGTTTTTGATGTATGCGCCCCCCTTGACCACTCGGCTTATCTCCTGGGACATCTTGAACGAAGGTTTGGCGATCTCGATGTTCTCGCCTTCATTCGCCCGGGATACCGAGGTCAGGAACCCGGCTGTGGCCAAAGCCGTGGCCCATACGGACATTCCCTGCCGATTCGCCATTTTCATTCCTTTGGAACTTCTTTTCATTTCGCCTCAATGAAACCCGAGGACCATGCCCTGGACGCGGTTTCCATTCTTCCACACGCTTAATACGCCGGTGGTGGGGATTGAACCTGCGGTCACGAATAAGCCATAGGGGGAGAGCTGCGCATGCAAGGGCAAAGCGGCGCCGCGCAGATCGTTCAACTTCAGATCGTAGCCGTCGGCATCGGCCATGAACACGGTGATTCCGTTCCGGCCGCTTTCGAAACGCACCTTGGGCGCGATACCGAAGTCGAATGCGGACCCGATTCCGTTAACCCCTGAAGGAAACAAGGCGGTCCCGAAGGCCAAGGTATCGACAAGCATCGTGTCTGTTGCGGTCCGGGTCTTTACGTACGGGGACCCCGGTCCCCAAGGGCTTTGCGTGAGTTTCTTCACTCGGACGTTGCGGTATTTCACGTGTGGCTGGCCGTGGTCTTGGAGGAAAAAGCTGCCGGGATGGATCGTCGCGAAGTAGGGGTAGGCGCTGTACTTGCTTTGATCGAAGCGGCTTTTCCAGTCCGCCGTGCTCATATTATCCTCAAGGAGTTTCAGCCCGTTCCCGTAATGGGCGATACGTCCCTTATAGCAGATGACCCGGGCTTGGTTCCATTTACCGGCCGTCATCATCCAGTTCGGGGAATTGTCCGCGTTCAGGCGGGAGTTTGCGAGCGGCTGCAACAAATAGAGAGAGCCCGCGGTTGTTTTCGGGTCTTTCCATTCGGAAGTCCATTTGCTGTTGCACACCTGGTATTCCGGGGCGGAACCGTTGTTGCTGTGGTTCGCCTTTTCGCTATAGCGATATAAGATCCCTCCGTTTTCGCTTTCATCGGCATTGGTCTGGAACTCCACCATGTAGTCGAAATCCTGGTAGGTGGTGTCCGTCGTCCAAATGCTCTCTCCTGTCCCCACTACTTCCATGACGTTCGAATCGGCGCTCAGGCTTTTCTTGGCGCCGTTCTCTTGCCCCGCCATCGCGACGATGCCCCAATTGCTGCCGGGTTGGGAGGTGTTGTAGGATTTCCATCCCGTCCAATCCTTGCCGTTCCAGAGCAACTGATAGCCGTTAGCGGCCTCGGAAGGGGTCAATGCATTGTTCGGCAAGCTAACATAGATGCCCCCGTCCGCAGTCTGCGCGCTGGCCGTCGCCGCAGCAATGCCCAGCGCCGAAATCATCGTTATCCCAAATCCCCGAAAATTCATTTCCAACTCCCCGTTGAGGCGGCAGCCTCCTAATATCCCCGATCATGCGTAACCTCGGGTCCATGATGCGTTACGGTCTCGCGCGATCGATGGCGCGCTGTTTCAACCGGCAACCCATCGGCCTATCTCAAAAGCGATGTCCGGAAGAAGCGTCGACCGACGCGTAATACGTAAAGACCGTCCTTCGCCATTTCCGGAATTTCGTACCGGCCATTTCCCAAGGATTTCAGGGCGAAGCCCCGCCCCCGGACATCCATCATCCGAACCTCGCCGGTAAAATCGGTGGGCACGATCAAAATCCGATCCCGGATATATGGGGCCTGGAATGAAGCGGGCGCTTTGGATCGAATTCCGATTTCCGCCTGGGCGGCTTGCTTCGCCACCCATTCTCCCAGAATTTTCAGCGCGGCCGTGTCCGGGATATAGGTGGCCAAAGGCGGCATCCCTTCGGGATCGTTCTTATAGAGATCGACGCCTCCCCAACCGGCCATCACCGAATCCAGGGTAAAGTTATGCGTCGCGAGATTGTCGGCCCATTCCTTGGATCCCCATGGCTTCGAGAACATCCACTCCAACTTGGATTTGGCGTTGGCGTCCCCGAAGCCCGCGTCCTGCTTAAGCGCCCGGTACCATGTGCCCGAATCGACCTGCGGCGTCGTCCGGGACCATTGCCGGAAAAGCCCATAGGACAGGGCGGGGTACCCCTTCTTCGTCACGGGATCGACGTAAACCTCATTGGTGGTCATCGTATCGGGATTTCCGGGAGGCAGCGCCAGGTTCCAGTTCGGATCCGAACCCATTCCCCATGTGGATACGAACCACTTGTATTTGTTGCGGCCCTGAAGGGGGGAAAGCGAGTCGGTATAGGATGCGGTGTCGGCAAGCAACCCGATCGACTTGATGTCTTTGAATGGGATGTCATGCTGCCGCAAGTCGAAGAAATCGAAATTGGGCGGAATGCGCGCGGCGGTAGCGCCGATGCGCGCGGATCTGTCGCCATGGCATCCCGAACAATTCGCAGCCAGGTAGGAACGGGCCATGTTGTCGACCACCACTCGCCTTTGGGCATCGGTCAAGGTGGGATCGATGGGATCGACCATTCCGATAAAGCGCTTGGCCAAAGAAGTCGCATTGGGCTGGGCGCCGGAAAAGACCCCGGCCGCGAACAAATCCAGTACTTGGTCGCTGGCGCCGTTTCGGGTCGGCCTTTTGAGTTGCGCGGGATAGAATCCCATCACGCCGCGACCCGGTCGCACCGGATCACTCGGGGATGAGCGGATCCCGGAGGTGACCTGGTGGCATTGGTTGCAGTCCACCTGCGCGGGGAAGCGCCATTTCTTATAGCTCGTTCGTCCCTGATTATCCTTCACGGAAAGAACGGCATTGGCTCCGGTCCCCGGATCGACGAGATTGGCGTCGGTTTGCGCCGCATTCCAACGGTAGGAGAAGCCCCACCAATTCTTGGCGCCTTCCGCGGTATCCGCCTTCTTCACGAGAAAGCGGGTTTCCCAGTAGATGGTATCCCCGGGCGCGCGCACGTGGAGGAAGGCCTTCACGAATACGGTGCTGTCCGGATAGTTGAAAAAGTCGGTATCATCGGCCCACGTGATTTTCCGGCCGGGGCGCAGGATCACCCATCGCTTTTTCAAACTGCCGTCGGACCAAAGCGGAGAGTTTACCACGTAGGGTTTGGCGGCCGTATCCGTAGTCCGGCTCGCAATGTTGCTATAGAATCCGGTTTGCGACAATAACGGCGGGATTTCGCTTGGCTTGGTCGGATCGAAGTATTTGAAAGCCGCGGACGCGAGCGCAGGTATCCCCAGTATCAATAGGAATAATCTTAAACGTCCCTGCCCGTTCCCCAAAATGCCTCCGCTTCTAGACTAGATCCCAATCAAAACGATACCGGTCGCACATAGGCACGCCCGTCCTGCCGCACTTCCAAGATGTGCAGGCCTTCGCCGGAAGCCTTCAGCGTGTATTCACCCGCGCCGAAACCCTGCCTCTTTTCCACGTTAGCGCCGTTCAACTTGCTGAGCGAAACCGTGTAGGCTCCCTTGAGGTCGACCTGCACCTTCACCGCGCCCGGAAGCATGCTATGCATGACGTGGTTATTCATGTACTGTTCGGTAGCGCGACTCGCTATGGAGACCGGACCGGGATTGAAGGCCACGGTGGATTGGTAATTATGCGTGAACGAGGTGGAATTGTAGAGCAAGGATGCATTGCCCGTACGCGAACGGATGCCGCCGGCGATGATGGAAAGCACGCGATCGAATTTGGCATTGTTGCCGATGCCTAGGAAGACCCGATAGCCGTCTTGGGAAATCTGGACGCTGCTGATGACAGGCGCGGTGGACGTGTTGTTTCCGGCGCCATACGCTTCTTGCCGCACCAGGTCATATTGCCTGAGGGCGAAGCTTGCGGCCACCGCCGAGGCTTCGGAAAGGGGTTGGGAGAAGGCGATCTCGATCCCGCCCGCCCGTGATTTCACGCTTAGGATTTCGAAGGAGGCCTTGATGGCGGCGGCGTCCAGGGCGATTTTGTAGAACGGCTGGTCCGCTCCGGACGGCCAGGCACCCGCGCTTTGTCCGATGATTTCCAAGGTCCCCACGTAGACAACGTCGGCGGCGGGATCCATGGCGAAGCGGTTGGGTGCGGGACAATTCGATCCCCCGGGCATGTTCGTGAACCAATGCACGGATCCGTTGTAATTCGCGCTCGCGCCGGTGCCGCCCACGGGATCCAGGGCGATGCGGGACATGCCTTCCAGGGTGGCGTCCCCCACGATGACGTCTCCCGCGTAAGGGCCGTGATCCATGTAGAGCGGCTGCGTGGTGCTCGCGGCCACGCCGTATTGGCCGACGGCCTGGGCCTGCAGGAGCCAGGCGATGGGCGGCTGGTAGGGCATGGTGCCGGCCTTGTTGGCCAACCCGGCCCAATTGTCCTTATACGGCGAATTCTGGTGGAGGCCGTAGAAGGAATTCGGCTTGATGATATTGAGCGCGCAAGAGGGATTCCAGCTCCCCTGATTGTCCGTGAACATCATGATGCCGTTGGGCCCGAGCCCGCCGCCGTTCGGGGAACGCAAGCCCCCGGCGTACTTGCCATAACCGCCCGTTCCGTCCGGCTTCCAGGAGAGTACCGACCCGGAGTACTCTCCCGAAGGATCGGTGTCCGCGAACCCGCCCGGAACGAAAGTCCCGGAATACGGGGCATAGTAGGTGCCGTTGCTATACATGGGGCAGAAGATGTAGGTATGATAGGGCAGGGAACCGTCGGTGGTCGCGGGCATGGGTACGATGTGGCTTTTCGTTCCGTCGGTCGCGGAAACCTTGTACACGCCGTCCAGATCCGCGACCATGATTTCATCGTTGGGTCCTACGGTCACGCCGGTGGGTTGGCGGAACTGATCCACCAGCTTCGTAACTGTGGGATTGGTCGCGATGTTCTTCACGATCCAAACTCCCGCATTCGCATTGGCCCCGGGGGGGGTCTGGTAATTCCCCGGGGAACGCACCCAGACCATGTCCCCGTTTTTAAGCCAGGCAATGCCCATGGTACTGAACTTGCCCAAGGCGTCGATGGGGGAGATGGTAAAGCCAGGATGCGTGCCTTTGCCGGAATAGGCTCCGGATATGGCGCCCTGCACGGGCAGGACTCCCGAGGATAGGCAGGCGAGCAGTGCGAATCCGGAACCCAAG
>DAINDC010000308.1:0-6828 GCA_036732085.1 Fibrobacterota bacterium | reverse complement strand
CCTCCAGGGAAGCGGTGCTCGCCATGGCCGACAAGTACCGGGAGCCCGATACCTTCGAACGCGTGGCGACCCTGGCCTGGACCCAGGCCCAGATCCAGTTGCGCCACCTGGGCATCGGCTCGGAGGATTCGCGCCTGTTCCAACGTCTCGCCAACCGCCTCTTCTTCCCCGATCCGGCCCTGAGGCCCTCGCCCGATCTCCTCGCGCTCAACGCCAGGGGACAGGACGGACTCTGGTCCTTCGGCATCTCCGGGGATCTTCCCATCATATACGCCAGCTACGATGAGTCCGGCGATCGGAATCTCGCGAAGGATCTCCTCAAGGCGCATGCCTATATGGAAATGAAAAGGATGGACGTCGACCTGCTGCTTGTGAATGAAAATCCGGAATCCTATCTGCAACCCCAACAGGCCGAATTGGAAGGGCTCTTGCGCATGCGCCGGGCCGGACATGGGGAAGAGGATCTCGGCACGCGCGGAAAAATCTTCCTGCTCCGCCGGGACCAGCTTTCCGCCGAGGATCGGATCCTGATGCAGTCCGCGTCCAGGGTGGTCCTGTCGGGACGCAGAGGAAGCCTGGCGGACCAGGTCATGCGCATGCGGCGGCTGGTGCAAATGCCTCCGCCCTCGCCCAAGCGGGCCGCAATCGAGCCGCAGCCGGCCGTGCCCCCGCCGCGCCCCCATCTGGAATTCTTCAATGGGCTGGGAGGCTTCGGGGCGGAAGGCAAGGAATACCATATCATCCTGGGGGAGGGCCAATGGACGCCGGCCCCGTGGATCAACGTGATCGCCAATCCGAAATTCGGCTTCATCGCCACCGAGTCCGGATCCGGCTTCACCTGGTGCGGCAACAGCCGGGAATGCAAGCTCACGCCCTGGTCCGACGATCCGGTATCGGATCCTCCCGGCGAAGCCTTCTATATACGGGATCGGGACACCGGAGAATTCTGGAGCCCCACGGCCCTCCCCATCCGTCAGGACAACTGCCCGTATACGGCCATCCACGGCCAGGGTTACACCCGGTTCCAATTGACCTCACATGGCATCCGCTCGGAACTCGTCCAATGGGTCCCCTTGGAGGATGCCGTCAAGTACTCGGCGCTGACCCTGGAGAACCTTTCCGGGCAGTCCCGTCGCCTGGATGTTACCTTCTTCCTAGAATGGGTGCTGGGGGCGATGCGCGGATTGTCCACCCAGCATGTCCAGACCCTGCGGGACTCAGGTACGGGCGCCCTGCTCGCACGCAATCCCTGGAACGCGGAATTTTCCGGGCAGGTGGCTTTCGCCGATATGGACGGACGCCAGACTTCCTGGACCTGCGACCGGGCCGAGTTCCTGGGGCGTAACGGCGATTATTCCCGCCCGCAGGCCATCGTGCGGGGAGAACCGCTTTCCGGCAGGACCGGGGCGGGCCTGGATCCGGGATGCGCGCTGCAGACCAAGGTGGATATCCCCTCGGGTGGACGGGTTCGCATCCTGGTCTCCATCGGGATGGCGACGGGCGTGGACGGGGCGGTCGATCTGGTCCGCCGTAGCCGCGGCCTCGATTGCGAGAAGTCCTTGCAGAGCGTGCGGGACCATTGGGATCGCCTGCTGGGCGGGATCCAGATCAAGACTCCGGATCGTTCCATGGACTTGCTGGTCAACCGCTGGCTGCCTTACCAGACCATGGTCTGCCGCCTCTGGGCCCGCTCCGGTTTCTACCAGGCGGGCGGGGCCTATGGATTCCGCGATCAGTTGCAGGACGTCATGGCCCTGGCCCTGATTGATCCGGCCTTGGCCCGGGAGCAGATTCTCCGGGCGTCGTCCCGTCAGTTCCCGGAAGGCGATGTCCAGCATTGGTGGCATCCCCCCTCCGGACGCGGCGTGCGCACGCATTTCTCCGATGATCGCGTCTGGCTGCCCTATGCGGTGCTGCATTACCTGGAGGTTACGGGGGACCAAGGTATCTTGGATGTTACGGCGCCATTCCTTGAGGGCCCGGCGGTGCCCGAGGGCCAGGAGGACGCCTATTTCCAACCCCAGGAATCCGGCGAGTCCGCGAGCCTTTACGAGCATTGCGCCCGCGCATTGGACCGGAGCCTGGCGGTGGGCGCCCATGGCCTGCCTCTGATGGGGTCCGGCGATTGGAACGACGGCATGAACCGGGTGGGCCACCTGGGCAAGGGTGAAAGCTGCTGGCTGGCCTGGTTCCTGATCCCCAACCTTCAAGGCTTCGCCGGCTTGGCCCTGGCGCGGGGAGACTCGGCGCGGCACACGGGCTGGATCGCGAAGGCGGAGGAGTTTCGCAAGGCCATGGAATCCCAGGGCTGGGACGGAGACTGGTATCGCCGCGGATACTTTGACGACGGTTCGCCGCTGGGATCCGCAACCGAGCCGGAATGCCGCATCGATTCCATCGCGCAATCCTGGGCGGTGCTTTCCGGCGCCGGGGATCCGACCCGGGCCCGGCGCGCCCTGGACTCGGCGGAAAGTTATCTGGTGCGGCGTGGGGAGGGGTTGGTCCTCCTCTTCACTCCGCCCTTCGATCGGTCCCCGCAGGATCCGGGGTATGTCAAAGGTTACCTTCCCGGCGTTCGCGAGAACGGCGGCCAGTATACCCATGCCGCGGTTTGGCTGGCGGCCGCATTCGCATCCCTGGGCGAGGGAGACAAGGCGGCGGAACTCTTCTCCCTGCTCAACCCCGTCAATCATGCGGCCACGCGCACGGGAGTTTACCGCTACAAGGTTGAGCCCTATGTCGCCGCCGCGGATGTCTATGCGGAACATCCCCATGCGGGTCGCGGCGGATGGACCTGGTATACCGGATCCGCGGGATGGATGCTGCGGACAGGCTTGGAATGGATCCTGGGCTTCCGGGTCCGTAACAACCGCCTGCATATGGACCCGTGCATTCCCAAGGACTGGCGCCGCTTTGAAATCCGGTTCCGGCGTGGGGAAACCGAATATGAAATCGTCGTGCTTAATCCGGCTGGGAAAAACCGCGGCATCGGGTATTGCGAGGTGGACGGCGTGAAAATGGATCCCCCGCCGGAGCTCCTGACGTTGGCGGAGGACGGGAAAGCCCATCATATCCGCATCATACTCGGCTGATGGGGCCGTGGCCCCGAGGTTAGACCGGCGCCTGTTCCAGGATGGGATTCGCTTTGGCGAGAAGCTCCCTGGGAGTGAAGGGCTTGGACAGGAAATCCGCCTCCCCGCTTTCGACTTCGGACAGGGCGGCCCCCTCGAGCGGAAAACCGGAAACGTACAGGACCTTTATTCCAGGCCGCAATTGCCGCATGCATTGGGCCAACTCGGCTCCGCTCATATAAGGATCCATCTTGATGTCAGTGACGAGCAGGTGGATTTGTTCGCGATATTGGCGGCTGGATTCGAAGGCCTCGTCCGAGGATTGCGCCGTCAGGACCACGCATCCGGGCGAGGAAAGGGACAGCCGCATCAGCTTAAGAATGGATTCCTCATCGTCCACGACAAGTATGGTCTTCACTCTATCAAAAAACAAATTTCCGGTCCGAAGTCCAGCCTGCCGACGACCAAATGCGCATGGACTGGATATCGGAGCGCACCTCCGCGCATTTCCGCCGATTGTAGTTGGCGTCCGGTCCGCGACTTCATTATTTAAATGTTGGCCAGGCGATCCGGGGCGGACAAACCCGGCCAGGAGGAAATCAAAATGGACGGAATTCGGACTCCAATGGAAGTTGCGGGCGCGGATGCCGCGACACAAGGGCAACACCGAGGTTACGGGGAAAGCGAGGGCTCGGCCGTGAACGTCGGAAGGATTGAACGGATTGTTTCGGCAGCCGCGGGCGGGGCGTTGATCGCCTACGGAATCAGGCGCCGTTCTTGGTTGGGAAGCCTTTTGGCCCTGGGTGGCGGCACCCTGCTGCTCCGCGGAGCCCTCGGCAAAAGCCTTCTCTACAAATCGCTGGGCATCAATACCGCACGGAAGGCCATGGAAGAGAACATCCCCAAGGAGCCCTTCCGCATCGAAAGCGCTATTCGGATTGCCCGCGCTCCGGAAGAGATCTTCCGTTTCTGGCGGAACTTTGAAAATCTTCCGAGGGTGATGGATCACTTGCGCTCGGTGCGCAATATCGACGGGCGTCGCTCCCATTGGGTGGCCAAGGCCCCCGCGGGCATGGAGTTCGAATGGGACGCAGAGATCACCGATGAACGCGACAATCGGATCATCGCCTGGCGATCTCTCGAGGGGTCGGAGATCAGGAACGAAGGCACCGTGCTTTTCGAACCTGCCGCGGATGGTCAAGCCACCGAGGTCCGCGTCTCCCTGGAATACCAACAGCCCGGGGGCAAGGCCGGCAAGGCCTTCGCCAAGCTGTTCGGAAAGGATCCGGAGCGCATGATCCAGAAGGATCTGACCCGATTCAAGAAGCTGATGGAAACCGGCGAGCCGGTGCCGCAAGGACAGGCCGCCTAAGGGCGGTTGCCGCCTAAGGGCGGTTGCCGCCTAAGGGCGGTTGCCGCCTAAGGGTGGTGGCCCCTGAAGGCTGTGGTTGCTTGAAGCCGAAGGCGGCTTGAGGACGATGGCGGCCTGATGTCAAGGCCGGGCGAGCCCCTGGTTTTTGGGGCCCGCACATCGCCAAAAGCTATCTTGGATCCATGGGCAGGATACTTGTTTTCATCGCGGGGGCAGGCTTCGGGGCCGTCGCAGTCCGGTTGCTGACACCCGAACCGCCCGCCTCCCGGCCCGAGCGCTTCCGCGCCGGGAAACTTGCCGCCGGTAGCAGGCCCGGCGTCGATGCCAGGGAAACTCTCGCGAAAACCCAGTCCTTGCTCCGCGAGATCCGTTCCCTGGTCTTGCACGTCGATATTCCCGATGACCTGCTCGAAGCAAAGCTCAAGGCCAAGATAGCGCGACAGTCGCGGCATCCGGAGCGGATCAAGGTCCAGGTCGCCGCGGGCAAGGTGGTGCTCGAAGGCAGCGCCACCGCGCAGGAGTCCCGGGATCTGGTCGAGAGCATCTCCCTGATCCGCGGAGTCAAATCCGTGGAGGACCGGTTCGAGCCGGCACCTGAGGAGGCGCGCGCGGAATCCCGCACCCCCGCGGAAAATCCGGCACCCCGGTTCCAATCGAGCGGCCTTCCGCAACCTGCAAGTTACCCACCGGCCATCGCAATCCTGGCGGCCATCGGGGGGCTTTCCCTGGTTTCGCAAGGGTATCGCAATCGCGGCCCCTCCGGTGCGGCCCTGGTTGCCGCAGGCGCGGCTCTTATCGGCGCAAGCGCGGCGGGCCTGTGGGACGGCGGGCGCAAGCGGACTCCCCCATATTACAGGGATGGTTCCCCGGCCCGGGCCCCGTCTCCGGGAACTTTGGGGTCGCGATCGAAAATCGTTCCCTGAGGATTGCAGCATCGCTTCGCGCTTCGCGTATTACTTCGCGCTTCGCGTATTGCTTCGCCCATTTCGATAAGGTATTTTCAAGAAACCGGCGGGAGGATGAACATGGAAAATTCAGGATACAAGACGTGGGAAAATATCCGTTACTATAGCTCCTTGGGAAAGGATGCGTTGACGGATCGGATAGCCGGCTTCGATCGGGAATGGGATGCCGAAAAATTCGTGAACGTCTCCCTCTCCGGGTTAGGCATATTCGGATTGGTGACCGGCTTGGTGGGAAGCCGCCTGGGGCGTTTGATCCTGTGGATCGCCACGCCGCTCCTGCTTCTGCATGCCCTGGGAAAATGGCAGGCTCCGGAAGGCGCGGTCCGCTCCGCGGGTTTCCGTCCCCGAAAGGAAATCGACGAGGAGAAGTACGCGCTCAAGGCTCTCCGCGGTGATTTCAAGGGCTTGGAATCCGCCGCCGGCGGTGATGAAGACAACCTTTCGAAACTTTCCACCCGCGCGTTAGAAGCCGCCAAGGCCTGAGGAAATCGCCGTCGTTTTCAAGACGGCAATCCACTCCTTCACTCGGCCAGGCTTCACTCGGCCAGCGCGATAGCCTGTGGAACGGGGGCGGGGAAGGGATGGTACCGTTTCAATCCCTTGAAGGCCTGTAGAGCGAAGTTGAGCAGGATTTCCCCGTCCTGATCCGAGAATCCGGATCTCGGGGACATATCCAGGGACTTCTTATCATACAGTGACAACGTGCCGATGATTTCCCCGTCCATTTCCATGGCCACGGCCAGGACCGAAGTATGTTCAATGCCGCCGTTGCCATACCGCGACCGCCCCAGGTCTTCGATCCGTATGACCCCTTGGGGCTCCATGTCCGCCGCGATAGCCTCGTCCACCGCCAGGATTTCCCGAAGCCAGGCCGCATTGCGGCAGGTGAGGGAGTCGCGGACCTCCAGGGTTTCCGTATCCGGGTTCCGCAACCGTAACACGCAGGTTTCTGCCTCCAGGATGAGCCGGATATTGCCCAGGATCATTTTCGCGAGTTCCGGCAAGGTGGAGGCATTGGCGATGTCGAAGGAGAATTGGGCGATGGCGGAATACTTGAGCGACTGGATCTTGATGGCCTCCAGTTCCCGGTTCTTGGAAAGCTCCCGGTTCATCACCTCGCCTATCTTCCGTAGCAGGGCGACCTCTTCCTTCAAATGATTCTTTTCCGAATCCAGGGAAAGGAACAGGGTTCCGGCGAGTTCATGGCCCGAACCCGCACGAATGGGCTGGAGCATATACCACTGCTTGCTCCGGGGAGTCTTGCCCGCGGCATTGACGCAGAAGGTGCTGCCGGTCTTGAGGACCCTTTGCGCGAAGACATCGTCCAGCGGCATGGGCCGCTCCTTGGCCAGGCTCAGTTCTATCGAACTCGAGGCCTTGGCGAGGAAGCTCCGATCGGCGGGATTGTACTCGTAATACG
>DAINDC010000307.1:0-6835 GCA_036732085.1 Fibrobacterota bacterium | reverse complement strand
TCCAAGGTAAATCTACCTGAAGGTTGTGTCCGGTGTCAGGTGGACAGTTCAAATCCCAGTCTCTCCCCCGCCCGCATGAATACCTGGGAGGTTTCCCTTCTCTTCACACCTGTGCGCGATCTTTCGGGACAAGTTGCCTACTATCAGAACCGCGCCAGCAAGCTCATCGTCTTGTCGCGCGGGACGACCGGCCGAGGTGGTGCTCCGGAGAACATCGGCGAAAAGCAGGTGGCAGGAGTCGAGTCCCTCCTCAAGTATCAAGTGGGCTCACTTGCTGGCGATCTTTCGTACAGCTACGAGTATTCGATCGACGACCAACCGCTTATTGGCACAGCGAAGAACAAGCTGGGATTCGGTGGTCACTATAGCTATGGAAAATACCTGTCCCTCGGCCTGCGCACCAAGTACACCAGCCGGGCCGAAGGTCTAGCCCTCGATGCCGGGGGAAATCAGCTCAGCATCACGGTGCCGGAGTACTTGACCCTGGATGCAAACGCGCTGGCGGAGAATCTCGAATTTGCGGGCGTGACATGGGACGTCACGTTCTCGATTCTCAATATTCTGGACAGGCAGAACCTCTACGTGAACACGGTGGGCCCGAATCCCAGTCGCTACCTTGCCGAAGGGCGAGAGTACTTCGGAAAAGTCGCGGTCCGCTTCTGACCTCGGCTTGGCGCACGGAGCATAGAGCATAAGTAAATCGAAGCCCCTTTTCCGTCGGCCTACACCCATCGAATTCCAACCCACCCCATTCGAGCCCCCAAGATGGAGGCATCCTTCAAGTTTGCGGAACGACGCGAAAAATGGAGTGCCGTCGAATCCACGGTCAGCAAGTAACGTAACCTTCACATCCTCTGGTAGAATGCTTCGAAGCTTGTCCACCCAAGCTTCTTCGTGGAAATTCCTGGTGTTTTTGATTTTGTCTTGCTCCATGGTGACCCAAAGCAAAGGCGTTCCGCGTCCATGGCCTGTAACCATTGAGAGAAGCAAAGTGGTATGCCCGTCGCGGTTGCAATCAGTCCAGTCCAGCGGCTTTATGCAGTTTTCCACAAAATCGAATATTGCTTCTTTGCGAATGATTATGCAGCCCTTTTTCTGTAAATATTTTGGACGGGTTTGACGGCGGTTTCTTTTTCGCGGTAAGGTGAGGTAGAGCCTACCCACCGTCCACTCTTCATGGTTCTACGGCTGCGGCACAGCCGTCACCAGCAGCAAGCATGTAGCTTAATTCGGGATCAAACCAGCGACTCGAGTCCGCCGTTTGATCTTTCGGATTGTCCGTGCGTAAATCGGCCTTAACCGGCACCCCATTTCGGCGCAATCCGGCAGTTTTCCGGGGGCGTCAGAAAAGGAGGCCTGGGATGGCTCGTGCCCCATTTTGTGGATATTCAGCCTTTCCCAGTCTGAAAGCCTCGTAAATCCTAGTTTAAAGGGATGGAGCAGTGTGATTTCTCCTATTTCACGATGACGCGTATTATAGGTATTATTGAACGCGCCCACCCCGAAACAAAGCGGTTCATTCTGTTTCTGCCTCGGAAAGTGTCGCGAGTAGTGGAATTGGAAGCCTCACATTGGCACCCGCCTTCTTTGCCTCCGCATCGAACCCAAAGTCTTCGACAATCCAGCGGAAAAAAGCCCGGTGGACAAGTGTGTCACGATGGTTACCGTATAAACCTTTGTGAAGATCCGGACACCGTTGTTCGCCATGTTGTCGGGGCCTGTCGACATTGTGGTCACGCTCTCCACCGAGTGAAGGTGGATGCGGTGGCTCGGCGGCAAGTGCGGGATTTCCCTCTCTTAAAAATGGAGGTGGAGGAATACTGTGGCGAAATTAAAACTTGCCCGTCCTGCGGAAAGACCACGGAGGCGGATTTCCCCGAGGAGGCGAGCCGTACCGGTTCAATATGTCCCCCGTTTTCCGGCCCTGGCAGTCTATTTGATGAATGGGCGGTTTATCTCGGTGCAACGCACAGCTGAATTCCTGCCCCAGTTAAAAGGCGTTGCCGTCCGGACCAATGGGAAGTTTACTTCATCTCCACGGATTGTAGCCATGTCATTTGCAATGCACATCACCTGCGGGAATTCACCTTCCTGGCGGAAGTAGAAAAGGAAGCATGGGCCAGCTTCGATGAAGGACTTTTTCATCGAGATCCACCAAAAAGTGGAGAGGACCAAGGCAAAGGGAAAAGGAGAATTGTCCCCTTATCTGCGCCGAAGATTTGAAAAAGACTACGAGACTTATCTTCGGACGTCTTCCAAAATTCCATCCGGCTGCAAGCCTGTCCCGGCTACCCCTGAATAGTTACGAAAGATGAATATAAATAAAATAAAACCCGGTCTTCCAGTACGGCAGAGCAGCAAAGGTAAAATACTTGCCAGTGTGCTCTGCTGTCTTCTTTTGTTACAACCTGCTGTCGCACAGCAATTGAAGCGGGAAGAAATCACTTCCGCGTATATATTCAATTTTGCCAAAAATATTGAGTGGCAGAAAGAAGAACGGATTTCAGAATTTCACTTCTTGATTATCAGTGATGATAACGCCATCAACCGTGAAATGCTGAATCTGTCCGCATCCGAAAAATTAAAAGGCAAACCAATTAGGATCACAATCTCCGAATCGGACGCTATTCCCAAAGACGTACAACTGATTTTTATCACTCGTGGCTTGAAGGATTTGTCAGTACCTGTTTTCCGACATATTGAAGGCAAAAATATACTGCTGATTACCGACGGATTTGAAGATAAACGGATCGTTATGATCAACCTTATCGAGACGAAAGATAAAACGATAAAGTTTGAGATTAACAAGGCAAATATCATCAATCATGGCTTAAAAGTTCTGCCGGATATGGTGCTGCTCGGCGGCACCGAAATTGACGTGGCAAAACTGTACAAAGAATCACAGGATACGCTGCGTATCGAAGAAGGGAAAATAGCGGATTTGCAGCAACATCTTGTTTCACTCAACGTACAAATTGAAAACACTCACAAGGAAATCGATAAACAAAACCTGCTAATCGCACAACAAAATCAAGACATCCTGCGGCAACAAAATCAATTAGAGATGCAACGGGATACATTATCCAAACAGACCGCCTTGTTATACAAAAGCCAACATATACTGAAACAACAACAAAAAGAATTTGAAAATGGAAAAGCGATTCTTTCTAATCAGCAGGCAAAAATTGACAACCAGAATGCATCCATTCTTAAACAAAAAAAAGTACTTGAGGAACAGGACGTAATCATTGCAGGTCAGAAAAATATTCAACGCTTCCTTATTCTGATAATAATTTTAGTTTTAGGATTATCATATACCATTTACAGAAGCTATATAAGCAAACAGCTGTCAAACAAACAATTACAGGAACAAGAAAAGCAAATCAAAAAACTAAACCAAGATTTGCTGGAACGTGCGGCCGCTCTTGAAACCGCAAACAAAGAACTGGAGGCGTTCTCTTATTCCGTCTCCCATGATCTCCGTGCGCCTTTACGAAGTATCGACGGATTCAGTCAGGCCATCATTGAAGACTACGAGGATGAAATCGATGAACGGGGGAAAGATTACCTCCGGCGCGTACGGTCCGCCGCGCAGCACATGGCGCATCTCATTGACGATATGCTTAATCTTTCGCGCGTGACCCGGAACGAAATGGTTTTGCAGGAAATAGACTTAAGCGGAATGGCGAAGGATATCGCGGAAAATTTACGCGGGCTACAGCCCGAGCGGAAGGTCGAATTTATTATTCAACCCGATATAATGGTAAGGGGAGATGAACATCTTCTCCGGATTGCGCTGGAGAATTTATTCAATAACGCATGGAAGTATACATCGAAACATCTCACAGCGCGTATAGAGTTTGGTTTGCGGACTTTCGAGCAGAAACAGGTTTGTTTTGTCAAGGATGACGGCGCGGGATTTGATATGAAGTATGCGCAAAAACTCTTCGGCGCGTTTCAGCGCATGCATACCGCCGAAGAATTTCCCGGTACGGGTGTTGGATTGGCAACGGTGCAGAGAATCATCCACCGGCATGGCGGCAAAATATGGGCGGAAAGTGAAGTGGAAAAAGGCGCAACATTCTACTTTTCCATTCCTGTAAAGGCGGTTTAAAATGGTGAATCAAAAATCAATTTTACTGGTTGAAGATAATCCCGATGATGTTGAATTAACGCTTCGGGCGTTGAAAAAAAATAATATAAAAAATGAAATCATAGTGGCAAAAGATGGCGTGGAAGCTCTGGATTTTCTTTTCGGTGCGGGAAAATATGAGGGGCGTGATCTCAATGACATGCCAACGCTAATTTTACTTGACCTAAAACTCCCGAAAATAGAAGGATTAGAAGTGTTGCGGAGGGTCCGAGCCGATGAACGGACCCGGCTTCTTCCCGTGGTTATCCTTACGTCATCGAAAGAGGAGCAGGACTTAGTGCGTGGCTATACTTTGGGCACAAACAGCTATGTACGAAAACCGATTGACTTCAATGAGTTTACGAAAGCAGTCGGTTTTCTCGGATTGTACTGGCTGTTGATCAATGAATCGCCGCCGGTCAAAGGTGAAATAAAATGAAAATGCTATTACGGACATTGATTGTTGAGGATTCGGAGGATGACGCTTTGTTGGCGATACATCACATTGAAAAAGGAAATTATAGTATTGAGTATGAGATTGTCCAAACCGCCGAAAAGATGAAAGAATCCCTGAAAGAAAAAGCTTGGGATGTGATTTTGTCTGACTATAAAATGCCCCATTTCAACGGTTATGAAGCATTGAAAATATATAAACAATCAGAGCTTGATATTCCCTTTATCATCATCTCCGGGACCATCGGTGAAGAAATTGCGGTAGAGTGCATGAAAGCCGGTGCGGATGATTATCTCATGAAGGGACAATTGACGCGTTTGCTTCCCGCTATCGAGAGGGGACTACGGGAAGCGAAAAACAGAGCTGAACGAAAACGCCTTGAGATAGAACAAAAACAGTCGGAGTCGGAATTACGTTTCAGGAATATTCTTCTGTCTACCCAGCAAGAAGTTTCAATTGACGGAATTCTGGTGGTTGATGAAGCCGGCAGGATGCTGTCATTCAACCGGAATTTTATCACCATGTGGAGCATTCCTCCTGAAGTGATCGATTCGAAATCCGATGAGCGCGCCACACAATCGGTGTTGAGCAAACTTGTAGAACCGGAAGAGTATCTGCGGAAGGTGAAATACCTTTATGAACAAAAAAAGGAGACGAGCCGAGATGAGATTGCGCTGAATGACGGCAGGACATTTGATCGCTATTCAGCGCCGATGTTTGGACCGGATAATAAATACTATGGGAGAGTGTGGTTTTTTCGTGATATCACCGAGCGTAAAAGAGCTGAAGAGGAAATAAAACGCACCGAGGCCAAACGCTTTGAATTGGAACGTGAGCTTATTCAATCGCAAAAATTGGAAAGCCTTGGAACGCTTGCCAGCGGTATCGCCCACGATTTCAATAATATTCTCGCTATTATTCTTGGCTATTCCAGTCTCGGCGAGCAGGGAGCTCTTACGCATCAGCCGGAATTGATCAAATGTTTCGAGACGATTTCCCTAGCCTCCCGGCGCGGCGCCTTACTGGTAGGCCAATTGTTGACTTTTGCACGAAAGACAGAAACGGTATTTCGATCTACCGACATCAATGCCCTCATCATCGAGATGACTACGCTTTTTGGTGAAACATTCCCTAAAACCATTGGTATATCAACAAACTTGCAAAAAAATATTCCCTGTATTGTTGCCGATGTAACGCAGCTTCACCAGGTTTTTATGAATCTTTGCGTTAATGCCAGGGATGCGATGCCGACGGGTGGAACAATAACAATCGCGACACAAGTTTTGGATAATGCAACCGTCAAATCCAAATTCCAAAAAGCAACCGCACAACAGTATATGGCAATCAGCATTTCCGATACCGGCACCGGTATGGATGAAAAAACAAAGAGGAAGATATTTGATCCGTTTTTCACCACCAAGGAACCGGGTAAAGGAACCGGTTTGGGACTTGCTCTCGTGCATTCGATCATTGAAAACCATCATGGAATGATTGATGTAGAAAGTGAACTTGGAAAAGGGACAGCCTTTTATCTTTATCTTCCAATTGAAGAGTCCGCTAATGAATATAAAGAACCCACAAAAGCCATTCAGGTTAACACGTCCGGAGGAACGGAAACAGTACTTCTCATCGAGGATGAAGTTTTCATTATTGATATGGTTCGGAAAGTTTTGATCAGTAAAGGGTATACCGTTTTGCTCGCTCGGGACGGCGAAGAAGGCATCGCGATGTTTTCTCGACATCAAAAAGAAATCGTGGTTGTACTTTTAGATTTTGGTCTGCCTAAATTACGAGGTGATGAAGTCGCTTACCGTATTAAAACGATAGATCCTAAGGCTAAAATCATTCTTATAAGCGGTTTTTTTGATCCGGATATTAGAACGAACATGGCAAGAAAAGGAGTAAATCGGTTCATTCAGAAACCCTTCTCATTCGCGGAACTGACCAGTTGCCTCCGATCCGTTATCGATGCAAAAGCCTGACCCGACTTCTACAACCTGAAAAGGTTGCTCTGGTTTTCATTCTCCCTCCGGTTTCATATCTTCCCGCCCCCCCCAAAAAATACTCTCGAATCCACATTGCCCGAAGGGCACATTCCGCTTCAAGACTGGTCCTTGCACAGCCCCACAGCCTTAACCGTAACTCGATTAACTCTTTGATTCACATGGAGATCCTTAAATCGAATTTCTTGGGCTCACACCCCTCGGAATGTTGGTTATAGGTATGGCTTTGTGATCCCCGTATAACTA
>DAINDC010000306.1:2319-6838 GCA_036732085.1 Fibrobacterota bacterium | reverse complement strand
GATTCCGCCTCGATGCAGATATCCTCCTTGACCTTGGCGTTCTCCTCGCGCGTCGCGCGTTCCTCGCCGAAGCGGGCCTTGCGGGCTTCGAAGTAGAGGTCGATGGGCTTGCGGAAGCGTTCCCACAGGGCATCCTCCGCCTCGCGGGGCGCGGGTCCGATTTCCTTCCAGGCGGCCTGGGCTTCCTTGATGCGTTCGAAGCGCTCGGCATCGCCGGGCAAGGCCTCGAGGCTTTCCATGGCGAGACAGAGTTCTTCCTTCCTGGCCTGGTTCTGGGGCTTCTCTTGATCGAGCTTCTCCAGGAAGACGCGGCGCGCCTGGAAGAATTTCTCGCAGGCTCCGTGGAACCGTTGCCAGATGGGCTCGGCCTGATCGCGGGGCACGGGTCCGACGGTCTTCCAGGCTTCCTGGGCCTGCTTGATCTGGGCGCCGGTGGCCTTCCAATCGGTCGAGTCCTGCAGGGATTCGGCGAGGGCGACCAGCTCCAGTTTCCGGGAGAGGTTGTCCTGGTTGTGCCGGTCTTTTCTTTCGAAGAAGGTATTGCAGGCGGTGCGGAAGCGGATCCAAATCGCCTCGCTTTGGGCCTTGGGCACGGCGCCCAGGGACTTCCAGCCGCCTTGCGCCTCCTTGACGGTTTCCATGGCTTCGCGCCAGTCCACGTCCTCCGCGGCGAGCAGGGCTTCCATGCGGGCGCAGATCTCTTCCTTCGCCTTCAAGTTGCTTTCGCGCTCCACGTCCAGTTCGGCGAAGTACTCGCGGCATTTTTCGTAAAGGGCGTCGCAGATATGGTTGTACCGATCCCACAGGGCTTCGGAGCTGTCCCAAGGCACGGGTCCGAGCGACTTCCATTCGGCCTGCAGATCCTTGAGATGGGCGACCATGGCCTTGCGATCCTCCTGCGGGAGCATGGCTTCCAGCTTGTCGCAGATGGATTGCTTGGCGCGGAGATTGGACCAGCGCAGCCAGTCCTGGGCTTCGCGGAAACGCTCGACGAAGGCCTGGTAGCGCACGTACAGATCATCGGCTTCGGGACCGACGGGGGCCGGGTTCAACGACTTCCATTCCCCGTTCAGGGACTTGAAACTCTTCTCCGCGCTGACCATGTCCGGACTCTCCAGCAAGGCTTCGAGGCGGGGCAGCAGGGCGCGCATGGACTCAAGGTTCGAGGTGCGAAGCGTATCCAGGGCAGTCTGGGTCGAGACCACGGCGGCCTCATAGCGGGTGCGGAGTTCCTCCCTGCCCGCAAAGGGGCCGGCGGCATTGATGGCCTTGTTCCATTCCTTGCGCAGATCGCGGAAGCGTTCCAGCGCCTGGGCCGGGGAAAGCTGGGAGAGGGCTTCGGCCTGCTCGCATAGCTCGATCAGCCTGCCTCCATGCTCCTTCTCTTCCGCTTGGCGGCGGGCCTGGCTTTCCTTGTCGCGGGCCCGGCGCTCCAGCTTTTCCAAGACGGAACGGAAGCGCTTCTGGAATTCGCCCTCGTGGGCGTCGGAGGCGGGTCCTGCGGCTTGGAAGCTTTCACGCAAGGCGCGGATCTCCATGACTTCGGAGCCCATGCCCTCGGAGACGCCTTCTAAGTCATCCTTTGCGCCGGCGGAAGCGCCGGCATTCCACAAGGCTTCCAGTCGCAGGCAGATCGCCTCTTTCTGGAGGCGGTTTTCGGCGGCCTGCTTTTCCTTCTCCTCGCGTTGGAGGCGCTCGTGACGCCATCGGGCGTATTGGGCGCGGAAGGCGGAGGAGGCTTCGCGAAAGCGCGCGAGCTTGGGCGCCTCGGGTAACGCGCCGGTTTCCATGAGTTCGGCGAGCGCGGTCTCCGCATCGTCGAGCTGGAGCTTGGACGTTTCCCAATCGAATCCGGAAGTGGGGCCTTCAATGGCGACGGAGACGCGCTCGGCCACCGCGAGAACCAGGGCGACCTTGGCGCGGTTGACGGTGGCGGCGTCCGGGCCCTTGGAAGCGATCAAGGTCTTGAGCCTTTCCTTGGCCGCGATGCGCACGGCTTTGGAGCGGGCTCCCTTGGCGAGGCTTTCCAGATGGCCTTCGCGGGAGAGCTTGGCCAAGGCCTTGAGGGCCAGGGAGTCATCGGCTTCCGTCATGGCCACCGACTGGATGGCGCTGGCATGGACGAGCTTGGGGAAGGCGAGCTGGCGGATTTCCAGCGAGAGGGCGTTGCGGGCGATATCCTCGAGGGCGCGCTGATCTTCGCCCACCGCATCCAAGGCGGCGCCGCAACGGGCGATGCCCTCCGCGGCTTTCACTTCGGACTTGGCCAGGATGATTTGGCTCTCCACCCATTGCTTCTGGGCGAGTTCCTTGACGTTCTTGTCGAGCGTCTTGTCGCGGAGCTTTTTGAGCAGGTCCGGATCCTTGACGCGGCGCGCGGCCGCCAGGCGATTGGCTGCGTCCTCGTCCTCGAGGGCCAAGGTGAGGAGCAGCGGCTCCTGATCCTCTTCCAGGGAACGGATGGAGGCGGCGCGCACGGCGGGGTTGCTGTGTTTCCAATGGGGCTTGAAGAAATCTAGGAATGCCATATGTGCCTAAACTTAGGAAAAAGGGGGGGAGGCTGTATAGGTCAAAGGATGGTTAATCGGACTCGCAATTGTTCAGGCAATCGCCTTCCACGCAATGGCCGACCTGCAAGGTGATATGGTCGACGCGAAAATCGCGGCTCAGGGATTGGGTGAGGGCCGTCATCACGGCTTTTTCAGAGGATTCTCCGGGGACGGTTTCCACATGGGCGCTGAGATAAAGATCCCGGCCGTTCATGGTCCACATATGGAGGTCGTGGACATTGCGCACCTGACGGTTGGCCAGAATGGCTCCGCGTACCGCTTCGATTTCCACGCCTTCCGGCGTGCCTTCCACCAGGATATGCGCGCTGCCGCGCATCACCTTGATTCCCGCCACGACGATCACAAGGGCGATGAGGAGGCTGAGGGCCGGGTCCGCCCATTGCCAGCCTTTGGTCAGGATGAGGACCGCGGCGGCTACGGCCGCGAGCGAAGCCCCGACATCGCTCAGGACATGGGCGAAAGCGCTTTCCTCATTGACGGTTTTCTCGTCCTCTCCCCGGTGTAACCACCAGGCGGCGAACAGGTTCACGATCAGACCCAGGATCGCCACCCCCAACATGGATTTCGCCTGCACGGAAACCGGATGCAACAAGCGCCCGATCGCCTGGAAGAGGATGAAAACCGAAAGCAAGGTCAGCGTCAATCCGTTCCCGAAGGCCGCCAGTACCTCGAAGCGCTTGAACCCGAAGGTCTTGGCCTCCGTGGCCTTGCGGCTCCCCAGGGACACGGCGAAGGCGGAGAGGCCCAGCGACAAGGCGTCGGAGAGCATATGGAAGCCGTCGGACATGAGGGTGAGGGAATGGAAAAGCCATCCGCAGAAGACCTCCACTCCCATGAAGGCGGCGATGATCCAGAAGGCGGTCAGGAGCTTGCCATAGGAGGCGTGGTGGACATGGGGAAGGACCGAACCGTCGTGTTCGTGCCCATGCGGATGGGAGCGAGGCCCGTGATCGTGCGGGTGGGAATGTGGATGATGATGATCGGCCCCAGAAGCCATGAATCCCTATTCGCTTTCTAAATGCTATTTGTCCGCTTTATGCCTTTACCCGGTCGTGTCGGCGAGGCTGGAGACCCCGCAATTAATATAGAACCAATGCGCCTTGCATATGCCTAATCGGCTCTCGTTTTGTCGGATAGGGGGGCTCCCGTGCGGGGCGCGTTGGGGGCGGGGTTGGGTGCAGGTGCAGCGGCCGCATTGGCGGTGTCTTGGGCCGCAGCCGCCGCGGCGACGAGGTACTGGGTGATGGCTCGCTGCTGATCGGGATTGATCTCGGCATTTGTAACCATCCGACCCACCATTTCCGGCCAATCGGCGGCGAGGAGGGTTTCCGGTCGTTTCAGATTATGGCAGGCCGAGCAGCGCCGGATATACAGCTTGCGCCCCAAGGTCAGGGTCGCGAGCGAGGTAGCCTGTCCGTTACGATCGGCATATTCCACCAGCTTGGGAGTGGGGACGGGAATGGCGCTGGTCCCGGCGCAACCGGAAAGCAAGGCCGCCAGGCAGGCGCATAATAGAACGGACCCAAGGCTTCGGGTCCGTTCTATCCATTTGACCCAAGGGCCGGCGGATTCAGATATGGAAGGAAAAGAGCAGCCGGGCATTGAGTTTCTCACCGTCATCCAAAACAAGTATAGAACCGCCATCGGCCTTGGACAAGGCGGGCAGCTGGGGCAGGACCGTCAGCGTCACCCACCAGGATTCCGCCGTATAGGAAATCACCGGACCGGCGTAGAGCGAGGAGTATGCGTATTTCAGATCGCCGGTCGCGGCATCGTTCATGAAGGCATTGTGGTTGCGCATTTCCACGCCGGCATAGATGCGCTTGTTCAATTGGTAGGTGGCGCCCAGCACCACTTCCGGCGCGACTTCCTCCAAGGTGGTCTTATCGATCCCGGAGGCGAATTCGAATTCCGTGACCAGGTTGGCGGCCAGGAGCAGGTCTCCCACC
>DAINDC010000306.1:0-2309 GCA_036732085.1 Fibrobacterota bacterium | reverse complement strand
ACCTTGGGCTCCAATTCGAAAGCGTCCGTATTGTAGGTGAGTTCGGCATACAAGGCCAGGCCCACGGGACTGGCGACCGGATCCATCAGCTTCCATTTCCATTCATTGGAGAGGCCGGCCCAGGCGAATTCGGAAGTCAAGCCCCCGGTGCCGTTGGCGCTGGTGGTATTGCCCATGTTGAGATAGATGGAAGTCATGAGATTGTCGGCCACGCCCACTTCGAATTCCAGACGATGATCGAGGGCGGAATAAAACTCCTCGCGGCCCGCGCGCAAGGTATTGGAAACCTCCAGTTCCCGGGCCCCGGGAGCGAGGACGCCGGTTTCATAGGTATAGGAGAAATGCCGGTCATTGGCGGCGGCGGTGCTTATGAGTAGCGCCAGGGCCGGGAGTGCGAGGACCGGAGTTTGGCGGCGGGAGGATTTCGATGAGGAGGTCATGGGTTCCTTTCGGCGGTTGGTTTATCAATCCAAACTTACACCCGATCAAAATTGAAATCAAGACTGAATCTCAAACTCAATGCCTAAAAATGGGGTTTTGTCAAAAAGTCGCAGGAATTCCGGGTGGAACCATCAACTGACGGATGCCGAAGTGGTGAGGTGGCCGGAAGGCTTCAGGATTTTTTGACGGCGCTTCAGGGCTTTGTGAGCGCGGGGTCGGACAGGATGGCCGAGGCCAATTGTCCCATCGCCTTGGAGAGCTTCGCGACGCGACCCGGTATAGGCTCGAGGCTTTCCTCATCCAGATACAGGGCGCGGTTCACTTCGATCATGACGCCGGGAACCGAATAGGGAGGCGCCGAGTATTTTTCCAGGATCGATCCGCCGCCGAAGGGTTGGTTCAGCCGGACGCCTTCGGACAGGCCGGACTCCTTGAGCAGTCCGCCCAGCAGTTGCTCCAGCTTTTCCCCGATGCGGCGAGCGAGGTCGGGCGGGCAGGAGAGCGGTCCCGCATTCCTTTCGCCGCGATCGTTCCCGAAATTCCCGATGCAGATGGCCGGGCGCGGGCGGCCTTGATCGGGGCCGATGGCGGGTCCCTGCGAGGTCAGGGAGTGGCCGTCTATGAAGAAGCGGAGACGTCCGCCGGCCAGATGCTTTTCGAGGGCCAGATGGTACGGGTCATAATAAAGCGAGAGGCGCATCTCGCGCTCTTCCGCGGAAATGGCATAGCCGGTGGGATAGAAAGGGCGGCGCTCGAAATCCGTGAGCTTGATGACGCCGTTCTCGCCGGGCTCCCCGCGTTCCCGATTGAGGTCGACGACGAAGCGTGAGGCGGACGCGTTGAGCGTGACTTCCGCATCCGGGATATGGAAGATGGCATCGGTGAACGGATCGCCTTCCCGGAAAATCCGGCGGCGCAGGGAAGCTTCCGTTTCCCCGGTTTTGAGCATGCGGGCCAGGATCCAATAGGGAACGTGTCCGGAGCTATGCGGGGTCGAGACGAGCAGGGGCGACATCGGTTAAAGCATATCCAATTGCGGGCTCCGGTTCCAAAGAAAAAATAGGTTCGACGCCGCTCTTGTCAATACCTCGCGGCCCAATCACGCAGCAAAGGCCCGAAGGCTTTTTGCATATCGGCGCCCTTTCCCTCGAAATTATTGGCGGTGATGGAAAAAGCGGCCAGCCGACCCGATTTGCATTTGAGGTAACCGGCTACCGAGCTTACTCCTTCCAAGGTCCCGGTCTTGATCCAGAGCCGGCCTTCCCAGCCTCTCCCGTAACGTTCAAGTTTCCCTGCGGTATCGCTCCGACCCGCGGCTCGCTTTGCATCAGCGGCTCCCGGTGAGCCGCCGGCTCGAATCGAGCCAAGCAAGGAGGACTGGAAATCGGGAAAGGCTTTCTGTCTCGAGGCATAGGCGAGGAGGAGCGCGATTTGTCCGGGCGAAATCCAATTGTAGCGCGACAGGCCATTGCCGTCCTTGAGATGGATTTCGGCGCGGTTGAATCCCCGCTGGGCCAGGTAATCGTTTACCACCGCGAGGCCGCCGCGCCAATCGGCGGAAGGACCGGCCTCCTTGCCAAGCAGGGCCAGTATCTGCGCCGCGTAGTTGTTGTCGCTTTTCTGATTGGTGAAACGGATCAAATCCTTGAGGGGCCCGGAGAGATGGCGCGTGCCGGGAATGGCGATGCTGGTTCCAATGCCGGTTACAGTCCGATTGGGCAGGGCGGTGGAATCGCCGCAGACGGAACCTTGGGGGGCGATGACGATGCCATGCGCGGAAAGAAAATCCTGGAATTCGCGGGCGCAGGTCCAGGCCGGATTCGGCAGGCTGCCTTTGATGGTGAAGGGCGAGCGGCCGGCCGGAAAGG
>DAINDC010000305.1:1876-6903 GCA_036732085.1 Fibrobacterota bacterium | reverse complement strand
CCTGGTAGAGCGCGGTCTTTTCGGGTTCGCGGCGGGCATAGGCGTGGTTTGCCGCTGCCGGCCGCGTTGCCCAGGATTGAACCATGGGCCTTGGACGGAGGCCCGGACCTGAAGGTGTTGCGAGTGGTGATGACGATCACGGTGAGCAGGATCTCTTGGTAGGTCTGCAACTGATCCTTGTCCTTGGCCAGGCCCTTCTTCAGGTCCTCGACCTGGGCCTGGATGTCTGCCAGCTCCTTGCGGACCAGCGCCAGGCGGTGGGGGGGAGGGACTGATTTTCAGAGGTTTTCGGCGAGCCGCGACAGGGGTATGGCGCGGTTACCTTTTCTATAAGATTCCCGGTTCCGGCGCGGTCAGTGACGAAGTGTTCGCGGACCAATTGCTGGCGGATCTTTGGCTGGAAATGCTGGGTCTGCCTTCTCAGTTATCGAATAACGAAGGCATCAATTCATAAAAGGCGTAGTGGAGGTTTTTCACCTCCAGGCTTTCGGCCTGGTTGAACTGGACCAGGTGCAACAAGTAGTCTTCGTCGGACTTGCCGAGCTCGAAGGCGCGGGCCAGGCGCAATGCCGCGGGGGCGGAGAGATTGCGTCGGCCTTTGAGGATATCCGCGAACGCGCTGGAAGAACCGTATCCCGCCTTTTTGCAGAAGTACCGATGCGAGAATTTCGGGTCGCGCTTTTTCTGGAAATCGTAACAATCCCTAAGGAATTGACGGAAATCCGTGTATGTCGTGACGTCGGGCAGCGTAGCTTTCATCGTATCCCAAAGATATGCCCCTTTCCGGGTCCGAAGTCGGACTTGGCCTAAGTTTCCGTTCTTTTCTTGCGAGCGGTGTCGGGATTGGGGCAGGGTACGGAAGGCGGCCGGTTAGAATCCGGCCTTAACCTTGACCGCCCCATTACCGGAAGCGTGGGCTACGGCCGCGGGCTGCAATTCGCGGGCGAGATCGTTGAAGATCTCCGCTTCGTGGCGTCCGAAGTTCACCGGCTCGATCACCGGCAGGTACTTCTGGTGCACGCCGTCCTTGTTCACGAAGGCGCCGCTCTTCTCGAAGGTGGTCAGGGTCGGCAGTGCCACCCACCGCCACGATGCCGTACTTGAGCAGAGCGGCGGGCCTGGCGGGCTTCCTTGTAGGGCGCGTCCTTGCCGTCGATGAGAGGCTTCATCAAACGATTCTCATGGACGTAGGGGAAGGAGAGACGGCCGTAGTCGCACATCCATTCCTTGTTCACCTGATCATTGCGGCGCGGTACGATGCACTTGATCTTTTCCTTGGCATCCAAATCGACGCGGGTATTGCAGCCCACGGCGCAATCGGCGCACATCGAGGGACGCGAGTGCCGGTTCCATACGCGGGTCTGGTAGAGGAAGTCAGACGAAACCAGCGCGCCCACCGGGCTGATGTCCACGAGCGTAGGTAAATTGAAACCCTTCTCCAATCCTAAATCCCGCCAAATTCCAACTTTCCCCCGCAAGGTCGTTTCCACTTTTACTCCGCCAATTCCTGGGTCTCCTCACTCTTCTCCAAATCCACTTCTTCATTAGGCTTCGAAGGACGTAAGGTCCTCCTGCTTAAAAAGTTAGGGCAAGAGCCCTGCTTCTTAACTAAGCCGGTGGTCGAAACCAGGAGTAGCATATTTTCCCGATACGCCGAAAAGAAGCCATCAGCGCAATGTGCATTTCCCCGGTAGATTGTGCCCGGTGCGAGTGGAAGATTGGGGATGGAATATCCCGACGATAGAACCCCTCTGTGGAGAATGAAATGCGCGCTTTAATGACGGAATTTCGCCGGAAATCCGGACTTCCGACCTCCCTCCCCCAGGGCCTATCACACCTTTACTGGAGGAAATACCGTTTTCAGGGCTTGGCGTTCGCGGCACTCTGCGCAATTGGCCTCGCCGCGCATCCTACATGGGGATATTCCCCAACGACCGGAAGCGCGGCGAGGTCGAGTACTCAGAGCGGCGCGGGTCCAGGTCCAGGCATCGTGGATGCGGATCTCAAGGCCATGGCAAGACAGTTGGCCCGCTCCCGAATCGCGGGACCCGCCCCGAAATCGGCCGCCGGCATCGCACCGGCCCGCGCCGCGGTCCCGTCCCCCTTTACCCAACAGTTGAAAGCCTTTCCCTGGGCCGCCTTGCCCGTACCCGGAAGGAACCCGGACAATCGCCCCGGCATCACTTTGAATCCCTCTTTCGGCACCCCCGCCTTTCTCGATGGGCGCAGCTTGAGCGTGCCCAAGTCCTTTCCGGATGCGCAGGGTCTGGCCGCCAGTCCCGGCGCCCGCGCCCTGGCGTATTTCCAGGCGAATCGGGAACTATTCAAACTGCGCGATCCCGCTGCCGAATTGAACCTGCACGAGCAGCATATCGACGGCCTGGGGAGCAGGCACGAAACCTTTCAACAAGTGCTTGAGGGGGTTCCCGTATGGAACGGGCGGATTACGGCCCATTTCGATAAGGCGGGGGCGCTCTATGCCGTCAACGCATGCTACCCTCCCACTCCGGTCCTCCCGAACGGGACGGGATGGAGCCTCGCGGAGAATAAGGCGGTTGCCCGCGCAGTGGCGGACCTGGCCCTCCAGTCCCGCCTCGAGGATTTTGATCCCGAAACCCGCGCTCTCCTGGAATATGCGGGGCCCACCGCGGAGCGGAATATCTGGCTTGATCCGGAAAGCGGCGCCGCGCATCGGGCCTGGCGCGTGGAGATTAGGCCGAACCTGTGCGAGCGGTGGCGGTACTTCATCGACGGCGCCTCGGGCACAATCCTGGAAAAGTACAATGCCTCCAATGCCGACGGACCCAAGACCGCGAACGCCAAGGATTTGCTGGGAACGACGCGCGCCCTCAACACCTACCAGGTAGGCTCCACCTACTATCTCATCGACGGCACACGCCAGGGTTTCAGTACGCGCTTGGGCCTGCCCGGCAATCCCCGCGGCGCCTTGTGGACCATGAGCGCGGCGAATACGGATCTCCTCCGGGTCGGCCAAGTCACTTCCACGAACAATACTTGGAACGATCCGGCCGCGGTATCGGCCCACTACAATATGGCCAGGGTGTACGAGTATTACCTGAAAACCTTCAATCGGTTGGGCATCGACGGGGCGGGCGGAAACATGATTGCGGCCGTCCACGTCACCGAGAACGGCAAAGCCATGGACAACGCCTATTGGAACGGCAAATTGATGGCCTACGGCGACGGCAATCGGCTTTTCAAGTCGCTGGCGAGGGCCTTGGACGTGACGGGCCACGAGATGACCCATGGGGTGATCGAAGCCACGGTGAATCTGGGATACAGGAATCAGTCGGGTGCCCTGAACGAATCCCTGGCGGACGTGTTCGGGGTCATGATCGATCGCGAGGATTGGAAAATCGGCGAGGACGTGGTGACTCCGTTGTCCTCTTCGACCGGGGCCCTCCGCGACTTGCAGGATCCCCACAACGGCGGCAGCGGTCCATCCGACCCGCATTGGCAGCCGTCCCATATGCTGGAATATGTCAAGGCGACCCTCGCCGACGACAATGGCGGCGTCCATGTCAACAACGGCATCCCGAATCATGCCTGCTACCTGATCGCCAACTCCATCGGTCGCGATAAAACCGAGCAGATTTATTACCGGGTCCTGGACGCCCGCTATCTCAACCCGGGCTCGCAGTTCCTCGATATGCGCCTCGGCGCGGTGCGCGCGGCCACGGATTTATATGGAGAGAACTCCCCCGAGGTCGCGGCCGTGAGGGAGGGCTTCACCGCGGTGGGAATCGGATCGGCGACATCGAACGATATTCCCACGCCCAGACCTCCGGATCGGGAACCTGCCACAGGACCGCAATTCGTGGCCTATATCGGCGCCAAGACAGGGGATAGCAGCCTGTACCTGGCCAAAACCGTGGTCTCTGGCGATACCGACATCACGCATCTTACCACCACGCAGGTTTTCACGGGTTCGGGGCGGTCGGTGGCCGTCAGCGCGGACGGAGCCCTCATTCTTTTCATCGACACCAAGCATGCCTTACGCGCCATCGACGCCGCCGGTGAGCGGACCGTGGGGCCCACGGGCGCCTGGAATTCCGTCGCGCTTTCTCCCGATGGCACCCTGGCCGCCGTAACCACCGTGGAACCGGACGGGAAGATCCACCTCATCGATCTGGCCCATCCCGAGCAGAGTCGCGCCCTACAGCTCTATACCCCCTCCGCGGGACAGGGGGCCCAGACCAATAACGTGGTCAACGCCGATGCCCTGGAATTCGATGCGAGCGGGGAGAGCATCCTCTACGACGCGCTCAACCGGGTCCCCCAGTCCCAGGGCAATCCCATCGAATTCTGGAATGCGAACCTGATCGAACTCAAATCGGGCGTCATCACGCCCTTCCTGCCCTCCTTGCCGGAAGGTGTGAGCGTGGGAAATCCGTCCTTCGCCCGCACCAGTTCCATGAACGTCGTTTTCGATCTCATCGACGAGTCCTCGGGCAGTTTCAGCGTGGTCGCCGCCGACCTGTACACGGGATCCTTCCGTGTCCTCGACAGCAACGCCGTGGTCCCGGGAGAACCGCGCTATTCGACCCGGGACGACAAAGTCGTCTTTACACACGCCACCGGATCGGCCCTGAACGTTTTCCAAATCACCCTGGCCAAGGACAAAATCACTCCGGTGGGCAAGGCCGTATCCTACATAGCCAATGCCCAAAAGCCGATATGGTTGGTGAAGGCCTCCCGCCCGTTGGATCTGCCCACGCCGGGCGCAGGCAATCCCGCTGCATTCGGCCTGATCCCGGAAGCGGACGGCGGCCTGCGCCTGGAATTACCCGAACCGTCGGAAATCAAGGTGACCGTCTATGATGCTGAAGGACGTTTGCGCGGTGAACTCGGACGCGGCCGCCGCGAAGCGGGTTCTCACCGTTTGGCCTGGAACGTTTCCGGGCCGCATGGGATCTACCTGGTGCGCCTGGAGGCCGTGCCCAATGCTGGACCGGCCCGGACCTTCATCATGAAAGCGGTGCGTTAAGGCGCGTTAAGGGCATGCA
>DAINDC010000305.1:0-1866 GCA_036732085.1 Fibrobacterota bacterium | reverse complement strand
GTCGTCACCGAAGTTCATATCCCATTGTTCGGAACGCGCACTGATCGAAAGCCGTGTCAAAACCAATACCGCAGTGAAAGCCAGTCGCATCCATATTCCCCTCCAAGCATGCGGGATGCCATCGGGTTCGCCGTCGGCATAGCGCGCCAGCGACATCAAGCGGGCGTGCGGATGCCAGCGGTAGGTGTAGCGGCGCGCGGTCCATCAGGACCCGGAATGGGCTTTGGCGGACGGTTCCGGGTGGCCATCGGATTCGGGATCCGCGGGCCCTCCTACGGGCGCAGCCAGCACCGATACGGTCAGGCCGCCGGGCGGCAGGCTTTCCGGATGCTCCATGAGCTAGGGGCCTCGAAGCGCGCCTCGCCGGCGCGCGGCGCCACGCGGGCGAAGCCGCCGCCGGGATGCATGAAGTGGGCCTAGGCGGTATCGTCCCAATAGGCGTTTTCCAAGCCCTTACCCCATTTCCCACCCCCAAAATCGACATATCATTCACGCCAGGGCACACCTCACCCTTCCCCACGCAGGGTATGGACCCCATCAGTCCGGATACTCCGGCCAGTCCGCACTTTCACCCTCGCCGCTCCACTCGAGCTTCAGCGCTTCAGTCTTGGCCGGCTCAGGTTTCGCATCCTGCGGCGGACCCGTCGCCTGGGTCGACAAATGCATCGCCTTGAGAATCCCCTTCGGGGAAATCCCCGCTAAGCCCCGAAAGACCTTTTCGCAGACGGGCATCACGTCTTTCTGGGCCGGATCCTGAACGTCGTAGGGCCCGAACATCAGTTTGAAATACGGTGGGTTCTCCTCGGCCATCCCCAAGTAGGTTATCGTTAATAAGCAAAATCCGCTGTACGCGCGTAGTCGAATCCGACTCGTTTTTTGGGGAATTTCCGGACAAGCGCCTGAATCAGCAAACCGACGGCTCACTTCCGGGTCTCGGGAATGTCAGGTTTTGGCTTTAGTGACCGGAATCGTTCCAAAGGAACCCGGGGCCACGGGGCAAACGAGCGGCAAGGGTAAGCCTTGCAGGATGGCGATAAAGGGTTTCCTTGGTCTGCTATCCGCGCCTCAAAATTTTGCTGATTAGCTCGAAGACTCGGAATGGGAAGGGACGTGGAGCATTGCGATCCGGATTACCGGAACCAATTACTTAATCAATAACCTCACGCCGGCGGGTCTGTGACCCTGGGATGGAATTGTCGCCCCGATTAGGCTACGTATAGGGTAGGAGGGTTCGCCGCCCTTTTCCCATTGGAATCCGCTCGGGAAAATCAATTTTTGCGTATCCGCATGGAGATGCGAAAAATATTTTCCCTTTTCGATTCCCGTAGTTTGATTTCGAACCAATTTCAATACGGTTCCGCTATCCCCGACAATGTAACCCGTATCAGCCACCGGAAAGAAGACGGAATTCAAAGTATGGCGCGTGTCGCAGGATTGGGGAACCCAACTCGCCGCCGCATTGGTGGTTTTAAAAATGGTCCCCGTATCCCCAACGGCATATCCTGTATCCTTACTGATGAAATGGCCGGAAAAGAGCCTGGGCTGATTGTTCACTCCGGGAACATATTGATTGGGATCCTTAATCCACGTCGTTCCCCCATCCGTGCTTTTAAAAATATCGGTTCTCGTGTATAAGCCGCTTACAATAACCCCCATGTCATGGGTGGGAAAGGATATGGAATGAAGCGGCCGGTTATATAACAGGCACGTGACCCAGGTTACCCCGCCGTCGGAAGTTCGTTTCACTCCGTCCCCAATCGCGAAGGCCGTATCGTTACTCCAAATTGAAATATCCAATACAGAGCCGGCAAAACCGGAATTTTGCTTAATCCAGCTTTCCCCCCCATCGGTCGATTTTAGAATGCC
>DAINDC010000304.1:427-6910 GCA_036732085.1 Fibrobacterota bacterium | reverse complement strand
ACCATTTCCCGCGCAGGAGACTCGCCGCCATGGGCCGCAACAAGAGCGGCAAGGTGGCAGCCATAGCGGCCTGAATCAATTGGAGTATCCTCAGGGGAACGATTGCGATCTTCAAGATCAAGGCCAACAGCAAAGGATAGGTCGGTAACCAGAACATGGTGGTCTCGCCGCCACCGACGGTTGCGAAAGCAGGTTCGGAGAGGAAGAGTCGTCCAGTGCAAGCGAGGTTCTTCGCCAAGTCCCAATAAATGCCTTCGTCCATCGGAAGGTTATTCCAAACGGACAAAGGGCTGAAGGCATATGCGGCGTGTAGGAAGAAGGAAATTAGAACAAGAAGGACTAGGAGCGTAGGAGAATTTGGATCGAGGTCTTTTTCGTTAGAAACCTTAATTGTACCTGTGGTCAAATCATGCCCCTATTCTTCAAGCTTACTCTAAATAGCCTGCACTTGATTGGAGACGCTTTTTACGCCGCCATGTTTAGCGTTGAGACCTTGGTACCCGGAAACGGTTGAACCACCCTCAAGAATTGGAATACGGTTTCCATCAAGGAGTCCAATGTTGTTGGTTAGGGCGTGTAGCGGATTTGCAACATTCCCCGCGGAACCGATGCGGGAATGGTGGCCAGGATCCGTTCGGTTGCCACGGCGCGATGGGTTTCCCAAACCAGGGTCCCATCCAGGTTGAAGGCCTGCGCGCCCCGGATGCCTTCGGCCAATTCGATTTCCGTCGAGCCCAGATGCACGATGGCGAAGGGGGTGGAAACCAGCTTGGAGAATTTCGCTTTCGAGGGTTTGGCGCTCACCGTGCTGCACGAGCCGGTATAGCTCACCTTGAAGATTTTTCCGATCGTGCTCGCGTCGTAATTGAAGGCGTCCCAGGTCCCGAGATAGAAGGCCCCGTCCGGTCCCTGCCTGGCGCGCATCCCGTAGGTGGTGAAGTTCTGATGCTGTCCGCCGAATGCGCCCGTGAACAGCACTTCCAACTTGGTGGCCTTGCCATTGGCATCGATGGTCGCGACGCGGACATCCGGCGTGCCCGTGGCTCCATAGGAGGAGACCAGCAGCTTGCCGGCGAGATAGGGCGGCCACTTGGTCTTGGAATTCAGGGCCGCATCGTATTTGACCCAGCCCCAGGTCATGCCCAGGCAATACAAGGGCATCAGCATGCCGCCATGCGATTGGGAAATGACGGATCCCACGGCTGGCGGCAGGACCTTGGCGCCGGAATTGAACTTCGAATTGTTGGGCAGGGCGGCGGCGTTCGCGGAAGGGTTGTAGCCGAGTTTCCTCCAGAAGCTCGGGACATAGGTCTGGTTGTCGCCGATGATGAAGGGCCAGCCGAAATAACCGGGCTTGGTGACGACATTGATCTCATCGTCCCCCTGATCCTCGTCCTTGGTGTCCCGATCGCCGTTGGCTTCGCCCACGCCCACCCAGCCATTGGCCTGATTGACCGAGATGGTGAAGGGATTGCGGTGGCCCATGGAAAAGATTTCCGGAAGCACCTTGTCCTTCTCCGCGGTAGCCCAGGTCTCTTTCAGGTTACCTGCGGGAATGGTATAGGTGGCGCCGATGCCGATCGCCGGCGTCTCCGTGTCCGGGAAGAGGATGGGTTTGATGCGCAGGACCTTGCCGCGCGGGTCGTTGGTATTCGCGGAGGTATTGCGGGGATCCTTGTTCTCGCCGGTGGAATCGAAGGCTTGCGCGATGCCGGTGCCGGTATTGTTATAATCGATATTGTCGCCGGTGCTGAGGTAAAGGTCCCCTTCCGGGCCCCAATCCATGGCGCCGCCAAAGTGGCAGCACTGCGCGAAGACCTTGAATTGATACAGGGGCTTTTCGCTCGCCATATTCAAGGCCTTATCGCCATTGGTCAAGGTGAAACGGGACAACCGCTTGATGGGTCCCAGCTTGCCGCCGGTGGTGCCGCCGCTCTTGGCCGCGGAGACGGCATAGAACAGATAGACCCAATGCGAGGTTTCGAAATCGGGCGCGAGCAGAAGGCCTTCCAGGCCGGTCTCGACCGTGCCGGCGTAACCTCCCGTGTTCACGGCCAGCACGTCCAGGGTTCCAATCGTAGCCACGGCCTTGGTGGCCGGATCGTAAACCTTGAAATCACCCTGGCGTTCCAACCAGAAGACGCGGCCGTCCTTGGCGATTTGGATATCATAGGGGGCGTACGGGGCATCGGCGATTTTTTCGATCGTGAAGGCGGAAGCAGGGGGGAGGGCGTCGCAGCCGGCCTGGGCTCGCGCCTTCACGGCGGACAGGGAAAAGAGGATCAGGATGGCTAGACCCATGGATGTGGTCGCAACGTTCGCTTTTACTTTCATTCCTGTCCTCTTGCCGAGCATGATCCGATGGGAAGAACCGTACTCTCCCTAAGATAAGCCGCCGCCTCTTTTTGGAGGTCCGAGATTAATGCGGAGCGGGTGAATCCGGGCTTTGGGAATCCCGGCTTTTGGAATCCAGCCCCGAGGCGGAATCGGGAAGCTGGGTCGACCCGGGAAGCTGGGACGGATCGGGGAGTCCGGGGTCCGGGTCCAGGCCGTTCTTCTCGCCGTTCTCGCCGTCCGCGCCTATGGGAAGCCGGTCCAGGCTATCCGTGGGGCTTGCCGGGATCGTCGGGTTCAGCGGCATGCTCGGCATGAGGTTATCCGGCCAGGGTCCCACGGTATCGCGGGCCAAGGAGGATTCCCGGGTGCGGGGGGTACCTGGCGGGTGACTGGTAGCCTTGGGGCTGCCCCGGTAGGAGAGTTCTTCCGGGAGCGGACCGCGATGATCCATTTGCCGCAGGATCCAGGTCTGCCTGCGGATCAGGTAAGGCGAAGGCTTGTCCGGCGACCAGGCGCGGGGATTGGGCAGGATGGCCGCGAGCAGGGCAGCCTGGTTGCGATCGAGATCGGCGGCGGTCGATCCGAAGTACCGGTTGGCCGCGGCCTCCGCGCCATAGACCCCGTTCCCCATTTCGATGATGTTCAGGTAGACTTCCAGGATGCGGTGCTTGTTCCATTCGACTTCCAGCAGCAGGGTGAAATAGGCTTCCAGGGCCTTGCGCGTCCAACTCCGATCGGGCCAGAGGAACAGGTTCTTGGCCGTCTGCTGGGTGATGGTGCTGGCGCCCAGCTTGCGTTTGCCCTTGCCGTTGACGGAGAAGGCCGAGAGGATGGCTTCGAAATCGAAACCCCAATGTTCCGGAAACGTCTGGTCCTCGGAGGCGATGACCGCTTCCACCAGACGCGGGGAAATCTTTTCGAGCGGCATCCAGGTCTTTTCCAGTTTGGGTTGCGCTCCGCCCGTATAAGCCAGGGCATAGCGGATGGCCATGAGAGGCGTCAGCGGAGGCGGAACGAAACGGAACAGGAGGACGGCGGCGATAGTGGACAGGAGGAAGAAGACCACCACGAACCGGATCCAGCGCAAGGGCCGGAACCAGCCTCGGGGTTTGCCGGCCGATTTTTTTGCGCTGTTTTTCCCCGTAACCTTGGACTTACCTGGGGATTTTTGGCTTAGAAACATGATCGGGGACACTCATTAAGGCGATGAAGGTGTAATGCAAATGTAGGATTTAATATATTAGCCCACGGATATGCAGTCTTATTGCCCCACATCAGGCCGGGTCCGGAGGTTCTTTCTCAGCGCCCTGATCCTGTATTTGTTCGGCGTAATCGGCATCCTCGCGCCCAATCATCGGCATGAGGACTCGTTCCATTCCCATCCGGATTGCCAGCTCTGCCATGTCTCGGCCGAGGCCTATCTCGCGCCCGCCGCTGCTGCCTGTCCGGAAGCGCCCGTAGCTTACCAGGCCTTGACCGAATCTAGGCGGGAACCACTCCTGCCCTCCCGACACCAGCCCTTCTCCTCCCGAGGCCCGCCCTCCGCTTAACGAAGGGGCCGTGCCCCCGGGCCTTGCCCGCTTGCACCAAACGCGGTTTCCCCTGAAGCCGCCGCCTGACGGGGCCTTGCCCCGCCTCCACCTCCACCGAATCCATTCGCGGCTTGCCTTTCCCTTCGCATTCCGTCCGGACTTCGGTAACGTCCAGCTCTACCGTAACATCTAGAGTACTGGGCGCATCCCTCAACGAATAAAATTCGGTTCTACATCAAACGGAGGTTCCATGCGTTTTGACCTATGCCTCGGTCGCGCCAGCCTACTTGCAGCAGCCTTGGCCGCCCCTTTCCTGATCCCCAAGACCATCCACGCCGGCGTGACCAATCCCGACCTTTCCGCCATCGGGCAGGTCTTCGGCGGCATGACCGACAATGCCGCTTCCCCGGATGCCCAGGAGCCCACGCTCAAGCTGGGCGAGGCCGAAGTGGTGCTCGATGCCTATCTCAACCCGTACTTCAAAGGGTGGCTCACGATTTCCGGAAGCGAAAACGGCTTCTCCCTGGAGGAGGCCTATACCTCCATGGTGAAAGGGCTGCCCTGGGGCCTGGGCCTCAAAGCCGGCAAGTACCGCCTGGGTTTCGGCAAGACCAACCCCAGCCACCCGCATGCCTATCCGTTCATCGCTCCGCCCCGCAGCCTGACTTCCCTGCTGCCCGGCGGCGAAGACGGTTTCAACGAGACGGCCGCGCAGGTTTCCGATTTGCTTCCCATGCCCGGAGACTGGGCCTCGACGGTTTCCGTCGACCTGCTCCAGGGCAAGCAATTCCATCCTGCCGATACGGGTTTGAATGCCACGGCGACGCGGCTCGGTTGGCTCGGCCGCTGGGCCAATGATTTCCTGCTCGGCGATCGTGGGGCCTTGGAGACCGGCGTGGATGCGGCCACGGGCATGGACGATGTGGTCCGGGAGACGCGCGCGTATCTGGTCGGCGCGGATGTGAAGGCCAAGTTCTACCTCGAAGGGGCGTCCCAACTCACCGTGGTGGGCGAGGGCGTGTTCAACCATGGCCATGCCGCCGATACCGCCGCGCATACCTTCGCCTCGGAAGATCGCAAGGGCTTCAACGTCTGGGCGGACTACCGCTATCATACCCAATACAATGGCGGCCTTTTCTACGAGCAATGGGAACGCCAAGGCCAGGCTACCTCCACCGATCGAGCCTTCCGGGTCTTCGCCGGCTATGCCGTTTTGGAGGAGAGCACCTTGCTGCGCGCCTCTTACGAATATTTCCTGCCCGACGGGGACGGGGGAAAGGCGGTCAATACCGTCGCCCTCCAGCTCCTGTTCAGCATGGGCCCCCACAAGGCCCACCAGTTTTAATGGTAATGCACATGCACGATAAGTATGAGAATCACGATAAAAACCAAACCGATTCAACCAGCATGAATGGAATTAACAAAGGAACGACAATGAAAAACCGGATCAACGGGATCGCATCCCTGGCGCTCGCGGGCGCTTTGACCTTCCTGGCAGCCGCGCCGGCCGCCGCCAAAATCAAGGTGGCCGCCTCCCTGCCCGATATCGCCTCCATAGCCGCCAGCGTGGGCGGGAACGAGGTGGAAGTCTTCTCCATCGCCAAGGCGAATTCCAACCCGCACTTCGTGGAGGTCCTGCCCTCCTATATGATCAAGGTCTCGCGCGTCGCGGTTTATCTCAAGGTCGGCATGGCCCTGGATCAATGGGCCGATGCCATCATCGAAGGCTCGCGCAATGGCAACCTGGAAGTGGTCGACTGCTCTGGCGGCATCGACGTCCTGGAAAAGCCGACCGGTAAGATCGATGCCTCCCTAGGCGACGTGCATCCCCAGGGCAATCCCCATTATTGGCTGGACCCGGCCAATGGCGCCATCATCGCCGAGCATGTGCGCGAGGCCCTGGCCAAGGCCGATCCCGGTCACGCTGATCTCTTTGCGGCCAATGCCAAGAAGTTCACGGACGATGCCGCCAAGCGCATCCTGGACTGGAAAACCAAAATGGCGCCGCTCAAGGGATCGAATATCATCACCTACCATTCCTCTTGGGCCTATTTCGCCAATGCCTTCGGATTGAAGATCGTCGGCTATGTGGAACCGTTCCCGGGCATCCCGCCCACGGCCAAGCATCTGCAGGAACTGGTGGACAAGATCAAATCCCAGAAGGCCCGCATCCTGATCCAGGAGCCGTACTACGGCGACAATGATCCGGATTTCCTGGCCCGCCAGACCGGCATCAAGGTCTTCCGCTTCACGCCCTCCTGCGAAGGCGCAGGCGCGGACGACTATCTCAAGCATTTTGACGCCATCGTCAAGACCTTGTCCGAAGCGGGTATCCAGCCATGATGATTCTCGCCTATCCCTTCACATTGTCCGCGCTGGCCTTATGCCTGCTCCTCACGGGCGTCCTCAGCTTCTTCGGCTACCATGTGGTGCGCCGCGGGGTCATCTTCGTCGATCTCGCTTTGGCGCAGGTGGCGGCTTTGGGCGCCAGCATCGGCATCATGATGGGATTGGGCGAAACCCATCCCACCGCCAATTTCATGTTGTCCTTGGCCTTTACCTTGCTCGGGGCCATCCTGTTCTCCTGGTTCCGCAACCGCTCCAAGCTGCCCAT
>DAINDC010000304.1:0-417 GCA_036732085.1 Fibrobacterota bacterium | reverse complement strand
CTGCCCATCGAAGCCATGATCGGCGTCACCTATGCGGGCGCCATGGCCTTCTCCCTGATCGTGCTGGAGAAATCCGCCACCGGTTCCGAGGAACTGAAGGAGATGCTGGTCGGGTCCATCCTCACCGTCTCGCCCAAGGCCCTGGGGCTGGCCGCGGCCCTGGCCATCGGGGTGGGCTTCCTGCTTTGGCTGGCGCGCAAGCCCCTGTTCCTGGTCACGGAAGATCCGCAGGCGGCGCGTGATAAAGGCATGAAGCTCTGGGTCTGGGATTTCCTCTTCTACACCGCCTTCGGCGTCATCGTAACCTACTCGGTACGGGTAGCGGGCGTATTACTGGTCTTCGCCTTCCTGATCGTCCCCTCGCTCGCATCCATATTGGCGGTGGGCGGCAAGTGGCGGCGCGTCGCCTTCCTCGGC
>DAINDC010000303.1:1283-6938 GCA_036732085.1 Fibrobacterota bacterium | reverse complement strand
CCGCCGCGTAGTCCTTCTCCCACCGCGCCAGTTCTGCTTCCTGCTCAAGAAGCAGGGCAGGCTCCATTCCGAGCCCCTTGCCGAAGACAGCGGTCTCTACCAGTGCGGGCGGCGCGCCCTTGTCCAGCAATTCCTTCGCCCGCTCGCGCTCGGTCTGCTGCGTTTGCAACTCAGCATAACGCGCCTCGTACTGGGCATTGGCGATGTTTTTCAGCGCAACGGCATAGTCCGTGAGGTTATTCGTGACGGTCCGCGCGTCTACTCCCAGCGCGAGCGCCGTGCGCGACCAGTTCGCGGCAGAGTCCGTGGCCTGATCCATCGTGATCTGTCCGTGCGAAAACTGACTGGCGAGGTCGGCTTCCTGTGCCGACAATTGCTGCAACCCCTTCGCAGTGAGCTTGGCCGGATCGAGCTTCGCAATTTCGGCATTGACCTGTTTCAACCCCTCCTTGGCTTGATCGAGTTCTGCCTTGCCGCCGTCATCACCCAACAGGTGCCCGAGGATGTCGCCCTTCGACGCATCCACACCGGGCTGCATATCAGCAATCTTCTTGATGAGATCGGCTTGCTCCTTGAGGAGATTGGTGCGCTGCTCGTCCCGCGTGAAGGGTTGATCGCCAATCGGTGCGTTCGTGGCCGCGCTAATCGTGCTCGCAAGCTGTTGCCCGTACTTCCCTGCCGCGCCGAGGTCGGCGAGACCGCCCGTCAGTTTCGCGAAGAGGTCGGTAAACTCGGAGCCGGCCGCGCTCAGTGCGGGCACGAGGACGCCGCCGATGTTCGCCGCTACGGTGTCACTCGATGACTTCAGTTCGGCCATTTGACCGGAGAGCGCGGCGAGTTTCGTCTGCGCGATGTCAGCGGCCGTACCGAGGTCTGCCTCGTGTTGTGCAATCGCCTGCAAGCCGTCCGACCCCTCCAGGCTGAATATGTCCGCGACACGGACGCCACGCGCGCCAAATATCTTCGTCAAGTCGGCATTTTTTACTTCGTCAGTCAATCCTTGTGTTTTGAGACGCAGTTGATCGGCAATTTCGGCAAGCGAACGCATCTTGCCCTCGGTATCATAGATTTGCAGGCCAAGATCAGCGATGGCGGTTTTCGCCCCAGCGGATGGCGCTTCGAGGCGTTGAAGGAATATTTTTAGACCCGCGCCGGTGTCGCCTTGCAAGCCCGCATTTTCGAGTGCGGCAATCGCATCGGTCGTGTCCTTGAGGCTCAGACCGGCCTGCTGTGCAACGGGGCCGACTTGCTTCAATGCCTCCGTCATGTCAAGGAAGGTACCGACGCTCGAATCGACCGCCTGCGAAAGATCGTTGGCAATGAGCGTCGAATCCTTCGCCGTCAAGCCGAATGACTTCTGCGCCGTCACCAGACCGGCGGCGGCATCAGCAGCCGTCGTGTTGGAGGCCGACGCGAGATTGAGCACGTCCGCCTGCTCACGTATGATGGCGTTCGTGTCCGCGCCGCTCTTCGCAAGGATTTTATCGGCATCGGCGATCTGCGTGAGATTGAAGACGCTCGTGCGCGCGGACTCCTGAATGCCCGCACCGAGGAAGGCGAGATCGGGCGGCGACGCATGGAGAACGGCCTGCAAATTCGCCATAGATTGCTGAAATTGTTCCGCCGCACGGGCCGCGACACCAAGACCGACCGTGACGACCGCGACACCTACCGCTGCCACGCCAAATCCCGCGCCCGCACTGACAGCCGCCATCAGATCGCCGCGCAAGCCCTGTACCGCTGATCGCGCCGTGAGAATCTGGCTGCTGTCCATGCTGAGAACGGTGGCCTTGCTTCCGAGGGCTGCCGTCGCTGAGCCGAGGCTAGCCACTTCCGTCTGCGCGCCCTTGATGGCGGCCACATAACCGCCGGGCCCGCTTCCGATTACCACGATGTCATAATTCGTTTCCAAGGTCATCTCCTAGAGCATCAGCCAGACGGGGTTTTCCAAAAGGGATTTCAGTCCCGATAGGAACTGGGCGGCCAAGGCGCCGTCGATCACGCGGTGGTCCGAGGTCAGGGTAACCTTCATGGTATCCCGGGATTTTACTTCGTCGCCATCCAGATAGATCTCGTTCTGGATGCCGCCCACGGCCAGGATGGCGCTCTGGGGCGGATTGATGATGGCCGTGAATTCGTCCACGCCATACATGCCCAGGTTGGAAATGGTAAAGGTGCCGCCCTGGAATTCCTCCGGCGCCAACTTGCCGGCCTTGGCTTTCGCCACCAGTTGTTTGACCTCGGTAGACAACTGTCCCAGGCCCTTCTGATCGGCATCACGGACGATGGGAGTAATCAGGCCGCCTTCGATGGACACGGCCACGCAGATATCGATATTGGCGTTCTGCCGGATGAAGTCGCCCATGAAGGAGGCGTTCACCATCGGATGTTGGCGCAAGGCGAAGGCGCTGGCCTTCACGATGAGATCGTTCACGCTGATTTTATAACCGGGGCTGCGGTTCAGTTGGTTGCGCAACGAGTTGAGCGCGTCCATTTCGATCTTCATGGTGACATAGAAGGTCGGGATGTTCTGATGGGAGTCCAGCAGACGCTTGCCGATGGTCTTGCGCATCATATTGAGCGGGATGTCCAGGGTCTGGCCGATAGGCGCCAAGGAACCATACAAGGGACGTTGGACCGGGCCTTCCGACTTTTCCGGTGCGCCGCCGGCCTTGGAAACGGGAGTGGCCGGAGCCGGCTGATAATTTTCGATATCGCGCTTCACGACGCGACCCATGGGCCCGCTGCCGGCGAGACCTTCCAAAGGAATGCCGGCGTCTTCCGCCATTTTCCGGGCTAGGGGAGAGGCCTTGACCCGGCCGCCTTCGGTTGCGACCGCGGCTGGGGCCGCGATGGCCGGGCGTGCGGGCGCTTGCGGCGCTGCGGTAAAAGTGGCTGCGGCGGGTCCGGCGCCATTGGCGGATCCGGCTGCGGCGGTCTTGGCCATGGCAGGTGCGCCTTTACCGGCAACCGTCTCCTGGCTTTTTTTCAGGGCCTTCTCGAGGTAGGCCGAATAGTCCTCGTCCTTCTCGTCGGTGAGGATGGCAATCAGCTGATTGACCTTGGCGGGTGTGCCATTGGGGACCAGGATCTTGCGGAGATATCCTTCGTCCATGCTTTCGTAATCGACCGTGGTCTTATCGGTCTCCACGCTACAGAGCATGGTCCCGGCCTTGATGAAGTCGCCTTCCTTAACAAGCCATTTGGCCAGGACGCCTTCTTCCATGGTCGGGCTTAAACTCGGCATCAACATGCTGGTTGGCATCGCGCTTCACTCCTTAAAGCTGGTGACGGCCCATCCCTGAGCCGGAAACGACATGAATCAAACTTTGTAAGTAACCTGCCGGACCGCCTTTATGATCTTATCGACCGAGGGCAAGGTTGCGGCTTCCAGGTTCGCGGCATAGGGCATGGGGTTTTCACTTTGAGCCACACGCACGATGGGCGAATCCAGATAATCGAAGAGATTGGTATAGATGGAATCGGCGACCTGGGATCCCAGACCGCAGAAGAAATGGCCTTCTTCCACCACCACCACGCGATTCGTCTTCTGGACGGACTGGGCGATCAAGGGCATATCCAAGGGCTTCAAGGAACGGGGATCGAGCAGTTCGACCTGGATGCCATCCTTGGCCAACTCTTCCGCGGCCTGCTTGGCCAAGCTCATCATCCGCGACCAGGCGATGATGGTGACATCGGCGCCTTCGCGTTTGATATCGCCCTTGCCGATGGGAATGATGTAGTCGCCTTCGGGAACTTCATCCTTGAGGCTATAGGCCAATTCGTTTTCAAGGAAGATGACCGGATCATTGCAGCGAATGGCGGCCTTGAGCATGCCCTTAGCATCGGCAGGAGACGAGGGGCTTATGACACGCAGTCCCGGAAAATGGGAGAAGACGGATTCCATATTGTGCGAATGCTGGGATGAGACGCGGGGACCCGCGCCGTTGGGGCCGCGCATGACCATGGGGACGTTGAACAGGCCGCCGGACATATAATACATCTTGGCCGCATTGGAAATAATCTGATCGATGGCCACCAGGGAAAAGTTGAAGCTCATGAATTCGACCACCGGACGCAGGCCCATCATGGCGGCACCCACGGCCAACCCGGTAAAGCCGGCTTCGGAAATCGGCGTGTCGATTACGCGCTTGGGGCCGAAATGATCCAACAGGCCCTTGGTCACCTTATACGCGCCATTGAATTCTGCGACTTCCTCGCCCAGGATGAAAACCTTTTCATCCCGGGTCATCTCTTCTTTCAAGGCCTGGTTGATGGCCTCTCGCATCTCAAGAATCGGCATCAGATATTCCCCACATCATCCATATAAACATGCTGCGTCAATTCTTCCAGGGGTGGCTCCGGGCTTTCCTCCGCGAATTCCAACGCCTCCTGGATCGTGGCCTTGATTTTCTTGTTCATGGCCTTGAAGTCATCTTCAGTGATGAGCTTGGACTCCATCAATTCACGGCTTACTTTTTGGATCGGATCCTTCTGCTTATAGGCATCCACCTCTTCCTTGGTCCGGTACAGTCCGGCATCGGAAACGGAATGGCCGGTATAGCGATAGGTTTTCATATGGATGAGAACGGGTCTGCGGGTCGCCCGGACCTCGGAAACGATATCTTCCATCTTGGTATGCACTTCATTCAGGTCCATGCCATTCATGGTATAGCCCTTGATTCCGTAGGCTTCCGCCTTGGAGGCAATGTCCGTATTGGCGATGGCGCGCGCGCAGGCGGTGCCCATGCCGTATTGATTGTCTTCGCAGATGAAAATGGCGGGGAGGTCCCAGAGGGCGGCCAGGTTCAGGGTTTCGTGAAGGGAGCCCTGGACCGTGGCGCCATCGCCGAAGAAGATGAAGCTGACTGCGTTATCCTCATCATAATTGGATTTGAAAGCGGCTCCAATCCCGATTCCGAACTGGCCACCCACGATGCCATGTCCGCCCAGGAAATTGTGTTCTTTGGAGAAGAAGTGCATGGAGCCACCCTTCCCGCGGGCGCAACCCGTCACCTTGCCGAACAATTCGGCCATGCCATCTTTCGGAGGCATGCCTAGAGCCAGGGCGAGGCCATGACAACGATAAGTCGTGACCACGGAATCCTGGGGGAGCTTATGGGCCAGGGTTCCAACGCCCACCGCTTCCTGCCCGATATAGGTATGCAGAAAACCCGCAATCTTCTTTTGCTGGTAGGCCTTGATGCTGGCTTCCTCAAAATGGCGGATAACCAACATTTTTTCCAGGATCGCGACCAATTTTTCCTTTGGTAACGATTTCATTTCTTTTTCCACGCTTGCCATATTGCTCCGCTAAATAAGGTCCATGATAGGGAAAGGCGGAAACCCTTTCAAGAAAATCCACGGACGCCAAACCCGGTTTCGAAGGTTGAAGGTCAACTTTCAAATTTTTTTGGGCCGCCCAGCGGGTAAATTTAATAAAAATTTCCCAAAACCATGGCATAAAGGAGGATTCAGCTCACCTGAAATTCGGGTTGGAGCGGCAAATCCTCCAAAGTCGGGTCGAAGGTTTGGAAAAACCTTGGCGGAATTTGACTGAGGGTGCGTATTTTTTGCTTGGGCCTCACTTTTTTGCGAATGCCCGCCAAAAACAGGATGATTAACCCGATAAAACGCTAAGATTGAAGGCACGGT
>DAINDC010000303.1:0-1273 GCA_036732085.1 Fibrobacterota bacterium | reverse complement strand
GTTTTCGAGAAGGATTTTTCGAATTTCGAGCGCGGAGAAAATTGATCAATGGATGAAATTTCAAATTTGGCAGCGGCCATGGGCAAGGTCAGTTCAGGCCTATTTATCGTCACTGCGGTTTTGGGCGATCGTCGGGAAGGATACCTGGCCTCCTGGATCCAGCAAACTTCGTTTTCGCCTTTGCTCGTCTCCCTCGCCATGAAGCCCGGCCGTCCTTGCTACGATATTATTAAGTCCCAAGGACTTTTCTGCATCAACATCATCGGCCATAAGAACGGCGGAGTGATGAAGCCTTTCTGGAGTTCGGTTAAAAATTCGGATCCCTTCCTAGGCCTGGAAATGTTCCTTTCCCAACGCGGAAATATCATCCTGCGCGGCGCCATGGCCGCCCTCGAATGCGAGCTGCGGAGCACCACGACTCCGGGCGATCATGAAATCCTTTTTGCGGAGGTGGTGGAGGGACATATCCTGCAACCGGAAGATAAGCCTCTAACCCATATCCGAAAGTCCGCTCTGGGATATTGAGGAAGGTACGGCCCGCCTGGCGCCCAGGAGTTTTATTCCGGGAAAAGCGGCGAGGCCAAGGCGAAACGCTTTCCGCTGGTGAGGCCTTCCGCGCGGACATAGGCAAAACCAATTGGGAGCTCAAAGGCTTCGGAGAAATGCAGGGGACCGTCCTTCTGCCACCGCCATTCGTGCAAGGAAAACTCCTTCGTTTCTCCTTTGCGACCGGCAAACAACATCACCTTTTCCATCCCTCCGAAATCAGCCGTCGAGCGGGCCTCCACGCGCCCACGGCCGGCATCGCGGCTCAAGCTGAGGAAGGGTCCATCGGTACAGAACAAGTTGCCCGAGCGCAGTCCGGCCTGGATGCCGGTCAGGGTTTTCTCACTGGATTTCACTACGGTTCGGACATGGCCAAAGACATGGTTTCGGTTTTGGTAAAGCGAGAACAAGGGTGTTTTGACGCCGATATTTTGATTCAAATCCCCATGGGCATCGTTGGCGCCGATGGGGAAGAGGCGCTTGCCTTCCAATAATTGATTCACCCAGATGGTTCGACCTTCCGTGAAGTCGCTCTTGCGCGTTCCATTCCAAAACTGCAGGCCATTTACGCCCCGGAGGGATGGGTTGGGTTTCAAGTCGCCGACGTCCCACATGCCCCTGCGGAAAATGAATCGTTCCAAGGTGCCCACATTCACGCGCGGATGGGCCGCAAAACAAGGCGTCTCACCGATTCGCGCCAGCACTTCTTCAATGCGCAAGTCCGGTT
>DAINDC010000302.1:0-6983 GCA_036732085.1 Fibrobacterota bacterium | reverse complement strand
TTACCTATACCCTGAACGGCGTCCTCGATTCTTCACGCATCCAATCCTGGCAGGCCGCCCACCCCGAATTGAAAACCCTCCGCATCCGCCGCTACGATGTCCTCGACGCCGATAGCCTTCCGCTCCAGGAAAATGCGACCGCCGTTTTCAGCCGCCACCCCCCCATCGCCCTTGAGACCCAGTACCGCAGCGGTTCCAGCGCGGACGGCCTCAAGGATACCCTGTTCTCGCGCCTCACCTTCCCAGGCACCGACACCGCCTATGTCCAAAGGCAGAGGACCCGCTTCGCCGACGGCCGCGAAGAGGTCAATGGTTTGGGTTTGTTTCCGGCGGAAGCCAAGGATCCGGGAAGCGTGACATTGGTTTCACGCAGTCTTTATCAGGTCAATCAATATGCGAACGGAAAACTCATGAAATCGGTTTCAACGATTTTGATGGGCTCGACCCAGAACGAGAATACGGTGCGCTATGCCTATGCCGGGGATAAATTGGATTCCCTGATTTTGGATTTTCCCTTCGGCCAGACGGCGAAGGGAAAAGTGGCCTATCAGGATTTGAACATCAAGGCGGAGATCCAAAAAGAGTTCACGGGTTTCAAGTTCGACCTGACTGGATTTTGATTCCCGGTAATTCAATTAGGATAGGCTGCGAAATGCAGGAGGGTGAAAACGCAGTTTTGCAATTGGAAGCCGGTCACTCCCGCAAATATTCTCGCATCAGTTTCCGAGCCCGATGCAACCTGGCTTTGACGGTTTCCCGGGTAAGGGAGAGCCGCTCGCAAATCGAATCGATAGTCAGCACTTCAACGTCCCTGAGCAAAACGATTTCCCGATAATTTTCGGGCAGGGATTGGATCGAGTTCGTCAAGTCCATGCGCAGTTCATCCATGGGCATCTTCGCGAAACGCTCCTCGTTTTCAATCGCCTCAAGATGAACCCATCCGAATGACATGCGCGCCAAGCGCTGGCATTCCCGCCGCACGATGGCCAACAACCATCCTGAGAAGGAGGTCAGCACCCGCAGCGTTCCCACGCGCCGGTACAATACCAAGAGAGCCTCCTGGACGGCCTCCTCCGCGTCCTCATGCACATGGCAACTCCTGCGCGCATAGCGCCGGATGTCCGGTTGGGCCAAGGTCAGCAAGGAAAGGATCGCATCGCGATCCCCGGCCCGGGCTGATTCCAACAGTTCCAAATTGTACAGACGCGGTCCGCTTTGGGTCATTGCTTGTCGAGTTTCCGGCCTACCATGGCGCACATGGGACAGAAACCTACAAAACCGGTCAAGAGGGCGACCAGGCCCATGGCGGCGATGCCGTAGCCCAGCATGGCGCCTTTGAGGGTGAAGAAACCCAAGTACATCATGGCGATACCCATGGAAAAACGGATCCAGCGCTCCAGGACCGGGACATTCTTGACGTAAAACATATTGGCTCTTTCTTTGTGAACGGGGATTCGTTCATAGAGTAAGAGGGGCGGGGAATGGGTTTCGGTTCGCGGGTGGGAAAATATTTTTTTGGGAGGAAGTAAAAAGCGATCAATACTGCCAAGTCTCATGACTCAGCGGTGCGGCGTTCAATTCTTTCCTATAAAACCGCCATTTGGGCATGTTCTTGTCCATTATCGAAATAAACCGGTCATTGTGATTTCGTTCGATGAGGTGCACCAGTTCATGTACGACCAGATATTCCAGGCACTTCACCGGCTTTTTCGCCAATTCCAAATTCAACCAAATGCGTCGAGCCCGGGAATTGCATGAGCCCCATTTGGTCTTCATTTTTTTGATGCCCCACTCCGCAGCCTCAACCCCCAAAATAGGTTCCCACTTCAACAACAGTTTTGGAATGATGGACTTCAATTGGTCCCGGTACCAAAGGCTTAAAACCTGTTCACGTTGTGCGGTACTGAACATAGATGAAGCCCGGAGCAGAACGGTGGAACGGTTTTTGATTTTAACGTCAGGGCCCAGTATCGACTCAGCCACTTGTAAGCGGTATGGCCGTCCTTGGAAATAATGGGTTTCCCCGCTGACCATTTCCCGTTCGGACTGGCGAGGCTGAGCCGCGAATTGTTTTTGTTGGCGCTTTATCCAGCCCAGCTTATGGATGACGGCCAAACGGATAGCGGTATCACTCACCGACAATGGGGCCGCAACACGCACTCGGCCTAAGGGAGGATAAACCCCCAAATGCAGGTTTTTAATATCCTTGCGGATGATCTGCACCGGAAATCCACTGACCATGATTTTGCGAATCTCAGTACTCATTCTGATTTTTTACCAATTCAAGAATCCGGGTCGTGAGGATATCGATATCCGTAGCCATATAGGCTTCGCTATCTTCGCCTGAAAAGCTGGTGCCCCCATTACCCTGGGTTGCGCCTTGGTTCTTAAAATCCAGGATGGCATTTTTAATCAAGAGCTTGGCCGCGCGGAGCTTAATGGAGGAGTTGCGGAAATCGTCCTGCAGGCTTCCCCTGACGGCATGGTCCACAGCTAAGGCCAGGGCCTCATTCTTGAACAGATTATCGAAAAGGGCCTGCTTGGCCTTGGTATTCATTGCACCTGGATAGTCCGCAGCCTGGGGACCTTTTTTTACCTGCTTGGTCAGGTCCACAATCTGGGCCAAATATTTTTGATAGTCCGCGGCCCCCTTCTTACGCTCCAATATCAGGGCATCCAAAAGCTGGGACATCTTTTCGTAATACTTGGGATTGATGGGGTTCTCATCCAGGATCAATTTGCGGACATTGTTTTCAATGGTTTCCGCAACGGCCTGCTCGTTTTTTTGCATGCCCTCCGGCAATGCCTTGACGGCATCCGCCCCGCGTTCCACGATAAGCTGAATCAGGGACATATCGTCAAAGGCGGATACCTTGACGCTGTCTTCAGCTTGGATATAGGTATCGATCAAATGTCGCATGGCCGGCTCATGCTTCTTTAAATCGATGGCGTCGCCGCTATGCAGCTTGATCTGAGTCCGTAGATTCTCGAAGTAGGTGACTTCAGCCTTGATGGTCTTGGTTTGAACCTCGGTAAAGCCGGCCTCAGACATCTCATTGGCGATATTCGCATAAGCGCGTACCAGAGCGGCTGTGAGCGTGTATAGCGAAATCCGTTGAGGCTCGTTCGCGGCGAGTTGTTCCGCATTGCCATGGTCCTTGGATGAGAAATACCGGTAAAAGGCGATTTCATCTTTGGGTGGTTCCACGGGTTCGCAGAGAGCCCGCATGGCCTCCAAGGTCGTTTCCAGTTTCTCGCGCGCTTTTACCAAACGGTCTTCCAAAAGACCGGCCACATCCGTTTTATCGAAACCGCTGAGCGCCTCCGCGGCATAGTCCTTGACCGCGCCTTCCAGGCTTTTGAACAGGTCCTTGTAGTCGACGATGTACCCGTAATCCTTATCGTCTCCGTCCAGACGGTTGACGCGGCAGATGGCTTGGAAAAGCCCATGGTCGCGCATCTGCTTGTCGATATACAGATAGGTGGCCGGAGGCGCATCGAAACCGGTGAGCAGCTTGTCCACCACGATAAGCAGTTTCATTTGGCCAGGCTCGTTGATAAACTTCTTCTTCACCGCCTTTTCGAAATCGTCAGCCTTGTTGACGGCTATTTCCGGAGGCTCTTCGAACCAATCGGCCAGCATTTGGCGATAGATCTCGTATTTATCCTGCTTATCGGTAATGCCTTCGCCCGTTTCCTCGCCTTTGATATCGGCGGCTGCGGGTGCATAGGAAGTTACGATGGCGCATTTGCCTTTGAGCTCCGTCTTCGAAAAAAGCTCATAGAACTTGCAGGCTTCGTAGATGCTGCCGGAAACGAGAAGGGCATTGCCATGGCCGCATTTGAGCCGGTCCTTCATGGCCAGGTCCATCATGATATCGGCTACGATTTTACCCAGGCGGGATTGGCTGGAGAGGACCCGTTGCATGGTCCCCCATTTTTGCTTGAGCTGCGCCTTGGCGATGGGCGTCAATCCCTTGGTCTTGGCCTCGAACCATTGATCGATTTTTGCCTGGGAGGTGATATTCTGGTCGATGTCCCGGGCTTCATAGCGCAAGTCCAGGATGACCCCGTCCCGAACTGCTTCATCGAACTTATAGGTATGGATATAGGTGCCGAAGACTTCCACGCTCTTCTGCTTATCGGCCTTGAGGAGCGGGGTCCCGGTGAAACCGATAAACATGGCATTGGGCAGGATGGCCTTCATGGCCCGATTGAGATCGCCCGATTGGGTGCGATGGCATTCGTCTACAAAAACGTAGAGGTCCCCTTTGGGCGCGAACCCTTGGGGCAGTTTTTTGATCTCGTTCAGGAAGTCGGACGTCGCATCGGACTTGCCACCCTCTTCCTTGCCGCCGAACTTATGCACCAAGGAGCATAGGAGCCATTTCTCATTGGCATTCAGCCTGGCCACCAAGTCGCTGCCGTTCTTGGTCCGGTAGATGGTTTCTTCCACGCCGAAGAATACTTTTTCGATTTGCTCATCCAGCTCGGTACGGTCCGTGATAATCAGAACGCGAGCATCGGCGACATTCTCGCGGATCCACTTGGCCAGCCAAACCATGATCAGGCTCTTACCCGAACCCTGGGTATTCCAGATGATACCGCCCTCGTGGCTACGGATACGGGCCTGTGAGGCTTTGACGGCGAAATACTGGTTTTGACGGCATAGTTTTTTAATACCGGCATCGAAGACGATGAAGTCGTGGAGAATTTCCAGGAACCGGGACTTTTCACATAGCTGTATAAGCGCCCGACTCAATGGATTTGCCACCTTGCCGGCTTCCTTCCAATCCAGCCAATATTTTTCCTTGGTGTCTATGCTCGCATAACGCAAGCCCTCGGTATCATTTCCAGCCATCAAGAATTGGATGGTGGAGAAAAAGGGTTCGATGAATTCCTTTTTCTGATTGTCGAGATTCTGCCGTATTCCCTCCGAGACGGAAACGGTGGAACGCTTCAGCTCCAAGACGCCGAGCGCGATGCCATTCACGTAGAGAACGATGTCCGGACGTTTTTGATTCGCCTTGGCATTGGCGGCCAGGATGGTGACTTCCTCGGCGATGGCAAAATGATTTTTCTCCGGATGTTTCCAGTCGATCAGGAACACCGTTTGGGTGTTTTCCCCTATTCCGTTTTTCACATTCACGCCGTAGCGAAGCAGTCCATATACGGCGCGGTTGCGATCATAGAGGGTCTTGCTGGTATCCCCGACGGCCTTTTCGAAAATATAGAGCGCGCGGGAAATGAGCGCCTCTTCCCTGCCCTGCTTTTGAAGCCAGGTGCGGAGCAGTTCGGACTCCACATTGGCATTGCCGGATCGGTCTTTCCAATCGCCCAGGTAAGCGTAGCCCAAGGTATCCTGGAACAGTTTGACCACTCGCTCCTGGGTCTTCTTTTCGATTTGGCCGATTGGACTCATGGGACCATCTCTCTTTCGAACAGGGCGATGTATCTCTGGAAAGCAAAAATGCGGTTGCGCTTGAAACCCGTGGTCTCCCGCAGAATCTCCAACCGGATCAGGTCCTCGATGAGACGCAGAGCCGTGGTGATATTGATGGAAAATGCCATCGCGATATCCTGGCCATCCACGATAGGTTGGCTGAAGAGCAGGTGCAAGGCATTCCGGGCCAACTGGGTTTTCCTGCCCAAGGTCAGGATGGCGCGCTCGCATTCTTCGCGTAAGGTAATGATGGACCGAAAGGTCTGGATAGCGCTTTCTGACGTCTGCCGGATTCCTTCCAGAAAGAATTTCAACCACTGGGTCAGATCACTATGCGTTCTGACCCGCATCAGGTTGTCATAGTAGAGCGATTTATGCTGCTCGAAAAACGCGGACAGATACAACGACGGCTTGACCAATAGACCCCGTTCCACCAGGTACAAGGGAATCAACAATCGGCCTATTCTTCCATTTCCGTCCAGAAAAGGATGGATGGTCTCGAATTGATAATGCCCAATTCCGATTTTGATCAGGTCGGGCACCGGCTTTGCTTGATCATTCAGGAATGTTTCCAAATCCGACATCAGTCCGGCCACCTCCTCTTGGTGCGGAGGGATGAACACCGCATCCTTAAGGGATGCGCCACCGATCCAATTCTGGCTGCTACGATATTCGCCCGGCAACTTATGGGCCCCGCGAACACCCTGCAGTAATGTCCGATGCGTTTCCTTCAAAAGCCTGCCCGAAAGAGGAAGCGTTTCCAGGGAGACCATGGCCTGATTCATCGCCTGGATGTAATTCCGGACCTCTTCCCAGTCGTTTCGCTTTTCCGGATCGATGTTTTCGACCTTTTGCAACACGTCTTCGATATTGGTTTGCGTACCCTCGATACGGCTGCTTGTGGTGGCTTCCTTGCTGACATGCATACGGATGAAGAAATCCACGTCCGGAACCAATTGCGAGAAGGCGTTCAGTTCGCCGAGTTTCCGATCCGCTTGGCTGAGCAGCATGCCCAGCTCCCCCTCGCTCAGGGTCCAAATTTGGTTCACGAGAGCCGGTTGGAAGCTCCGGTACTGGTAGTTCTCACGGTATTCTCCGGAGTGGAAGTCCTTGATATCCATGCTTTGTGCACCCCGGGGTTTCTGCCCGTATAAGATACCATATTTGCAGATAAGCCGCTTTGTGCAAATATGAAAACTTGTATTTGCAATTCAATCTGTTAAAATGACTAAATTTCGCCATTTCTATCCATTCACGCCTCCAGTCAGGCGCTGACGGCCAACGATGAAGGGGATTCGCTAACATTGATTCTGAACGATAACATCAGACGTGTTATCATTCGGAAAGAGCGTTAGTAAGAGTTTAGGCCTTCATCAGTTTAAAGCTGATCTGGTACCGATAGAAAACGATGCTGGGCACCATCTTCAAAGCCCGGCGAATCCTCTGGTCATCCTCCAAGGCGATAATCACCCCACGAACGCTCTGCCCCTCTTCCGCCAATTCCTCCTGCACATACCCCATATACCGAAGCGCCTGGCCG
>DAINDC010000301.1:2254-6991 GCA_036732085.1 Fibrobacterota bacterium | reverse complement strand
GGAGCGGCCTCCTCCGCCGGGGTGGCGGCGGCCTGCTGGGTGGCAGCCTGTTCGGCTTTGAGTGCGGCGGTGCGGGTCTCGGAAATCTCCTTCAAGGCGGCCAGGCCTTTTTCGAAATAGGGGCCGACCATCTTATCTGACATCAGGCTCATCCAGCGCTTCGCCGGGTTCATGCCCGCATCGCTGGCCATGACCTCGGTGACCTTTACGGATTCGCCTTCGGAAGCAAAGCTCCAAAGCGCTTTGGCCTTGCCCATCGAACCGAAGTCCAAATTGATCTTGAGGGAAGAGGCGGGAACGCTTTCCTCGATGGTCATGGTGCCGTTGCCCATTTTCTTCGACGTCCAACTGGATTGGGCGCCCAGGCCTTCGGTCACGGCGCTGTAAGTGATCTTCATGGTGGGATCCTTCCAAGGGGACCACGCCTCGTTCTTCTTGAGATCGTTGACCTGATCGAAAATCACGTCGGCCGGGGCCTGGATGACCACGGAGCGTTCCACCTTGGATTGGCGCGGCAAGGCGACCAGGCCGATGGCGGCCATGGCGACGATAAGAACCACAAGGCCAAGGACGATATTTTTTAGAATTTTCATATAAACCGCCTTTGAAGGAGCCGAAAAGATAATAAAGGGCCTGGAAAGGAACGGCGGCCATGGAGGCCGGGTCTGCCTGGGACCAACCTCCATTGTCGGGCTATTTTGCATTTTTCAGCATCGAAAAATAATTCGGATGCTCATGTCGATTCGAACCTCCCCGATCGACTATAGGTATGACTCTAGGTAGGAGAGGTATGAGAAACCAATTCACCCCAAGGAGGGAACGGTGAAATACCTCTGCCTGGTCCATTTGGAGGAGAAGCTGGAGATTTCCACCCATGGACTCCATCCCGTGCGGACCGCCGTGACTGTCAAGGTACGTAACGGGCATGTTTCCCTGAGGGAGGGCCCCGCCTCCGAGACCGACGAGCCATTGGCCGGATTCGTCCTCCTGGAGGCCCGCGATTTGAACGAAGCCATCCTGGTGGCTGGCAGGATGCCGGAGGCCGGGTACGGAAGCGTCGAGGTGCGGCCGATCCCGGAATGGCCTGAGACTGCGATTGCCACTATTAACACAAAAAGGAGAGAACCATGAATTACCTATGCCTGGCTTACTATGAGGAAAAGAAATGGGACGCCCTGTCCAAACCGGAAATGGACGCGATCGAAAGCCAATGCAAGGCTTACGATACGGCCCTCAAAGACACCGGCAAGCTGGTGGTCCACGGATCCCTGGCAGCCTCGCGGGCGACCACGGTGGTGCGGCCCCGGAACGGCAAGCCGACCATTACCGACGGCCCTTATGTGGAGACGAAGGAGCAGGTGGGGGGATTCTTCCTCATCGAAGCGGATAACCTGGACGAGGCCATCCAGCTGGCCTTGAAGCATCCGGCGGCCCATTTGGGCGAGCAGGTGGGTTGGGGCATCGAGATGCGCCCGATCGAATTCTTCGAGAAGTTCTAAGCCGATCCCCCATGCCATCCGGAAACCGGGAAATGAAAGAGGCCGTGGATGCGATCTACCGCGCGGAATCGCGCCGCGTCCTGGCGACCTTGATCCGCCTCCTGGGGGACTTCGATCTCGCGGAGGAGGCCCTGCAGGATGCCTTCCGGGCCGCCTTGGAACAATGGCCTCAAGACGGCGTGCCGGCCAACCCCCGGGCCTGGCTGGTCTCGACGGGACGTTTCCAGGCCATCGACGGCATTCGCAGGCGCGCCCGTTTCCAATCCCTGGATGCCGCACCGGGCCATGCCGGCGCCGTCCCGGATGCCGAATCGGCCGCTCCGGAAGCCGAAGCGGCCGCGGTTTTTCCGGGCGGGGAAACGGAGGACGCCGACTTGGAAGGGGTCGAGGACGACCGCTTGCGGCTCATTTTTACTTGCTGCCATCCGGCCCTGGCGCCGGACGCGCAGGTAGCTTTGACGTTACGGGAGGTCTGCGGCCTCACCACCGAGGAAATCGCCCGTTCCTACCTGATCGGCGCCGCCACGGTCGCCCAACGCATCGTCCGCGCCAAGGCCAAGATCCGCGAGGCGCGCATCCCTTTCCGCATCCCGTCCCAAGCCGAACTCCCCGATCGGCTGGACACGGTTCTCCACGTCCTCTACCTGGTTTTCAACGAAGGCTATTCCGCCTCTTCCGGCTCCGACCTGACGCGGCACGATCTCTCCGGGGAGGCCATCCGCCTGGGCCGGCTGCTCCTGGAACTGCTGCCGGATCCGGAGGTGATCGGGCTCCTGGCCCTGATGCTGCTGCACGAAGCGCGCCGGTCCGCGCGCACCTCTCCGGAGGGCGAGCTTGTCCTCCTGCCCGATCAGGAACGCTCCCGCTGGGACCGGGAACGGATCGCCGAAGGATCGGCCCTGGTGGAGCGCGCCCTGTTGTCTCGGCGTTTCGGTCCCTATACCTTGCAGGCCGCCATCGCGGCGGTGCATGCGGAAGCGCCCACGGCGGAGGCTACGGACTGGCCGCAGATTGTGGGGCTTTATGATGTCCTGGTGAGGGTGGCCCCATCGCCCGTGGTGGAATTGAACCGCGCCGCGGCCGTGGCCATGCGCGATGGCCCGGAGGCGGGCCTGGCCTTGGTTGACGCCATCCTGGCGCGCGGCGAACTGTCCGGATATCCATGGGCGCATTCGGCGCGGGCGGATTTCTTACGGCGCTTGGGGCGGAAGGCGGAAGCCCGAGAGGCCTATGCGCGCGCCTTCGAACTCACCTTGCAGGAACCGGAGCGGCGGTTCCTCGCGAGGCGAATGGCGGAATTGGGGGACTGAGATCCTAGCCTAGGTTTCCGCTTTGCCCAGGATCTGGTCGAGCGTCAATCGGCCACCCCCACGGCAGGCGATATACAGGAACAGCCATGCGTAAACCAGGGAAAGCTCGTCATGGCCAGGCCGGTTACGAGCTCGATCACGCTGCCGTACCAACCCTGCGTGCCGAAATGGGGAACGTATTCCGGCGGTATCTGGTAACCGGTAAGCCCTTGGTAGCCGTGGAAGGCAAAGAGGAGCCCCACTATGATTCGGAGCAAGATGAAAACGACTTCCGATTTCGGCTTCAAGAGGCGAGCGAGCATGAGCAGTCTCCTTAATTGAGATTCATTCAGAGTTTAAGTTAAATTTGCGGCAATTTTCTGCAAGGCCTTGATTATGAGACCGGGTCTCGCATCTATGAGTAACTTTAGGGCTCATTGCGATTCGCCAACTAAGGAACTGGAATGCCGACGAAAACCGGATGGACTCTCCGAAGCTTGTTCAAACTCTGCAAACCCGCCGCACCTCCGATGCCGGCGCTATCTGCGGTTGCCGGCATCGCCGCGGCCGCGCTCATCGCCTGCTCGGAATCCGGGAGTCCCCGATACAGATCCTCGGCCCCCTTGAATCTGGATTCGCTGAACCAGGTGGTGGAGCGCAAGGATTCGGTGGAGTCCAATACCCTATTTTACGAAGAAGCCTATACGGACTACCGCAAACTTTTCCCCGGCGTCGACAAGTCCGCGTATCTGCATATCGCCAAAGGGAAGGATCAGGAGTTCTGCCTCTTCAAGGCGAACCCGGCCAGGACTTGCCTGGAAACGGGCGATAAGTTCAACGACTTGAATCTGAAGCCCCCGGCCCTGGACGCCTATCGTGCGGGCCTCTTGTCGGAAGCCTACAATGAATCGAGCGACAATATCCGGCTCTGGGGCAGCTTGGGGCAGATCGCGATCGAGGAAAAGGATTATGACGAGGCTAAATCCTATTTGCACAAAGTCCTGGAAGTGGATCCCAAGAACAAGTGGGCCAAGAAGCTGCTGAGTGGCATTCCGAAAATCGATGAAGAAATAGCGGAACAGAAGAAGGCCTCCGAGCTAAAGAAGCCCGTTCGAAAAACCAAAAAATCATGAGCAACGGCCTTTTCTCGCAATTGAACCTGCCGGCGTCCCAACTCGCCAACCTGGAAAGCCTGGGTTATGGGAAGATGACGCCCATCCAGGCCGAAGCCATTCCCGTCGCCTTGAGCGGCGAGGATTTGATCGCGCAGGCGAAGACGGGCAGCGGCAAGACGGCGGCTTTCGCCATACCCCTGCTGCATAAAATCGACGTCCAGGATGCGCGGACCCAGGCTCTGGTCCTCTGCCCCACGCGCGAATTGAGCCTACAGGTGACGGAGGAGATACGGAAGCTGGCACGTTACCTGGGCAATGTCAAGGTCGTGACTTTGTATGGCGGCCAGATCATGGCCTTGCAGAAGACCGCGCTGGGCAATGGCGCGCATATCCTGGTGGGCACGCCGGGGCGGATCAAGGATCACCTGGCCCGGGAGACCCTGTCGCTCGGAACCATCCGCACCTTGGTCCTGGACGAGGCGGACCGGATGCTGGAGATGGGATTCCTGAACGATATCTCGGAGATCATCGGCACCACGCCCAACGATCGGCAGACCTTCCTTTTCTCCGCCACCTTCCCCGAGGACATCCAGGTCCTCAGCGGCCGCTTCCAGCGCCTGCCGGTCCACGTCAGCATCGAATCGGAAACGGGGCATACCGATATCGATCAGCGCTTCATCATCTGCGATTTCGACCGGAAGTTGGAAGGCGTGGCCTCGCTCTTGTCCCACCTCCAGCCGCGCTCGGCGCTCATCTTCTGCAATACCAAGGTCGTGACCAAGGAGGTCTTCGCCTTCCTCCATGACAAGAGTTTCAGCGCGGCCACCTTGCATG
>DAINDC010000301.1:0-2244 GCA_036732085.1 Fibrobacterota bacterium | reverse complement strand
TGCATGGGGACATGGAACAGCGCGACCGGGAGCAGATCCTCATGCGCTTCAAGCACCAGAGCTGCCGGGTGCTGGTGGCCACGGATGTGGCGGCCCGCGGGCTGGACATCGAGGATCTGACCGCGGTCCTCAACTATGAAGTGCCGCATGACGTGGAAACCTATGTCCACCGCATCGGCCGAACCGGGCGGGCGGGCAAGGAGGGTTACGCGCTCACCTTGGCCGGCCCCAGCGAACAGCATAAGATCGACGCCATCCGCACCGCCCTGAACGCCGCGATCCGGACCGAGACCCTCGACTCGGCCGCGGGCAAGAAATACGGCCTATTGCTGGCGGACAAGGTCACCTTGGGCATCAATGCGGGCCGGAAGAACAAGCTCCGCGCCGGCGATATCCTGGGAGCCCTGACCGGGGAGAAGGGCGTCAACGGCAAGTCCGTCGGGAAAATCGACGTGATGGATTACGAATCCTATGTCTCGGTGGATCGCAAGGCCGTGAATACCGCCTTCGCCCGCTTGAACGGGAGCAAGATCAAGGGACAGAAGTTCAAGGCCTGGATTCTGGAATAGGGGACCTGGACGGAGTGGACGCGGCGACCGGAAAAATGGATAAGGCGGCCTACCTGCTGAGGAAGCGGGAACAGGGCGCCGCGCAGGCCGCCTTCAAGAGGGAACATACGTGTTACCGCTGCTATTGGTTGGAGGAGAACTGCCTCTGCCCTCTGATCAGGCCCTTCGCGACCGAAACCCGTTTCGTCCTTCTCATGCATCCCATGGAAGCCAAGAAGGAGAAGCTCGGCACGGGACGGGTTTGCCGCGCGACCTTGGTGAATTCCCAAATCATCGTAGGCATCGATTTCACCGGCCATGAGGAGGTGAACGCCCTGATCCGGGATCCGCAAAACCTGTGCATGGTCCTGTATCCGGGCGAAAAATCCCTGAACATTTCCGAGGATGATATCGGGCCCCTGGCCGCGGCGAAAACATCGGGCCGCCGGCTGGTGCTGTTCCTGATTGACGGGACCTGGCCCTGCGCCAAGAAGATGATGTCCCTGTCGAAGAACATCCGCTCCCTGCCGCGGCTCTCCTTTACCGCCACGCAGGAATCGATTTTCGAAATCAAGGAACAGCCGGCCGCATATTGCCTGTCCACCTTGGAATCCATCCACTTCTTCCTGGGCGAGGCCGATCGGAGGGGCGTGGAGAGCCTGCCCGGCAGGCCCCAGGACAATCTCATCGCCGTCTTCAAGTCCATGATCGATTTCATGCTGAAGTGTGCCTTGGATCCCGCGCGCTCGAATTACCGGGGCGTGAAGACGGGCTATTCCAAGCGGGAAGACCGAAGGAAGCGCAAGCAAGGGGCGATGCGCGGTATCGTGTTTTCCGATTGAGGAGTTGATCGGGGCCGACCATGAAGGAAATGCCGAGCCCGATTGCCTATTCCGGTTTCTGCGAGGCTTGCGGCCGCTCCCATTCCTTGCCTTCCGCCCGGGCCGTTTCCGAATGCCTATCCCTGATGGCGAAGCTCCGGCAGCATGGGCGCATCGATTTCGAAACGCCGATCGAGGCCGCGGACCCGCGCTTTGCGACCGCCTGCATGTATACGGAGATGCGCGGCAAGATGCTGGGAGTCCTGGTCTGCGAGGATGCCTCCGGAAAGGAAGTCCTCCTCCGCGCGTTCTCTTCCAAGTTCAACGGCCTGCGGAACGTTCCCGGCTGGGCGCCCCCGCTCATGGACGAGCAGTGCTTCAACGCCACCATGGAAGCCGGCAACCTCGGCATCCATCCCCTGACGGCGCGCATCCAGGGCCTGGCCAAGGGTTCCCCGGAATGGAGCTTGCGGGTGGCGGAACGGAAGGCTATTTCCCAGGGAGTCTTGTCCAAGCTTTATGACCTTTACGAGGTGCATAATTTCAAAAATGAAAAACGGACCTTGGCGGACTCTTTCAATATCAAGAAGGGAATGCCCGTGGGCACCGGCGACTGCTGCGCGCCCAAGCTCCTCAACCATGCGGCGAAAAATAAATTGAAGCCCGTCAGCCTCGCCGAATTCTATTGGGGCAAGGAAACGGCTTCCGGGGATCGCGTGGAAGGGGAATTCTATTCCTCCTGCGTGGACAAATGCCGGCCCCTGTTGGGTTTCATGCTCTGCGGGTTGGAATGACGGGCATGTTGGAAACGATGGAATGACGGGCATGCTGGGAACGATTGGAATGATGGGTCCATGAAGCATACGATATCGCAT
>DAINDC010000300.1:602-7025 GCA_036732085.1 Fibrobacterota bacterium | reverse complement strand
CCATGACGGCGCAGCAGGTGGACGCCGTCATCGCCGCCGTGCGCGGATTCTTCGGCGCCTAGAGAGGTTCCATGCCGGGAGGGACGACATGATTTCCTTCCATCGCCGCCGGGAAAGCCCGCCCTTCGTGGATCTGGAGCCGCTCCGCAAGCTGGACGGCTTGGCTTTCTTCCACGCCACCTTGCGCCAAGGGCTCTACCGCTTCTTCACCCAGCCTTCCACACGGGGGAAATGGCGTCGCGCGCTGCTGCCGGATTACGTTCCCGAGGGAATCTATGCGCCCCTCCGCGACGCGGGGCTCTCCATCGCCTTCTATCCGGTGGGCCTCGATCTCTCCGTGGACGCCGACGCCTTGAAGTCCGCGCGCGCGGCCCAGGATTCGGACGTGGTCGTCTATATCCACCATTTCGGCCTCTACCGCGAGGACAACCTGCGGGCCGTGCGGGCCGCGCTCGTCCCCGGCGTCCTTCTCATCGAGGACTTCGCCCTGACCCTGCCGAATGCGGGCATGGATCTGAGCGGGGATCTGGCCCTCTTCTCCTTCACCAAAATGCTGGGCGTGGCCGATGGCGGACTGGTCTGGTTTCGCGATCGCGATCTCATGGAACTGCCTCTCCCCACGGCCTCCATTGGCAAGCAAGGCGTCGCGGTCGTCAACGAAAGAGGCCGGACTTTGGTCGCGCGCATGGCGGCCAACCTGGCCTTCGAGGATTGGATCCAGAGATGGCGTCCCTCGCCCCGCATCCAAGCCCTGGTCCGCCGCCTCCTGGGGAAACGTGTAAGTTACTACCCGCATCTGACCCGCCATTACCGCACGATCGATGCGCCCGTCTCGGCCGAATCGCTGCGCGTCCTCGAGTCCATGGATTTCGAGGCCGTGCTTTCCCGACGCCGGGAAATCGTCCGTCTCTACCTGGCCGGCTTGGAGGCGCGCTTCCAGCTCGGCGCGCCGGTGGAGGCCTACCTCCGCCAAGCTCTGGTGGCCTTTCCCATCCAGGTGGACGATCAGGATCGTTTCCACGCCTACCTGGCGCACCGGGGCTTCCTGGGTTTCCGGCTCACGGACAGTTGGTGGTTCCAGGACGGGGTGCGACCGAGCGATCTCCATCGCCGCCACTACCTGCTCCCCGCCGTCCATTATCTCGCGGACCGGGAAATCCAAGCCGTCATCGCCTGCGTCAACGGTTACCCCACCCGCCAGTTCCGCGCCCTGGGTTAGACCGCCACAAGCCTCCGAGCCCGATCCTTGATCGGTCCGATTCCCGATCGGCCCCGTTCTTGCTTTCTTCGAGTCACGCCTGGTTAACCAGGCCACGGTACTCCGTCATCGGCGACCCGCTTCGCCCAGAAAGCTCCGAATATGCCCAGAATTTCCAAGCTCTGGAAAGCGGCCAAGCTTTGGCCCGTTTTCAACCAGCTCAACCGCCTGCGACTACGCAGGATCTACCGGTCAAAACCTTTCGTCATCAATCTGGAATTGACCACCAAATGCAATGCCCGCTGCCGCATGTGCCCGCACCCGGAATCCGACTTCGATAAGAAGGCACTGTCCCTGCAGGGTTTGGACAAGGTCCTGGATGGCCTCTCCGGCGCGGTCCCGACGGGCACCATCCTTTATCCGGTGGGCCTGGGTGAGCCGCTGCTCGTCCCCGATCTGTATGAGATGAACCAGCGCATCGCGCTCCGTTATCCGCAGGCGCGCATCCATTACAATACCAACGGCATCCTCCTCGGGAGCCCCCGTTCCGAAGCCTTCCTTGATTTCGCGCACCGCGTGGTGATCTCCCTCAACGCCCCGGACCGGGACAAGTACCAGGAACTCATGCGCGTCGATCGCTATGTGGAAGTGGTGGCCGGGATCCGCGGCTTCCTGCAAAGGCGCGATCGCCATCCTCGTTTCCGGAACGAGGGCTTTCCGCGGATCGAGGTGCAGATGATGGGGCTCGATGCCTATGCCGATGATTTCGAGGGCTTCGTGGCGACGTGGCGGCCGCTCCTCCACGACTGCGACGACGTGTATTTCAACCCCATGGACAACTGGGGCGGCAAGATTCCGGACAAGCAGTTGTATAGCCGCAAGCCGGCGAAACGCTATCCCTGCGGATCCCTCTGGCGTATGGTCTCGGTGGACGTGGACGGCAACATCTTTCCCTGTTGCGTTCCCTTCGGCACCCGGAACGGAAAGAGCATCGGCCTCGGCAATATCCTGGCGGAGCCTATGCCCAAGCTCCTGCGGAACGGCATCCTCGATCGGATCAAGCGCATCCACCTGGAAGGGAAGGAGGAAACCTTGGAAGCCTGCCGCGGGTGCGACGTCTATCGGGTGGATCCGAATATCCGCTTCAGGAATCCCTTCGCCGGGAATTGGATTTGAGCCCGACCCCTTGGGATAACAATTTTACGGTAACCCGCTCGTTACCTATGGCATCAGACACGAGGCGGCCACGCAGGCAGCCACGAAGGCCAAGCCCCTGGCGACGCTCGCCCGGCCGCCGGGCAGCCCCGCAAGCCTCTCCAGGAAAGCCATGGACAGGAGCTGGGCCGCCAGGGCGCCATAGGCCGTGCCGGCGAGCACGTCCCATCCCTGGGCCAGGCAGAGCCGGATGGAGAGGGGGATCGAGATCATGCTGGCGGCCGCGGCCATGGTCAGGGCGAGCATGAGCGCGCGCGGGCGGAACCGGTATTCCAGGTACATCGCATAATACTTGCCCCAGTAAAAAGTATAGAGGACCGCGACCATCAGCGGAAAGGCCGCCAGGCCGTCAAGGTAGGCGGGGGGGAAGACGGGATGGAAGCGCGTGAGCAGGCGGAAGGCTGCCGGGATCAGCAGCGCATAGCCCAGCATCAGGAACCCGGAGCGGCCCAGGTATTTGGCCAGGCGGTCCTGGGTGAAGGCGAGACCCTCCGCATCGCCCATGCGGTAGAGGCGCGCATGCAGATCCATGAGGCTTCCCGTGAACAGGACGCCCAGCGGCATGGCGAACTTGTAGAGGAATCCGTACACGCCCACCTTGCTCAGGTTCCCCTGTTGGCCCAGCCAGAAACGATCGGAGCTGGTCACGAGCCATTCGCCCAATCCCACCGGCACCAGCCAGATCCCGAAGGCATACATGGTCTTGAGAGTTTTTCTGGAAAAGGCCAGGCCCCAGTCGCGGCGGCCTTGGTGGGCGATGAAGGCCAGCATGGCGGCTTGCTTGAGGCATTCGACCAGGAGCAGGTTGAGGAGGGAAACGCGCCCAGTCTTGAGCAAGGCCAGGGACAATCCCAGCTCCGCCAGCGCGCCGATGAGACTGGCCAGGAGGAAGGCCCAGGCCTTCTGCTCGGCCCGGAAATAGATGATGAAGGTGGAAGCGAGGTTGCCGATCATGGACGCCGCCAAGAGGGCGGAGAAGATGCTCAGGTCGATGGCTTGCAGGAAATGAATCTGCCCGCGCAGCAGCGGCCAGGAGAAGGCGGCCCAAGCCAGGAGGCCCAGCGCCAGGCCGCCGGCCAGGATGCCGGTCAAGGCGATGGTCAGAATTTCCCGTCGATCGGCGGATTCCGTGGCGATGGGGAAATAGCGGCCCAGGGAGGCTTTGAGGCCCATGCCCGCCAGAGTTTGGAAAAGCTCGATGAAGACCCAGCAGGTGGCGAGCTTGCCCATATCGGAGAGGCTGAGGACGGACGCGATGGCGGGCAGGAGCAGGAAGGCAGGCAGGCGCGGCAGCACCACGGCGGCGGAATAGACGAGGTTGTCCCAGCGCTTGGCGGTCATGCTTGGGTAACCTTCCCGTTACCTGGGGCGTTACCAGCCAGAAACCCGGCGAAGTCGTTGTCGAAGGCCTCCCAGACCCAGCATCCGCGGGCGGCGCGGCATCCCGCCACGAAACCAGGGTAACCGGCACGTAACCTGGCGAGGCCGGCCAGGATGGCCTCCGGCGCCAGGGACTCCGCCAGGACGCCGACGGGTTCGGCAGCCAGGAACTCTCGGTGGGCGGCGGTGGGACCCAGGAGGACCGGCGTGAGGCCGTGGATATAATCGAAGATCTTGTTGGAGAGGGTGAGATCGAAGCTCAGGCAGGCGGGTTCGAGCGGGTGCAGGCCGATATGGGCGCGGGCGATGGGCGCGCGCAGACTCGCGAAGGGGACGGCGCCGTGGAAGACCACCCGGTCGGCGAGGCCCAGGTTCTTTGCGAGCTCGCGTAGACCTTTCTCCTCGGGGCCGAAACCGTAGATATCCACCGCATATTCCGGCGCCGCGGCGATGGCCGTCAGGACCTGGCGCAGGCCAGAGCCGGGACGCAGCGCGCCTTGATAAAGGAGATGCACGGTAGGCGCGAGCGGAGGCTTGCCGGATCCCGATCGCGATCCCGTTTCCTGATCTTCCGCGGAGTCTTCCCTGGAAGCGGCCCCAGGGACGTTGGGGAGCAGCAAGATCTCCTTGCCGGGGTAACGCGCCCGATAATGCTTTAGGAACAAAGGGCTCACCGTCGTCATCTGCCGGATCAGGGCCATGCCGGCGCCCAGCCACAGGGACCAGAGGAACCGCCGCGAAGGCCGGTCCCGTATCATGGGCGTTTCGAGCAGGATCTCGCGCGCATCGTAGATCACCTTTTTGCCGCGCAGGCGGCCCAGGAGGGCGGCCCAGAAAAGCGGCGTCCCGTCCTCGACGATCCATACCGGGCTCCTGGTCGACAGTAGGATGGGGGTAACCTGCAGCAGATAGGCGGCCAGGGCCTTGAGGAAGCCGCGGTAATGCGATTCCGGCGTCAAGATGTGGATGCGGAAGCGGCTCCATTCGGGGCCAAGGGGAGTCAGGGGGCGATCGCAAAGCACGGTCGGCGCGTAACCGAGCCTTTCCAGGCAGGAGGCGATCTTGAAGCAGCGGTGGTCGGTGCCCAGATCCGCCAGGATGAGAATCAAGATTTCGTCGCCAGGCTTCAAGAAGCTCTATCCTGTCGGTTCAAACCGATCCAAATTAGCAATGTGGCGCGGGCCGGGTACCCCCGATTGCCCTTTTTTCTATTTTGTGCCCCACCTAATTCAAGGCCCGTCCATGGGATCCGGAAACATGCAAGGCCCCAACCACTCCCGCCGGCTCGGCCCGGGAATCCTGCTGGCCCTGGCGTATCCCGGACTCAAGCTTCTCATCCGGATCCTGCAACGTCAACGTGAACGGGTCCCGGACCAACCTACAGCGCAGGCTTCCGGCGCCGATCGGGCCAGGCTGATTGTCTATCAGGACTATCAGGTGGGCGACCTGTTCATGGCCATGCCCGCCATCCAGCTCCTCTCCCGTCACATGCAAGTTACGGTCCTGTGCCGACCGGGCTGCCAGTTCCTCTTCCGGGAAGCGGGACTTTCCGCGGTCGGCTTCCACAACCCTTTTTTTGCACGCGCCGCGCTGGACACTTTCCGCATCGCCTTCCGAAACGCCTGGTCCCTGCGCGGCAGCCTCGCTGGGGACGCCCTCGACCTGGATGCGGATCCCCGCTCGGCCTTTTTCCTCAAGGTCGCCGGGGCGGGCAGAACCTTTGCCTATGCGCGGAAATTCTCCTGGCTCTTCGATGCGACCTTCCCCCTGCCGTCCCTTCCCAGGCATCAAGCCGACAAGAACGTGGCCGTGGCCGAGGCCTTCCTGCGCCTGCGCGGGCTGCTTTCGCCTGCGCCAGCGGGGCTGCCGGGTAATCCGGGGTCATCCGAGATAGTCACGGACCCTTCCCCCTCATCGGCCGTGGCCAAGCGCGATTCCCGCAATCTGATCCTGTCCTGCTGGACGCGCAAGGACGAGAAGAACTGGCCCTTGGAAAACTGGGATCGCGTGGCCGCCTTCCTGCATGCCCGGGGCGCGCGCCCGCAAATCCTGGTGCCGCCGGACGGGGACGGGGAGTTCCATCGGTTCCGCGCGCGTTGGCAGGACAAGGTGGAATTCCTGGCCGGCGACCTGGAGGCCGTGTTCCGCCGCGTGCGCGACTCCGCGGGAGTCCTCTGCACCGATAATTTCCTGGGGCATATGGGCGCCTATTTGGAAAAACCCGTTTTCTGGATCAATGGTTCCTCCGATCCGGACCATGTCGCGCCCAAAGGCAAAGGACCTAAATCGCGCATTGTGCAATTTGAGCCCATGCCTTGCCGTCCCTGCGGCCATCGCTGCGTGAATGCGGTTTACAAGCAATGCCTCCTGGAGCTCCATCCCGATGCGGTATTGGCCCAACTCGAGGATTGGCTCGCCCACGATCTCAAATAACGCCCGCTTTTCCTTCTTCTCCCAAGGGCTGGAAAAGGATTTTGGAGTAAATTTACCCGACTAGTCGGGGCTACGAAGTCAGGAATTCACGAGGTTGTTTTCGGTGGAAGCGTCGCATATCGGTTTCGGATCGGGGCAAGTTCGGATCTGGATCCGGACCCTGTCCCTGGTAGCCGCGCTGGCTTTGATGGGATGTG
>DAINDC010000300.1:0-592 GCA_036732085.1 Fibrobacterota bacterium | reverse complement strand
ATACTCTTCCTCGGGAACAGCCTCACCTTGCGGGTCAAGGACGCTTCGCTAGGCGGGAGCGAGGACATCGGCATGGCGCCCACGGCCGCCGATAAGGACTACGTGCATCAGACCATCCGCATCCTCAAGGAAAACAGGCTCGATCTGGAACCGATCGTAGGATCGCGCGATTGCGATGTCTGCGAGGACGTCATCGGGGAGCATATGGAGAACATCGACCAGATTCGGGAGTTGCATCCGCGTTACGTGGTCATCCAGCTCGGGGAGAACAGTTCGGCGGACGATATCGCGAGCGGCAAGCTGATGCGCGAATACCGGGGACTCGTCGATGCGGTCCGGGCCCGCACCGCAGCGCGGATCTTCTGCATCAGCGATTGGGACGAGGCGGCCCTGGACGATCCCCGCAATGGCTCCATACGCAAGGCCATCGGCCCCTACCCGGAAATCCGCCTGGTGGACATCACCGCCCTGGCCAAGCACCCGGAGAACTACGGGGACACGGCGATATTCGCCAACCGCGCCGTCACCTGGCATCCCAGCGATCTCGGCATGCGCCGCATCGCCGAAATCCTGGCCGCCGCCATCCTGGAGG
>DAINDC010000299.1:0-7054 GCA_036732085.1 Fibrobacterota bacterium | reverse complement strand
GGCTATAAGAGACATAAGACTTCTCGGTCACGGTTCTCCCCGTCTTGTCGAAGGTGGTCCTGGAAACCACGAGCACGGAAGTGGTATCTCCGACGGTGAGAGTGATGGGCGACGAATCCTGGATCTCCAGCTTCTGCTTGCCCGGCTCGGGCTCCGAACAATGGCATAGCCACAAACAAATTAATGCCGCCAGTCCTTTTCTCATCGTCGGTCTCCTTGCTTAAAGTTGGTTGAAGAATCGCGCCAGGCGCGCGCGCAGGCCCCGGCCCGGAATGAACTCGGATGCCGCGTCCAGGTTTTCCGCCATATGCGCGGGATTGCGGGTGGCAGGTATCGCGCAGGTTACGGCAGGATGCGAAAGGACGTATTGCAGGAACAGGCGGCTCCAACTGCCCAGGCCCGCCTCCTTCGCCCAGGCGGGGATCTCGGCCCCGCGCACGCGATGGAAAAGCTCTCCCTGCCCCAGCGGCCGGTTGATCAGGACCGCGATGCCATGGTCGGCGGCGAAGGGCAGGATGCGTTTTTCCGCCTCACGCTCCGCGATGGAGAAATTGAATTGCAGGAAGTCGGGCTTCTCCAATGCGGCCACCCGTTCCAGTTCCGGAAAGGCCGAAGCCTGGTAATGGGTCAAGCCCCAGTATCGGATCCGGCCCGAGGCTTTCCATTCTCTAAGGACGGGAAGGTGGGATTGCCAATCGAGCAGGTTATGGACCTGCATCAGATCCAGACTTTTCCTGCCCAGCAGTCGAAAGGAATTCTCCATCTGCGCGATGCCGTTTTCGCGGCCCTTGGTCCAAACCTTGGTCGCGAGGAAAAGCTTGTCGACCGCTCCCAGGCGCGCCGCCGTGTCCCCGAGCGCAGCTTCCGCCCGGCCATACATGGGCGAGGTATCCACCAAGCGGCAACCTGCGGCCAAAAATTCTCTTAGGACCTCTTCGATCGGATTACGTTCCGGACCCTCGTCGACGTCGAAGGCGCTCCAGGTGCCCAGGCCGAATGCCGGCATGGTTTCACCGGTAGCGGGAATGATCCGCACGGGAATCCGCGACTTGGGTTCGGGAGAGGTAAAGTCGGAAGACAAAATATTTTTTCCTGCTGGTTGTATTGGCTGCTAGCGACGGTTAATATAGGTATAGCGAAAATTAGGGGTAGGGAAAATGTCCAGAATCGGAATATTGTCGGCGGTCCTTTCCCTCATGATCCTGGAAGCGCGTGCCGAAGTTTCGGTCCTGGCCGACAGCACCAACAAATGGGGATATGGATACGATTCGCTGCTCAAGGACCTGGCCCTCTGGCGGCTAAGCCCTTATGTGCATGTGGATTCCGTGGGCGCGTCTTCGGAAGGGCGCGCGCTCTGGATGGTGTCGGTTTCCGATCATGGGGATAGCTTGGGCGCATCGGGCAATATTTCCTCGCGCAAGCATCGTGTCTTCATCCATGCGCGCACCCATCCCGCCGAGGTGCAGGCAAACTACATCTCCGTTGAGGCCATCCGCTTCCTCCTGGATTCGACCGATACGGCCGCCAAGCTGCGGGCCGAATTCATCTTCAACATCATACCCATGTATAATCCCGATGGCGTGGAAGACGGCCATCCCCGCAAGAACGCCCATCTGGTGGATCTCGAATCGAATTGGAACCAGGCGGTGATCGAGCCCGAGGTCATCTGCCTCCGGCATGTCTTCGAAGCCTTCATGGCGGGACCCATTCCCATCGAGGTCGCCCTGAACCTCCATTCCGATCAGGTCAATTGCACGCGTTTCTTCTTTTTCCACTATGCCGCCGGCACCTCCGTGGCCTATACGGCTTTGGAAAAGAACTATATCGAGGGTGTGCAAGGGCATTTCCCCGGCGGGATCAAGGATTGGAATTTCGTGGAGAGCTGGGACGACACCACCCACACACAATATCCGGAGGGATTCTGGTGGGTCCATTATAAGGAGAACGTCCTGGCTCTTACCTATGAAGACACCAACTGCCCCAATGCCGGAAGGTTCGACAGCACCGGGCGGGCCTTGGTCCTGGGCTCCGTCGACTATATCCGCAACAAGGCCATCGCGGCTGTCCGGCCCTTGGCGCGTCAGGAAACCCGGATGTTACCTGGTCCGGAAGGCGTGCGTATCCGTTCCCGTTCCGCTCCCGGCCAGGAGCGTTGGGAGCTCTCCGATCTCCAAGGCCGCCGCATCTCCGGTGGCTGGCTGGCGCCCGGCGAGAACCTGCTCACCTGGTCGGCCATTGGAAATGTTACCGGCGGGATCCTCTCCATCCTTGGTCCCGCCGAGGCTCCCAGCCGTCTGCTGCTGACGGCAAGTCCGCGCTGAGACCCAATACCGTACCGAAAGCCTTGAGGACTTTAGGGAACTTGGGGACGGATTTTATGGGGGCCATGGGGATTTTACCGAACAGGGGTTGACTCCGGGTAGGGTATAGGTACTTTTCGGATCATGAGGTCCGGCTTCATCTTTTACCGCTCCATCCTTTACGCATTGGGAATCCACGCTCTCGCCATCGGTTTGGTCCTTGGCGAACCCGCGCCCAAGCCTTCCCCTGCTTCAACTGCGGAAGCCGTCCCCGTCAACCCTTCCGCTGCAATTGCGCCGTCGCTTGAAAAAGCTCCCGCCCCGGAAAGCGAACCCTCGCTGCTTTCCGACGCCGGGATCCAGAGCGCTTATCTCACCCATGCGCCCTTGGCCTTTTTCTCCCTCGGCTCTTTGGCCGTCGGCGGCATATTCTATTCGCTCCAAAACGGATTGGATCGGCCCAATGTCGGCTTCGTGGGCGGCGATCGTTCTTCGCTCGGAACGGCCGTGGGTTTCGCAGGCGTGACCGCCTTGATCGCGGGTGTTTCCTATTTCTACTACTCGCACCGGGATTCCCAAAGCAGCCGCACTTGGGATGCCCAGGTTTCCGGTGACGTGGCTCCCAACGGCAAAATGGATGTTTCCGCCGCTTTGGTGCTTCCGCTGCCTGGCCTCCTCCCATAGTTTTATAAATTGGGGACAGCAGGCTTGGCCGGAATAGGATCCGGTTAGGCAAGGGAGTCGATCCATGATGACCGCCGAAAAACTTTTCGAGAAACTCCGCAATGTCAAGGTGAACGGGGCGCTCTGTTCCTATACCCTGGAAAAGTGCGCGACCATGGTGCCCTTGATCAATGCCATCAACGAGATCAAGAAGACGCGCAATGCCGTCATCCTGGCCCATTCCTACGTAGCTCCGGAAATCGTCTACGGCGTCGCGGACTTCACCGGCGATTCTTACGGCCTCAGCAAGGATGCCGCCCGCACCAAGGCTGATACCATAGTCTTCGCCGCGGTCCGATTCATGGGGGAGACCGCCAAGATTCTCAACCCCGATAAGGAAGTCCTCATTCCCGGCCGGGATTCCGGATGCACCTTGGCCGATGCCGTGACCGGCGAGGATATCCGCTCCTTGCGCGCGACCTTTCCCGATTACACCTATGTCTGCTATATCAATACCACCGCCGATGTGAAGGCGGAATGCGATGTCTGCGTGACATCCTCCAATGTCTACAATATTGTCGAGGCCATACCCAACGACAAGATTTACTTCCTGCCCGACAAGCTCATGGGCAAAAACCTCCAGGAGGAGATGGCGCGGCGCGGGGTCGTGAAGGATATCCGTTTATACGAAGGCACTTGCTATGTCCACGAACAGTACGATCCGGAAGTGATCCGGTTCATGCGCATGAAGTTCCCCCAGGCGGAAGTGGTGACGCATCCCGAATGCAGTCCGGGCGTGATCAAGGTTTCCGATTATGTCGGCAGCACCTCCCAGATGATTTCCCATGTGGCGAATTCGAAGCAGGACACCTTCCTGGTCCTGACCGAATGCGGACTCGTGTCGCGCTTGCAGTCCGAGTATCCCGAGAAGCACTTCGTCGGATCCTGCACCATGTGCAAATACATGAAGTCCAATTCCCTGGAGGACATCCTTCGCGTCCTGGTGAAGCCGCGTCCGGAGGACCGGGTGGTCATCGAGGAATCGACGCGACTGCGCGCCCTGAAATGCATCGAAGAGATGTTCCGGTATACCGAAGGCGTCCCTTCCCGGCATGGCTAGCAGCGCCTTCCGGATCCATGGCGCCGGCCACGGCCTCCTCGATTTCATCCATTCCGATATCGACTTCGCTTCATCGAAGGCCTTGCAATATCATGCGCAGGTTCCCGGCGACGGGGGCTTGGAGATGGGCAAGGTCCTCAACCTCGAGGCGTTCCTGCGCTATGCCGGAAAACCATGGGAGAACGTGCTGGCCGATTTGACGGCTATGGTTCCGGCCGATGTGAACGCCGCGGTCTCTGCTAAGGCGATGGAAACAGGCCGATCCGGAATTCCGGAATTCAATGCCGGCGGCCCGGGCCTCGTTTCCATGGCCGTCGCCTCCCAATTGCTCAAGCCCGCCAAGGTCCCGGTCACCTATTATGGCCTTTCCGGAGATGATTCCGCCGGGTCTCGTCTACGCCATCTCCTGGCGCAAACGCCGCTGGACATGACCTGCTTTCGTCAACGTCCCGGCCGCACCGCCACCACCATGGTCTGCAACGATCCTCGTGCCCAGCAAGGCCATGGCGATCGGTTCTTTCTGAACGATCCGGGCACGGTCGCATGCGATGCCTCCATCCTGGGCGAAAGTTTTTTCCAGGCCACCTTCAATGTCTATGCGGGCACGGCCATGGTTCCGGCCTTGCATGCCGAGCTTCCCGCCTTGCTGGCCAAAGGCCGCCATCGCGGCGCCTTGAATGTGGTCGCCACGGTTTTCGATTCCGTTTCGGAAAAATCCGCACCCGGTCGACCCTGGTCTCTGGGAGCGGGCGAGGCCTATCCGGATATCGATCTGCTGGTTGCGAATGCGGAGGAGATCCGGCGCCTGGCCGGGCTTTCCGGCGTGGAGGAATGCGTTTCCGCCCTGTTCGCGCGCGGGCTCACGGCCGCGGTGGTGACCCGGGGACCGGGGGAAGTCTATTATCGATCCCGGGGGGGGATTTTCGGCCGGACCGAAGGGTATGCTCCCGCGAATCCGGCCCTGGTGGCCATGGCCGGCGATCGCAGCCGTAACTCCGGTGATACCTCCGGCGCGGGCGATAATTTCCTGGCCGGCCTCCTATCGGACCTGATGCTGCAGATCCTCTCCGACGATTTCTTCCCCAAGGGGGAAATCCATATCGAACGCGAACTCTTGCAAATCTGCCCATTGCGCCTTCGCCATGCCATCGAGTTCGGGATTGTGGCCGGGGGATTGGCTTGCCTGCAGAAGGGCGGACTTAAAATCGAAAAGTCCAAGGGCGAACGGCTGAACTTGGTTCGAACCTATTTTCCCGATTCCGTTCCCGCAGGACGGCCCTGGTAAAGGAATTTTATGAGCAGCCGTCTTTTCATGAGTCTCAATTTTTTAATCAGCGCTTTGGCCGTGGCCTTTCTCTTCTGGTTGCTTTATTTCCGTCGCGGAGTGGGAGGACCCACCTCTTTGGACTTCCTGCCCGCCGTAAATGCCGGTCTCAATGCCATCACCACGGTTTTTCTTATCCGCGGCTACCTCGCCATCCGCGCAGGCAATCGAACCTTGCATGCCTTTTGCCAGAAATCGGCCTTTGTTTTTTCCTCGGTTTTCCTGGTTTGCTATATCGTTTACCATAGCGTGCATGGAGATTCCCATTTTATGGGACAAGGCCTGATTCGCCCGGTCTATTTTTCCATTCTCGTCTCCCATATCCTCCTTTCCATCGTCGCCTTGCCCATGGTTTTGGCCACTTTCTTTTTTGCACTTACCGGACGCTTGGACACCCATCGGAAATTGGCTCGTAAAACCTTTCCCATTTGGCTTTATGTGTCCGTAACCGGGGTGATCATCTTCTTCGTGCTTAAGGCTTATGCTGCAACGCCGGTTTAGGCTAACCCTATAGTCAAGTGCGAATAAGACCGGCAAACCTTGTTAGCCAGCCTTCCTGGAAATTGATACATTCAACGGCCTTTCATGGCACCCTCAACGTTATGAATCCTACCACGCCAGCTCCCTATCGGGCCTCCCTGCATTTTTTCGGGTTGGCGCTTTCCGTTTCCACCTTTCTGCTTTTGTTCGCCGGTGGCATGGTCACGAGTACCAACTCCGGTTTGTCGGTTCCGGATTGGCCCACCACCTTCGGGCAAAACATGTTCACCTTTCCTCCCTCCATGATGAAGGGCGGAATTTTTTATGAGCATGGGCACCGGCTCTTCGCCTCCTTGGTTGGCTTGCTCACCATAGTCAACTGCCTCGCCTTCTGGATTTGGGACAAGCGCCGCTGGCTTCGCGCGGCCGGCATCATCGCCCTGCTGCTGGTCATCGTCCAAGGTGTGCTGGGAGGCCTTACCGTCAAGTTCAAATTGCCCATGTCCGTCTCCGCGGCCCATGCTTGTACGGCGGAAATCTTTTTCATGGTCACCGTGCTCATGGCTTTCGCCACGTCGAAAACCTGGATCGATGCGGATCCGGATCCCATCCGGTGGCAAGTGCCGGAACAAATGATCACCTTTTTCTTTTGCGGCGTCGTCTTCCTGCAAATCCTGATTGGCGCCGTAATGCGCCATAGCTATGCGGGATTGTCCATCCCCACTTTTCCTTCGGCGTTTGGACAGGTTGTTCCGCCCTTTTGGAACTTTGGTATAGTGGTCAATTTTATCCATACCCGGATCGGCGCGTTTCTTGTGATGGTGCTTGGCGCGCTCTTGATTGGAATCGTTTGCAAATCTCCTCGCCAGGTCATGAAAGTGAAAGTCCTGGCCGGTTTTCTCGGCTTGGTGCTGTTGGTCCAATGCCTGCTGGGGATGTTCACGATTTGGAGCGGAAAGGCGCCCGTTCCCACCACCTTCCACCTTTCCGTGGGCGCCTTGGTTTTTGCGATCGGTTTTCTACTCTTCCTGGCCGTCTACAGACTGCAAAAGCCGGCTCAAGCACGGAATCCGTCTGACGATACCAGGGCGGCCTCCATGCCGAAGACAATGCCAAAAAATAAAGTTGTCTTATCATGAAAACCGCAACACCGATTCCGGCCTTGAA